>NZ_JAUYOJ010000237.1 GCF_030697925.1 Phenylobacterium sp. | reverse complement strand
CGCATCCTTGTCCTGGTGCGGATTAAGCGTGGCCACCACCAGGGCGCCGGACTTCAGCGCCGCGATCTCCTCGTCGGCCGGGGCGCGGACCTTGAACAGGATGTCGGCCTTGCCGATCGCCTCCTTGGCGGTCTTGGCCAGGGTCGCACCGGCCGCCGCATAGTCGGCGTCCTGATAGGAGGCGGCCGTCCCCGCGCCGGCCTCGACCACCACCGAAAACCCGCTGGCGATCAGCTTCTTCACCGTCTCTGGAGTCGCAGCCACGCGAGTCTCCGCCGCGCGGCGTTCCTTGGTGACGGCGATGACGGCCATGCGCTTACGGTCCCCCTGAAATCCGACGAAAGCTGGGGGACCATAAGGGCGGCCGTCACGGCTTGTCCAGGGACCTAGCGGTGACGTTCGAACAGTTGTTTGAGGCGCAATGTTAGATTTTCTGGACGCTCCGGCGGGGGTCGGAGCGTTGGCCTGGAGCGGATGCGATGTGGGTCCCGCCGGCCGGACCTAGTGCTCGGGCGTCTCGTGCTCGCGCATCACCAGGAAGCCGCCGCCGCTGACCACCAGGCCGGTGATGAAGCTGCCGATGAAGCCGGTGTCGGTGCAGAACCAGAGCGTGATGAAGATCAGCAGGGCGGCGAGCGCCAGGGAGCCCCACTTCGCCATCATCACGAACAGGTGGTAGGTCGAGGTCTGCTCGTGGACGTCCATGTCGCCGCGGTGATAGTCGGATGCCATGGCGGGGCGGTCTCTCTTCTCGAAATAAAACCAGTTGGGGCCGGAACTACACGAACCGGGCGTCAGGCTCAAGCCGGCCAGACCGCCAGCATGGCGCGCAGGGCGGCCACCAGGGCCAGCGGCTGGTCGACCATGATGTGGTGAGCCGAATCGGGGATGGCGATCTCGACGATGTCGTCCGGCAGCGGGCTCGGCTGGGCCTCCGCGCGTCGGCTCATCACCACCGAGCGTTCGCCGTAGATGTGGGCCATGGGCACCGCGACCTTGGGCTTGCCCTGCGAGGTCATGCCCATCATCCCGCTGCGGTCCAGCTTGTTCCACATGTTGGGATCGAACCGCCAGGTCCAGCCCTCGCCCGAACCGTCCTCCAGCGGCGCGCGCTTCAGGGAGCGGCGGGCGATGAAGTCGGCCACGAACAGGTTGCCGGCCACCTGGGGCGGCATGAAGCGGAAGCGGGCGAGCGCGGCCTCGATGGTCGGATAGACCCGACTGGCGCGGTCGGCGGTGGGGATGTTGCGGATCTGCTGTTGGCGCTGGGCCTCCAGCATGCGCTTGCCTTCCGGCGAGTCCGGCGGCGGACCGCCGAAGCCGACGTCGACCAGGATCGCCGCGTGCATCCGCTCGGGATGCTTGACCGCGGCGAAGAACACCTGCGAGCCGCCGAAGGAGTGGCCGACATAGACCGGCTTGCGGTCGCCCTCATAGAGGCCCGCGGCCCGGGCGCAGGCCTCGGCGTCCTCGGCGAAGTCGTCGAAGGCGTAACTATCGCGCCAGTCCGAGGCGCCCATCCCGGCAAGGGACATCGAGGCCACGCGGAAGTCGGTGGCCAGCAGCGGGGCGATGAAGCTCCACCACTCGGCATGGGCGGAGTTACCGTGCGCCAACAAGAGGCCGGGCTTGCCGACCTCGCCCCAGGTCAGGAGTTCGAGCTTGGTGCCCAGGGACTCGACAAAGGTCCGCTCCGGCTCCTGGGCGATGGCGTCCTGGAACCACTGGGGCGCGTCAGGCTCCTGTCCGCGGAACGGCGCCAGCGGCGCCTGGACCTCGGGCGGCAGGGCGCCGGGCTCGGAGTGGATCGGCCGGTCGTCATAGCCGACGGGCGCGCCTTCCTTGATCGCCGGATCCAAAGCCATCTACGCCACCCCTCGAACTTCCCGCTCGCCCGGCTTGCGCACGATGGAGCGGATCCCCTTGTAGACGCCGGCGCCGGTGATCAGGGTGCGCTCGCCGCACCAAATCCGGCCGCGGACGGTGAAGACATCGTCCTGCTCGGTGATGATCTCGCTAGTCCCCTCCACCCAGTCGCCCATGTGGGCGCCGGAGAGGAAGTCGGTGGTCAGGCGCACGGTCACCCAGCCGATCTCCCGCTGGTTGGAGATCACCCGGCCCCAGGCCATGTCGGCGAAGCTCATCAGCACGCCACCGTGGCAGTTGTTCATGCCGTTGGCGTGATGCTCCTCGACCCGGAAGGCCATGACCTCCGCGTTCGCCGCCTCGTCGCGCTTCGAATAGAACGGACCGACCGTGCGGCCGAAACCGCGCTGCCAGAGATTGATGACATAACCGTCTGGAACGACGGCGGCCTGCTCTTCGGTCAGATCGTCGGACATGGCGCAAGGTGACTAACGTCCGTTTGAAAAATGGCAAGCGGCGAAAGGGCGCGTGCCAGGAGGGCGCCGCGGACCATGCTGACCCCTACGGCGCCGCTGGTGCGCGGCCGTGCCTCGGTAGCTCTAGAATTGCGCAAAATATTCCTCCGGATCGGCTTGTTTCCGGCAAGCTCCATGGTGTCTTATCGCCGGTAATAGACTGTGGGGATATCCGGGATGAGACGAATTTGGACGGCGGTCGCGCTGATCGCGGCCACGGCCCTGGGCGGTTGCGCCACGGGCGCGGCGCCCACCAAGAAGCCCGCCGGGGAGAGCGCCAAGGCGCGGCCCCTGGCCAAGGGCCTGGACGCCGCCAACAACGGCGCCCCCTACGCCTCCACCTACCGTCCCCTGCCCTCGCGCCCGACCGCCCTGGTCGGCGCCAGCGTCTTCACCGGGACCGGCGGCCTGATCGAGAACGGCACGGTGCTGATCCGCGACGGCAAGGTCGAGGCGGTGGGCGCGGGCCTGGCCGCTCCCGCCGGCTATGAGCTGGTCGACGCGCGCGGCAAGTATGTGACCCCGGGGCTCATCGACACTCACTCTCACCTGGGCGTCTATCCTTCGCCCTCCGTGCCGGCCCATTCCGACGGCAACGAGCTGACCGATCCCAACACCGCCCAGGTCTGGGCGGAACACTCGGTCTGGCCGCAGGATCCGGGCTTCAACCTCGCCCGCGCCGGGGGCGTAACCACGATCATGGTCCTGCCTGGGTCCGGCAACCTGATCGGCGGTCGCTCCGTCACCCTGCGCAACGTACCAGCCCGCACCACCCAGGACATGAAATATCCCGGCGCGCCCTATGGCCTGAAGATGGCCTGCGGCGAGAACCCCAAGCGGGTTTACGGTGGTCGCACCCGCGCGCCCTCGACCCGCATGGGCAATGTGGCCGGCTACCGGACCGCCTGGATCAACGCCGCCGACTACGCCCGCAAGTGGGAGGACTACCGCGCCAAGGCCGATCGCGGCGAGAAGGCCGATCCCCCCAAGCGCGACCTGCAGCTCGAGACCCTGGTGGGCGTGCTGAAGGGCGAGATCCTGGTGGAGAACCACTGCTACCGGGCCGACGAGATGGTCCAGATGATCGGGATCGCCCAGGAGTTCGGCTACAAGATCACCGCATTCCACCACGCCTCGGAGGCATACAAGATCGCCGACATCCTGGCGAAGAACGACATCTGCACGGCCACCTGGGCCAACTGGTGGGGGGCGAAGCTGGAGGCCTGGGACGGCATCGAGGCCAATGCGGCCCTGGTCCACGCCGCCGGCGGCTGCGCGATCATCAAGTCCGACGACCCCGACGTCATCCAGCGCCTGAACCAGGAAGCCGCCGAGGCGCTCGCCGCCGGCCGCGCCGGAGGCCTGCAGATCAGCGAGGCCGAGGCGATGAGATGGATCACCGCCAATCCAGCCAAGGCGCTGGGCCTCAGCGACACCGGCGCCCTGGAGCCCGGCAAGCGGGCCGACGTGGTGCTTTGGGACAAGAACCCCTTCTCGATCTACGCCCGCGCCGAGCGGGTCTATCTGGACGGGGCGATCGCCTACGACCGCAAGGACCCGCGCTACCAGCCCAAGTCTGACTTCGAACTCGGCCAGGGGGCCAACCGCTGATGCGTACCCTATCCGTCAGCCTCGCGGCGCTGACCCTCGCCGCCCTGGCCACGCCGGGCCAGGCCCAGAACCTGGCGATAACCAATGCGCGGATCCTCACCGCCGGTGCGGCGGGCGAGATCGCCAACGGGACCATCCTGGTCGTGAACGGCAAGATCACCGCCGTGGCCGGCGCCGACAAGGCGCTATCCATCGCCTCGGGCGTCACGATCATCGACGCCAAGGGCGCGACGGTGACGCCCGGCCTGGTGGCGACCAACGCCCTGCTGGGGGCCGTGGAGGTCCGCTCGCTGGGCGACGACCTCACCGTCGACAACCCAGACATCGGCGCGTCCTTCGACGTGCAGTACGCGCTCAATCCCGACTCGACCCTGATCCCGGTGGCGCGGCTGGCGGGCATCACCCGGGCCATCGTCACGCCCATCCCGGCGCGCGGCGGCGGGGGCGGCGAGCACGCCGACGACGGCGGCGAGGCCGAGCAGTACACAGCCGGCGGCGGCGGGGACTCCAAGTCCCACGCCCTGTTCGCCGGCCAGGCCGCGGTGATCCACCTGGCCGAGGGCCCCGACATCCTGGTCAAGCCGAAGGTCGGCATGGTGGTCCCCTTCGGCGACGGCGGGGCCAATGTGGCCGGCGGCGCCCGCGGCGCCGAGATCGTGGCGCTGAAGGCCGCCTTCCGCGACGTGCGCGACTACATGCGCGACAAGGCCGCCTATGACCGAGCCGGCGTGCGCGACCTGGCTCTGTCCAAGGCCGATCTCGAGGCCCTGATCCCGGTGATCCAGGGCCGGATGCCGATCATCGCCTCGGTGCACAGGGTCTCCGACATCCGCGCCGTCCTGAAGTTCGCCCGCGAGGAGGGGGTCAAGCTGATCCTCAGCGGGGCGGAAGAAGGCTGGATGGCCGCGCGCGAGATCGCCGCGGCCGGGGTCCCGGTGCTGACCGATCCCCTGAGCGACCGACCGGAGAGCTTCGAGCTGCTGGCCTCCACGCTGGAGAACGCCGCGCGCCTGCAGGCCGCCGGCGTGACGGTGGCCATCGAGGGATCGGGCGGCGGCCACCGCGTGCGGGAGATGCGCTACAACGCCGGCAACGCGGTGGCCTACGGCATGCCCTATTCGGCGGCCCTGGCGGCCGTGACGATCAACCCGGCCAAGATCTTCGGCGTGGCCGACAGCATCGGCTCCATCGAGGCCGGCAAGGACGCCGACCTGGTGATCTGGACCGGCGATCCCCTCGAGCCGCTCTCCCAGGCCACCGCGGTGTTCATCAAGGGCGTGAGCCAGCCGATGACCTCCCGCCAGACCGAGCTGCGCGACCGCTACAAGACGCTCAACGGGCCGTATCCGGTGGCCTATCCGAAGTAGACCCGGGCGCGGGGGTCATTCGCCGCCGTCGCCGCCATCTCCGTCGCCATGGAGGCTCCACCAACCGCCGCCGCTGACGCTATCGTCCTGACGCTGGTGACCACGCGCGTTCACCCGAATCAGCATCGCCTCGACCTCCTCGCGGGTCTCCGCATCGAGCGCGGCGACACGCCGTCGTGCTCGCCAGGTCAGCAACCCGCCGACGAGCAGCGGCGCGGCGACGAGCAGGATCAGGACGAGAGTCATCAGGCCAATCTCCCGGGCGCAGGCTCCGGATGATCCTCCAGTGGCCTCAATGGCGGGTTACCGATTGCTACGGTGCGAGCGTCCGCGCCATCAGCGTCGCCTCGCCGCGCAGGGTCATCGTCTCCACCGATGTCCCGACGACCACTTCGACCTTGCCCGCGGCGATGCGCCAGCCGGGCAGGCTGACGTCGTAGCTCGCCAGCAAGCGGGGATCGGCGACCACCGTCACCCGGCGGGTCTCGCCCGGCGCCAGGGCCTCGCGGGACCAGCCGATCAGGCGCGGGCCGCCGGCCACCGTCGCATAGACCTGCGGCGTGTCGATCCCGGCGCGATCGCCGGTATTGGTGACGTCGAAACTCACGGTCAGGGTCTCGCCACCGCCGACCGATAGGCCGGAGTAACTGAACCGCGAATAGGAGAGGCCGAAGCCGAAGGGGAACTGGGTCGGCTTCGCGGCCCGGGCGAACCAGCGATAGCCGACGTCGGCGCCCTCCGGGTGCTCGACCGAGAACCGGCCCTTGTGCTGCTGCACGCCCGGGAAGGAGGTGGGGATGGTCTTCCCCTCCACCGGCGGGCCGAAGATCATGCCGGGGATCTGCGGGCGGACCAGATCCTCGGTGGAACGGGGGAAGCTGATCGGCAGGCGGCCCGAGGGGTTCACCTCGCCGGTCAGGACGCGGGCGATGGCCTCTCCGCCGCGCACGCCAGGATACCAGGCCTGCAGCAGGGCGGCGACGTCATCCAGCCATGGCGTCAGGACCGGGGTCCCGGTTTCGAGCACCACCACCGTCTTCGGATTGGCCTTGGCCACGGCGGCGATCAGGGCGTCCTGGTCGCCCGGCAGGCTGAGCGTCGGCAGGTCCTCGGCCTCGGTGCACCACTGGTCGGCGAAGACGATGGCCACGTCGGCGTCACGCGCGGCCTGCGCGGCGGTCACGGGATCGGTCCCGGCGTCATAGGTCACCGCCACGTTGCCCAGCAGGCCCCGCAGGGCGGTCAGCGGCGCGGAGGGATGGTAGGTGATCCGCGAGAAGGCCGAGGACGGCCCCATGGTCACCGGGATCTCCAGCCCCTGTTCGCCCGGCGCGAGCACCTGGGACGAGCCGCCGCCGGAGAGCACGCCCACATCGGCGTGGGCCCCGATCAACGCCACCCTTCGCACGCCCGCGAGCGGCAGGACGCCATCGTTCTTCAGCAGCACGATGCCGGCCTCGGCGGCGGCTTGGGCGACCTGGGCGTTGGCCTGGTAGTCGGTCTCGCGCCGCTCGGCGGGGCGGTCGAAGACGCCATGGGCGATCAGGCTGCGCAGGATTCGATGGACCATGTTCGAGAGCCGCTCGAACGGGACCTCGCCCTGTTGCACCGCCTCCTTCAGCAGCTCGCCGAAATAGACCTGCTTGTCGAGCTGCTCGCCGCTCTCCTGGTCGAGGCCGGCCAGGGCCGCCTTGGCGGTGGTGTGGACCGCGCCCCAGTCGCTCATGACCCAGCCGGCGTAGCCCCAATCACGCTTGAGCACCTGGTTCAGCAGGAAGTCGTTCTCGCCGGCCCACTCGCCGTTGACCCGGTTGTAGGCGCACATGACCGAGCCGGGATCGCCACGCTCGATGGCGATCTGGAAGGCCAGCAGGTCGCTCTCGCGCAGGGCGCCCTCGTCGATGCGGGCGTCGACCACGTGGCGGCAGGTCTCCTGGTCGTTGAGCGCGAAGTGCTTCAGCGTGCAGACGATGTCGTTGGACTGGGCCCCGCGGATCGCTTCGCCCGCCAGCACCCCGGCCAGCAGCGGGTCTTCGCCCAGATATTCGAAGTTGCGCCCGCAGCGCGGCTCCCTGGTCAGGTTCGCCCCGCCGCCCAGCAGGACGTTGAAGCCCTTATCGCGGGCCTCGGAGCCGACCATGGCGCCGGCGGCATAGGCCAACTCCGGGTCCCAGGTCGAGGCCAGAGCCAGGCCCGACGGCAGGCCGGTGGCGCCGTCGCCCGGACGGACCTTGCGCGGATTGGCGATGCCCAGGCTGGCGTCGGTCTCGTTGAGCGGCGGAATGCCCAGCCGCGCCACGCCGGGGATGTAGCCCGCCCCCATGGCCGCATCGGCCGGCGGGGGGGAGACCAGGGCCGGCATGGGGCCGTGGACGAGGGAGATCATCTCGTCGAGGGTCAGTTCGGCGATCAGCAGCTCGGCCCGAGCGTCGGGCGACAGGCTGGTGTCCATCCAAGGCTGGGTCGGCATTTGGGAGCTTTCTCGACTGGTTCTCGGGTCACGCTAGCTATTTTAGCCCATTTGGGCAATAATAGAGTCATGGTCGAGACGGCGACGAGACAGCGGGGCCGGCCGGCGCGGGACGCGCGTCCGGTGGAGGAGACGAGACGCCTCATCCAGCAGGCCGCGCTGACCCTGTTCTCCGAGCGGGGGTTCGAGGGTGTCGCCCTGCGCGACATCGCCACCAAGGCCGGCGTCGAGCACAGCCTGGTGCGCTACCACTTCACGGACAAGGCCACGCTCTGGCGCTCTGCTCTGGGCCAGCTGATCGATCGGATGAACGCCGACCGCGCGGTGAGCTGGCGTTCGACCCGTGGCCAGCCGCTGGTGGAACGCTTCAAGCAGTACCTGCGCGACTATGTTCGCTACTGCGCCAAGCATCCCGAGCACGCGCGGATCATGGTCCACGAGACCGTCGGGGATTCTGATCGCACCGCCTGGATCGCCGAGCAGATCGTGGGGCCGCAGCACCGCGCGGCGCACAGGACCCTGACGGCCCTCATGGATGAAGGCCGCCTGCCGCGGATGGAGCCGCGGCGCCTGATCTACATGATGTCGGCCGCGGCCCAGGCCCCATTCACCCTGGCCGGCGAGGTGCGCCACGCCTATGGCGTCGACACCGCCACCGAGGCCGAGATCGAGGCCCATGCCGAGGCCCTGATCGCGCTGCTGATCCGGGACTAGTGTGCTGGATCTGACGTTCGTCGGAGCTTGCCACAAGCGCACGCGAACTTCGGAATCGGGACACTAGCCTGCCCTGCCGTCACCTGCTCAAACTCCCCCGAAAGATCGAAGGGAGCGTTCGATGCATGTCGCCTGGAGCCCGGAAGACCTCGCCTTCCGCGACGAGGTCCGCGCCTTCCTCGATGCGGAGCTGACCCCGGCCATGCGGCGTGAGACGCGGCTGATGACCAGCGTCTACGCGCCGCACGAACTCTCCGTGGCCTGGCAGGCGATCCTGCACGCCCGCGGCTGGGCGGCGCCGGCCTGGCCCGTGGAATATGGCGGCTGCGGCTGGAGCGCGGCCCAGCGCTACATCTTCGCACAGGAACTGGCTGCCGCCGGCGCCCCGCCCCTGTCGCCCATGGGGATCGGCATGTGCGGCCCGGTGCTGATCGGTCACGGCTCGCCCGAGCAGAAAGCCCACTACCTGCCGCGCATGCTGACCGGCGAGCACCAATGGTGCCAGGGCTATTCAGAGCCGGCCTCGGGGTCGGACCTCGCCTCCCTGCAGATGGCCGCGGTGGACGATGGCGACCATTTCGTCTGTACGGGCCACAAGCTGTGGACCACCCACGCCAATGTCGCCAACTGGATCTTCTGCCTGGTGCGCACCTCCCAGGAGCGCATCCCCCAGCAGGGGATCACCTTCCTGCTGATCGACATGACGACGCCGGGAATCGAGGTGCGCCCGATCCTGATGCTGTCGGGCGAGCACTTCCAGAACGACGTCTTCTTCACCGACGTGCGCGTGCCCAAGGCCAATGTGGTGGGCAAGGTCGGCGAGGGCTGGACGGTCGCCAAGTACCTGATGGAGTTCGAGCGCGGCGGCGGGGTCTCGACGCCGGGCCTCAAGGCGCGGCTCGACCGCATCCGGGAGATGGCCGCCAAGGAAGCCGTGCTGACCGATCCCGGCTTCGGTTCGCGCCTCGCCCAGCTCGCCATCGAGATCGACGCCTTGGCGGCGGTGGAGCTGCAGATCCTGTCGAACCTCAGCCAGGGGGACGCGCCGGGCGCCAAGTCCTCGATGATGAAGACGGTGGGCACCGAGCTCAGCCAGCGGCTGACCGAACTGGCCCTGGAGGCCGCCGGCGACTACGCCGCCGCCTACCAGCCCCACGCCACCCGGCCCGGCGGCCCGACGCCCAACTACCGGCCGCCCGCCGACCAGGGCTATGTGGGCCCCGACCACAGCCTGACGGTGGCCGCCAAGTACCTGAACGACCGGGCCGCCTCGATCTATGCCGGCACCAACGAGATCCAGCGCAACATCATGGCCAAGGCGGTGCTGGGCCTCTAGCCGCGCCAGGGCGTCGGCGGCGGGGTGAAACCGCCGAACTCCCGGGCCATCAGGCCTGCGAAGGCGATCGTCGTGCGGTCTTCGAGGAAGGACCCGACCGCCTGGGCGCCGATCGGCAGGCCCTGACCGTCCAGGCCGATGGGGAAAGCCGTCGCCGGGTTGCCGGTCAGGGTCGCGAGCGTCCCCCAGAGCGGCTGTGCTTCGTACTGTACGGCTGCGCCGTCGATCTGGATCATGGCCGGCCCACCGGAGCCGTTGAGCGGCAAGGCCGCCGTTGGCATGGCCGGACATAGCACCACGTCCCAGTCGCGGAACAGCTCGCGCCACTGGTGGGCGAAGGCCATGCGCAGACGGTCGGCGATGATCCAGTCGCGGTGGCTGAGCGCGCCGCCGCGCACGGCGGCCGAGGTCATGGGATCGACGCCCACCGGCAGGCCCTCGGCGGCCATGCGGGCCTGGGCGAAGGCCGAGTCCGGGGAGTCGGCGCTCATCTGGGCCATTAGAAGTTCGATGAAGGTCGCCGCCGCCTGCGCCAGATCCGGCAGGTGCGGGCTCTCCCGCCCGACCCGACAGCCCAGGGCCTCCAGCCGCGCGGCGCGTTCGGCCAGGGCCGCCCGGATGCTGTCGGCGTTGGGCAGCAGGGGATGCTGGTCGAGCACCAGGACCCGGTGGTCCTTCAGCGCATCGTGGCGCGGTGGCGGCAGCTGGAGACGGTAGCCGACCGCTTCATGGGCGTCGGGACCGGCGGTGACCTCCAGCGCCAGGGCGAGGTCGTCGGCGCAGCGGGCCATCGGACCCACCACGGCGAGATCGATCGCCGGGGCCGGGCAGGTCGCCGGTACGCCGGGCGGGACGAAGCCGCGGGACGGGATCAGGCCGTGGGACGGCTTGTGCGCGTAGACTCCGCAGAAGTGGGCCGGCGCCCGCAGCGACGAGGCCAGGTCCGAGCCGAACTCCAGCGACACGAAGCCGGCGGCCAGGGCCGCGGCCCCGCCGCCAGACGATCCGCCCGGGGTGCGCGAGAGGTCCCAGGGATTGCGGGTGACGCCATGGACCGGGTTGGCGCTCTGCCAGTCGGCCAGCATGGTCGGGACATTGGTCTTGCCGATGACGATCGCGCCGGCCGCCTTCAGGCGCGCGACGACCACGGCGTCCTCGAGGACCGGGATATCCCGCGCGCCCGGCAGGCCCCAGGTGGTGGGCAGGCCCGCCACGTTGAAAGCCTCCTTCACCGTCATCGGCAGACCCAGCAGCGGCCGCGTGTCGCCGGCGGCCAGGGCCATGTCGGCCTTGCGAGCCTCGGACCGGGCGCGGTCGAAGTCGCGGACCACGACGGCGTTGATCGCCCCATCCAGAGCCTCGATGCGGCCGACGGCGTGGTCGAGCAGCTCCGTGGCCGACACCCGGCGCGAGCGCAGGTCGGCGACGAGACGGGTCGCGGTTTGATACTCCATGACGCAAAATCCCCTGGCGGCTGTTGGTCGACGACTGCCTAGCCGGACCGGGCGGCGCGGGCTTGATCGGGATTGCGGGTCGCGGAAGGGTGGGCCCATGTCGCTGACCAACCGGGCGCTCTGGACCATCGACCGCAACCTGGGCCGCGAGCTGACCCTGGCCGGGATCGCGGAAGCCTGCGGCGTCTCGCGCCATCATCTGGCCCACACGTTTCGCGAGGTCGCGGGCCGGCCGGTGATGGACTATGTGCGCGGTCGCCGGCTCAGCGACGCGGCGGCCGCCCTGGCCGGGGGCGCCGGCGACATCCTGGGTCTGGCCCTGGAGAGCGGCTACGCCTCGCACGAGGCCTTCTCGCGGGCCTTCCGGGCCCAGTTCGGCGCGACTCCCGAGGCGATCCGCCGTCGCGGCTCGACCGAGGGCCTGGTCCTCGCCGAACCCATGATCGCCCCCAGCCGGACGGCTCCGGCCTTGCCGCCCCCGCGGCTCGAGGCGGCGGGCGAAATCCTGGCGGCCGGGCTCTCCCAGCGCTGCGCCTTCGAAGACTGGCCGACGATCACCGGCCTCTGGCGGCGGTTCGGACCGCGCTTCGGCGAGATCGAGAACCGGGTCCAGCCGATCCCCATCGGGGTGGTGGCCGATCCGGACGACGAGGGCCGGTTCGTGTACCTAGCCGCCGCCGAAGTGCGGGACTTCTTCGGGGTCCCGAACGACCTCTCCCGCCTGCGCATCCCGCCGCGGGACTATGCGGTGTTCGCGCACGACGACCACGTTTCGACCATCCGCCAGACCTATGGCGTGATCTGGAACGACTGGCTGCCGGACAACGGCAAGACCCTGGCCGAGGCGCCCAGCATCGAGCGCCACCGGCCCACCTTCGACATCCTGACCGGAATGGGCGGCCTCGAGATCTGGATTCCGCTGGGCTAGCAGGGCGATTCAGACCCCGACCCGAACATGAGTCAAAGTCCCCCTCAGTCAGCTTCGCTGACAGCTCCCCCAGAAGGGGAGCATCTGGGCGCTCTTAGATCCTCCCCCGGCGCGTGGCGCGGTTTGGGGGAGGTGGCGCGTCGCCTCTTTCGGCGACGGGACGGTGGGGGTTTGAAGCGCCCCTACCCCACCAGCTCGTCGAACTCGTCGACCAGGCGTTCGAGCTGCTTCACGCCGGCCGCCCAGAAGGCCTTTTCGCGAGGGTTGAGGCCGAAGGGCTTCAGGGCCTCCACATAGGTGCGGGTGCCGCCGGCGGCGAGCAGATCCTCGTAGAGCGGCGCGAAGGCCTTGGGATCCTCGCGGCGCTTCTCCATCAGGCCGCGCACCAGCAGGTCGCCGAAGGCGTAGGCGTAGACATAGAAGGGCGCGTGCACGAAGTGGCTGACATAGGCCCAGTAGTGCTCGTAGCCGGCGTTGAGCTTCACGGCCGGACCGAGGCTCTCGGACATAACGTCCAGCCACAGGCCGCTGATGTGGTCGGGCGACAGTTCGCCCTCCAGCCGCGCGGCGTGGAAGCGGGTCTCGAACCGGTGGAACGCGATCTGGCGGACGACGGTGTTGAGGCCGTCCTCGATCTTGCCGGCCAGCAGGCCCATCCGCTCGGCCTTGGAGGCGCCGGCCAGCAGTCGTTCGAACACCAGGCCCTCGCCGAAGATCGAGGCGGTCTCGGCGAGCGTCAGCGGCGTGTCGGCCAGCAGGGTGCCCAGCGGGCTGCACAGGGTCTGGTGGACCGCGTGGCCCAGCTCGTGGGCCAGGGTCAGGACATCGCGCCGCTCGCCCATATAGTTCATGAACACATAGGGATGGCGGTTGGCGGTCACCGGGTGGGAGTAGGCGCCCGACTGCTTGCCGGCCCGGGGCCGGGCGTCGATCCAGGGCTGGGCGAAGAAGGTCTGGGCGGTGTCGGCGAACTTGGGCGCCAGGTCGGAGAAGCTCTCCAGCACCATGCCCTTGGCCTCGTCCCAGCCGTAGGTGCGCGGCTGGGCGGTGTCGAGCGGCGCGTTGCGGTCCCAGTAGTCGAGGGTCTTGCGGCCCATGACCTTGGCCTTCAGCGCATAGTAGCGGTGGCTGATCGAGGGATAGCCCTCAACAACCGCGGCCTCCAGGGCCTCGACGGCGTCGGCGTCCACCTCGTTGGCGATGTGGCGCGAGGCGGCGGGGTCGGGATATTTCCGCCAGCGATCCTCGACCTGCTTCTCGAAGGCCAGGGTGTTCATGGCGAGCGCCAGGTTGGGGGTGCGTTCCTCCAGGGCCTTGGCCAAGCCGTGGGCGGCCTGCTTGCGGCGGGCGGCGTCGGGGTCCGACAGGCGGTTCAGCGCCTCGGGCAGGGTAAGCTTCTCGCCACCAACCTTGGCGACCAGCCGGGCCAGGGTCTCGTCAAAGAGGCGGGTCCAGTTGGCCACGGCCGGGCCGCGGTCGATCAGGATGCGCTCCAGGTCGGGCGACAGCTCGTGCGGCCGCGACAGCCGCACCCGGCGCATCCAGGGCCGCCAGCGGGCGGCGGGGGGATGGGCCTTGAAGGCCATCTCGATTTCGTTGTCCTCGAGTTGGTTGAGCTCGAGGGTGAAGAACAGGCTTTCGGCGGCGATCTGCGAGGAGCGGGTCCGCAGGTCGCCCTCGAACTTGGCCCAGGCCGCGTCGTCGCGGGCGACGGAAGCGGCGAGGGAGGCGTAGGCGCCGACGCCCCACAGGCCGTTGGTGGCGGTCTCGTAGAGCGTGACGCCGTGGTCCAGCAGTTCGCCCAGGCGCAGCGGTTCGCCGCGCATGGCCACGAAGCGGCCCTTCAGCTTGATCAGCTCATCATTGGCGGCCTTGGCGGCGGCCAGATCGGTCTCGATGCGGGGATCCTCGCGGCCCACATAGAGGTCGTCGAGCCGCCATTGCGGCAGGGTGTCCAGTTTCACGGGAGCGTTCATGGGCGGACAGATAGCCTCTCCCCGGCGCGGCTCCTAGCGGGCAGCCCCCATAAACCGCTTCCGTTCCATCCACTTCAGCGTGATCTCCGGCCAGGCCGCCACCGGCTTGCCGACCGCGAAGCGCAGGCCGAATCCGTGGCCGCCCTCCTCGAAGACGTGCAGTTCGGCCGGAATCTTCTTGGCGCGCAGGGCGTCGAACAGGGCGAGCGCGTTCTCCACCGGCACGCTGAAGTCGTCGGCGGCATGGATGAGCAGGACGGGCGGGGCGTCCGAGCGGGCCTGGGCCTCCAGGGAATAGGCGGCCTCCTGGGCCGGGGTCGGCGTCTCGCCCAGCAGGTTGCGGCGCGAGCCGGCATGGGCGAAGGGCGGCTTCATGGTCGCCACCGGGTACATCAGCACCGAGAAGTCCGGCCGCGCCGACAGGGCGTCGGCGGCATCCACCGGGGCGTAGACCGGCTTGTCCCAGGCCAGGGTGAGTTCGCCCGCCACGTGGCCACCGGCCGAGAAGCCCATGACGCCGATGCGTTTCGGGTCGACGCCGAATTCGGCGGCGCGGCTCCGGATCAGCCGCAGGGCTCGCTGGCTGTCCTGCAGGGCCACGTCGGGACCCGCCGCCCAGCCCTCATGGGGCAGGCGGTAGGACATGACGAAGACGGTGACGCCGCGGGCCGCGAACAGCTCGGCGGCCTCGTAGCCCTCCTTGTCCATCACCACCCAGGCATAGCCGCCGCCCGGCGCCATGAGGATCGCCGCGCCATTGGGGCGGTCGGGGCGGAAGACCACCAGGGTGGGGGTGACGACACCGCGGACGATGCGGTCCCTGAGGGCGTCGGGAGACTTGCGCCGCTCGATGACCTCTTCCCTGGCGGTCGCGCGTTCGCCGCCGGGCGCCGCGCCGGGCCAGATCGGGAACTGCCGCGTGTGCGGTCCGGCGGGACTGGCCGCGCCGAGGGTGAGCACGGCCAAGGCCGCGAGGAGGAACTTGGACACCGGTGTCATTTCTTGACGCTAGCGCCTCTGGGATTTCGCGCAAGCCCCTCAACTTCGTCATCCTCAAGCAGGCGAAAGCGCTCTTCCTCTCCCCGCTCGAGGGTAGAGGGTAGGGTGAGGGGATGCGGCGCGAAGCGGCGCAATCCGGTCTAGCAGTCTGCTCAGTGCAGCGGAGACACCCCCCTCACCCTACCCTCTCCCCCCGAAAGACGGGTGGAGAGGAAGAGGAGTCCGCACATGGCCGGCGGCTGGGTCAGGTCTTGGGCGGAGGTCCGCCCTTGACCGGAGGGACGGCGGGCGCCGCGGCGCCCTTGGCCTCGGTGAGAACATAGGCCCGCAGGTCCTCGGCGCCCTGGGCGTCGAAGAAGCGGCTGAAGCTGGCCATGCCGCGTGTGGCCAGGGCCCCGTCGATCACCACCGACTTCCAGCTCTCGGCTGACAGCAGCATCTGCGAGCGCTTCAGGTCGGGCAGGAAGGTCCCGGTGGCGTTGGGTCCGTGGCAGACTTGGCAGTTCTGGTGGAATAGGGCGAAGCCGCGCTTGGCGTCGCCGGTCGAGGTCACGCCGGTGAGGTCGAGGGTCGCCACCTCCGGCCGCACATAGGCCGGTGCGACCGCCTTGCCGCCCAGCTTGAAGACCATCAGCCGGCCGGGCAGCCGCGGACGGTCGGGCAGAAGGAAGGGCGCAGACAGGGCGCCGGCTCCACCATAGCCGACCATCAGGGCTACATACTGCTCGCCATCGATCTCGTAGGTGGAGGGTGGGGCGATGACCCCGTTGTCGGTCTTGTAGGCCCACAACTTCTTGCCGTCGCCGGCGCCGTAGGCCGCGAACTCGCCCTGGGCCGCGCCCTGGAAGATCAGGCCGCCGGCGGTCGACAGCACGCCGGCGTTCCAGAAGTGCGGATGCTCGATGGTGAAGCGGGCCTTCTGGGCCACGGGATCCCAGGCGATCAGCTGGCCCTTGACCATGGCCTTGACCGCCGCGACCTGGGCCTTGTCGCTGGGTAGCGCATTGGCCAGGAAGTCGGTGCCGACGTTCCAGCCCCCGGCGCGATAGGTGTAGCCGGCGTCCGGCGTGTAGGCGAACGGGACCACCTGAGCCGGGATATAGACCAACCCTTCCTTCGGGTTGAAGGCCATGGGGTGCCAGTTGTGGGCGCCGAAGGGGGCGGGGATCTGCAGCGACGCCGCCTTCTCGTAGCGCACGCCGGGGTTCTCGATCGGCCGCCCGGTCTTCATGTCGACACCGGAGGACCAGGTGATCGGCACGAAGGGCTTGGCGGAGATCAGCGCGCCGGTGGCGCGGTCCAGCACGTAGAAGAAGCCGTTCTTGGGCGCCTGCATCAGCACCTTGCGCGGCGCGCCGTCGACGGTCAGGTCGGCCAGCATGATGTGCTGGGTGGCGGTGTAGTCCCAGCTTTCGCCCGGGGTGGTCTGGTAGTGCCAGACATATTCGCCGGTGTCGGGCTTCAGCGCCAGGATCGAGGAGAGGAACAGGTTGTCGCCCTTGCCGTCCGAGCGCTTCACATGGTTCCAGGGCGAACCGTTGCCGACCCCGGCATAGAGGAGGTCGAGCTCGGGGTCGTAGGCCATGGCGTCCCAGACCGTGCCGCCGCCGCCGGTGACCTTCCAGCCCTCGCCGAACCAGGTGGCCGCGCCCTTCTCCTTCATGACCTTGTCGGAGGCGGCGTTGTCGGGCGCCCCGGTGGGATTGGGCGTGGTGTAGAACCGCCAGACCAGCTTGCCGCTGGCCGCGTCATAGGCCGAGAGGTAGCCGCGGACGCCGTATTCCCCGCCGCCGTTGCCGATCAGCACCTTGTCCTTGATGACCCGCGGCGCGCCGGTGATCGTGTAGGGTTTGGCCGTGTCGGTGGTCTGGACGGACCAGGCCTCGGTTCCCGTGGCGGCGTCGAGCGCGATCAGCCGGCCGTCGAGCGTGCCGACATAGACCTTGCCCTTCCAGACGGCGACACCACGGTTGACCACGTCGCAGCAGGCGTCGAAGGCCTTCTCGCCCTTGATCTTGGGGTCGTAGGACCACTTGAGCTCGCCGGTCTTGGCGTCGAAGGCGTAGACCTTGGACCAGGCGGAGGTGGTGTAGAGCACCCCATCGACCATGATCGGCGTCGCCTCCTGGCCGCGATCGGTGTCGAACTCGTGCATCCAGGCCAGGCCGAGCCCGGCGACGTTGGAGGCGTTGATCTTGTCGAGCGGGCTGTAGCGCTGCTCGTCATAGGTCCGGCCATAGGAGAGCCATTCGCCGTTTCCGACGGCTGCGGCGATTCGAGCCCCGTCGACATTCCCGGCCTTGGTCCCGCCCTGGCCACAGGCTGCGAGCAGGGCGGTGGCGGCGAGCGCCGCCGCCAGTTTCAGCGTGTTCATGCTAGCGCCTCCCAATGGGCCGTTCAGTCGCGGCCTTTGGGAGGAACTATGCGCGGAACTTCGCCGTGGGCAAGCATGCCGCCGGGTCACGCAGCCTTGCGGCGGTCGGCAGCCCAGGCGGCGAGGCCGACAACGAGGTAGACCGCGATCGCCGAACCGCCCATGGAGACCGGGTCTCCGCCCAGCGGCGGCAGCATGGCGGCGATCTGGACCGCCACCAGCAGGGCGAGGAAGGCCAGCACCGGCCACAGCGACTGGCCCGCGCGTCCGCGCAGCCAGGCCCAGGCCGCGGCGCCGAGCGCCAACAGGCCGATCTCCACGGCCTGTTCCGGGACCGGATAGTTCCAGAGGCCGAAGCCAACCTTGCCGTCGCCGAACCAGAGTTCCAGGTCCGGGCGGTGGACCAGGAGGTCGAGGATCCAGTGGGAGAAGACCGCCAGGCCGACGAACACCGCCGCCCGCACCGGCAGGCGCAGGACGAACCGGACCGCCAAGGCGCCGGCCAGCGACCAGAGCACCACCGCCGGCAGGCTGTGGGTATAGGGCATGTGATAGAGGTCGAGGCTCGATCCGGGCAGGGTCGGATCGATGCGCACCTTCTCAACGCCGGCCATGATCAGGCCGCCCCAGCCGATGTCGATGAGCTGGGCCCCGATGACATAGGTCCAGAGCGGAGCGCGGGGCTCGATCGCCTTGGCGGCGAGGGAGGCGGCGTAGTGGCCGACGAACATGGCGGGTCCTTCCCGTGATCAGGCGGTCAAGGTCAAGCTAGCCGGGGGAATAGGCAATCGACGGTTTCCAAACCCCGGCCATGCGCGAATGCAGGGGCGCCCGCGAGGCGACCGCCGGGGTCCTGGCGAGAATGGCTCGGCGCATGGTGTCGTTGGACGCCTCGACCTCGCGGATCATGGCCCTGAAGCGCGGCTCGCCGCGCAGGGACTGGGTCGTCGGGTCGAGGTCGAGCCGGGTGAAGGCGTCGATGTCGTAGAGGACCCGGTAGCCCGCATCGATGGCGGCGCGGAGTTCCGCCAGGGCGCGGTCCTTGTCGCCCAGCATGGCGTAGGCTTTGACCCGGGCGATGCGTCGGGCGTTCATCTGGCGCAGGCCGGGCTTCGGCTCCGTGGCGGCGAGCACCGCCTGGAGGACCCTGCGGGCCTGGCCCTGGTCGCCCGTCTGCTGGATGACATAGGCCGCGCCAACCGCATCGCTGGCGAGCCGGGGCGAGACCTTGGGCGTCGGCTCGAACAACTCCGGCGAGGTCACCAGCAGCTGCTCTCGGGCGAGATCGAACTGGCCCAGATGCGCCCCGGCCAGGACGACGCCGCTGCGCCAGACGGGATCGGGCTCTGGCTGGGCCAGCCCGGCCTGTGCGAGCCGCATCAGGCCCTGGTGGTCGCCGGCCACCAGGAACTTGATGGCCTCGATGATCGGCCCGATGACCGGCTTTTCCCGCCAGTCGTCCAGGGCGGCGACCGCTTCGCGGGGCATGCCGAGATTGTAGTAGTAGTTGGCCAACTGGATCGACGCGGCCGGATCGGTCTTGGGCGCCGCCGCCATCCGGTACCAGACCACCGCCTGGTCCAGCCTGCCCTGCTCGGCCAGCACGTCCCCGAGTTGCTCCTTGGAGTCGACGTATTCCGGGAACAGCTCGACATTCATCCGGTAGCGCAGCTCGGCCTCCTGTAACTTGTCGGTGGCGAAGAGCGAACCGGCCAGGGCGTTGTTGGCGACGCGGTCGAGCGGATCGATCTCCAGCGCTCGGCGCAGATAGGTCACGGCCTCCTGCGGCCGGCTCCCGGCGATGAAATCGCCGTAGAGGCTGAGCGCCTCGGAATCGCGCGGCGCGAGCTCCACGGCGCGCTTGAAGGCGGCCTCAGCCTGCCCCTCGGCGCTCTGCTGGCCTTCCCGGATGAACCGGATGGCGCTGAGCATGCCCTTGGCGACATAGGCCGAGGAGGACTTGGGATCCAGCGCCAGGGCCTTGGCGATCTGCCTCTCGGCGTCGCGCACGGCGGGCAGGAAATCGCCCTCCAGGTGGTTCTGGGCGAGATAGGCCGTGGCGTAGGCGTAGTCGGCCCGCACCTCGGCGTTGTCGGGCTCCATCTCGATCAGCTTGCGGTAGATGGCTTGGGCGGACTGCAGCTGCGCCTTGCCCTTCTGGCGTACCTGGCCCTTGGCGACCACCTCCAGGCGATAGGCCTCAGGATCGCGCGGGACCGGGCGCGCGGGCCGCCCGCCCGCCCCCAGCTCCGCCTTCAGGGCCTCGGCCACACCGTCGGCGATCTCGGTCTGGATAGCGAAGGCGTCGTCCATGGTGCGGTCGTAGGTCTCCGACCACAGGTGGAAGCCGTTCTTGACGCTGACCAGCTGGCAGGTGACGCGCAGCCGGTCGCCCGAGCGGCGCACGCTGCCTTCCACCACATGGGCGACGTTCAGCTTGCGGCCGATCTCGCGGACATCCTCGTTCTTGCCCTTGAAATAGAAGGCCGAGGTGCGGCCGGCGACCTTCAGGTCCGGCACCTGGGCCAGGCTGTTGGTCACCTCCTCGGTCAGGCCGTCGGCGAAATACTCGGCGTCGGCCGCCTTGCTGAAATTGGCGAAGGGCAGGACCGCCACCGACCTGCTGGGCGGCGCGCCCATTCGCAGTCCCGCCCCGCCGTCCCGGCCCAGGGATCCGGCCAGGCCGAAGGCCGTCGCCGCGAACACGACCACCACCGTGGCGATCGCCGCCAGGGCGCCCCAGTCCATCCAGTTCAGCCGACGGTTCGGCTCCTCGGCGGCGGCCTTGCTGGCCCGCCGGATCGACCCGTCGGGACCCAGCTCGAAGGCCCAGGAGACCAGGACCGCGATCGGCAACCCCAGGGCCAGCAACAGCAGGGTGAGCGCAGACGCCCCCTTCGGAAGGTCGAGGGTTTCGAAAATGGTCTTGGCGACCTGGAAGACGCCCCAGGCTGTGACCGTGTAGACGCCGGCCACGCGCACCACGTTGCGTTTCTTCAATTCGCTGAGGAAGTGCCGGAAATCCAAGGCCGCCCCCACGGATAACCTCGGCACTATGCTCGAAAGCGAGACTATGCTGAAGGCCCCATCGCGATGTCCATGGCGGGCGGCCGTTAACCCCCGACTCAGGACTCCGAAACCCCGCCTTTACCCCGACCCTGTATCAATCCGGGTCAACGAGCCTCGTCCACGCAGACGAGCGTCCGGTTTCACGTGTGGGTGTTTTTCCAATGACCAAGACGGTCCTCGTCGTCGATGACGATCCAACGCAACGCCGGCTGATCCAGTCGGTCCTGGAGCGTGACGGCTTCGCCGTCGCCCACGCCGAGAGCGGCGAGGCGGCGATCGCGCGCCTGCAATCGGGGGCCGCGGCCGACATCGTCCTGCTGGACCTGGTCATGTCCGGCATGAGCGGCCAGGACACCCTGAAGGAGATGCGCGCGCGCAGTTTCACCACCCCGGTCATCGTGGTCACCGCCACCGGCGGCATCGACACTGTGGTCCAGGCCATGCAGGCCGGCGCCTGCGATTTCTTCATCAAGCCGGCCAGTCCAGAGCGCATCATCGTCTCGATCCGCAACGCGCTCTCGATGGGCGCGCTGAAAGGCGAGGTCGACCGCCTCAAGAAGCATTCCTCCGGCCGCATGACCTTCGCCGACATGGTCGGCGACAGCCCGGCCATGACCATGATCAAGCGCATGGGCGAGCGGGCGGCCAAGTCCTCGATCCCCATCCTGATCACCGGCGAGAGCGGGGTCGGCAAGGAAGTGATCGCGCGCGCCGTGCACGGCTCATCCGAGCGCGCCGGCAAGCCCTTCGTGGCGGTGAACTGCGGCGCCATCCCCGAGAACCTGGTCGAAAGCATCCTGTTCGGCCACGAGAAGGGCAGCTTCACCGGCGCCACCGACAAGCATGTGGGCAAGTTCCAGGAGGCCAACGGCGGCACCCTGTTCCTCGACGAGGTCGGCGAGCTGCCCCTGGACACCCAGGTCAAGCTGCTGCGCGCCCTGCAGGAGAGCGAGATCGACCCGGTGGGCTCCAAGCGCTCCATCAAGGTCGATGTCCGCATCGTCTCGGCCACCAATCGCGATCCCGCCCAGGCGGTGAAGGACGGACTTTTCAGGGAAGATTTGTTCTACCGCCTGAACGTCTTCCCGATGGAGGCCCCGGCCCTGCGCGACCGGCGTGAAGACATCCCGGCCCTGCTGGACCACTTCGTGCGCCGCTTCAATGTCGAGGAGGGCAAGACCGTGGTCGGCGCCTCGGCCGAGACCCTGGCCTTCCTGACGGCCTACGACTGGCCGGGCAATGTCCGCCAGCTGGAGAACGCGGTCTATCGCGCCATCGTGCTCGCCGACGCCCCCTATCTGCAACCCTACGACTTCCCCGCCATCTCCGGGGTGGCGGCCCCGCCGCCCGAGGCGGTGGCGTCGGCTTCCAGCCGGATGCCGGCCCAACTGCCGACAGCCGAACAACTGGTGGCCGAGATGTCGGCCGACGCCCCGGTGCGCATTCTCGACAACCGCGGCCACCTGCGGACCCTGGAGGAGATCGAACGCGACCTCATCCAGCTCGCCATCGAAATCTATGCCGGCCACATGAGCGAGGTCGCCAGACGCCTCGGCATCGGTCGGTCCACCCTCTATCGAAAGGTCCGCGAACAGGGCCTCGACGACGTCCTGAAGGGATCCGATGATGAAGCCGACGGTTCTGAGACCGCAGCTGCGTGACGACCGCTTGCGCGCGCTGATCCGCCAGGGTCGGCTCGCGGCCCTGCGCGCCGAGACGGCGCGCGCGGCGCGGGCGCTTTAAGGCTCACCGCATCCCAAAACCTTCCCACTCGATCGTCATGGCCGGCCTTTGTGCCGGCCACCCATAGACACCGAGGTCGGAGACTTGCTTGAGCGCGTCGTGCTCATGGATCCCCGGGACAAGCCCGGCGATGACGAACTTGGATGGGTTGGCCTCTAGGGCCTAATCCTCCGAGTAAGGCTTCGCCCGCCGCTTGAACGGCTTGCGGGTCATGTCCTTTTTCTCGCCCTTGGCCTTGGCGGCGATCTCCTTGAGCTTCACCGATTGCAGGACGGAAAAGGCCGCGCCCGGGCCGCCCTTTTCGGGGTCGGCGAAGGCGCGGCCATAGGTCTTCACGCGCTCTTCCACCGAACCCAGGAACTCGCCCTCCCAGTCGGAGAGCTTGACCTCGGCGCGGTCCGCCTTGCGACGGACGCGTTTCAAGGCGTTCAGCGCGGCCCGCTTGGCCTGCGCCTTCCGGTCTGGCGGGGTTCGCTTCAAATCTCTCCCATGGCCGCGAGATAGAGGTCGAGGATGGCCTCTTCCTCCAGGCGCTTGGCCCGGTCCTGCTTGCGGATGCGCACCACCTTGCGGAGGATCTTGACGTCGAAGCCGTTGCCCTTGGCCTCGGCGAAGACCTCCTTGATCTGTTCGGAGATCTCGGACTTCTCCTGCTCCAGGCGCTCGATGCGCTCGATGATGCTCTTCAGCTGGCCCTGGGCGGCCTGGTTCAGGATGTCGCCGTGGGCGTTGTCGTCGGACATGGGCAAAGCGTCTCACAAGTCGGGGAGGTCGGAAAGCGCGGGACCCTAGCGGCGCGGCCCGCGCCTGTCATCCGCCCGCTGAACCTTCGCCGCGGCGAAGCCGTTCATGACGCACCCAGGCGGAGTTTCCCATGTCCGAATTCCATGACGCGCCCAGGCGCCGGCCCACCCAGTCGGAGGCCGAGGCGGCCGTCCGCACCTTGATCGAATGGGCCGGCGACGACCCCGACCGCGAAGGCCTGCTGGAGACCCCGGCGCGGGTGGCGCAGTCCTACAAGGAGCTGTTCTCCGGCTATGAGACAGACCCCACCGACTACCTGGCCCGGACCTTCGAGGAGGTCGGGGGCTATGACGAGTTGGTGGTGCTGAAGGACATCCGGGTGGTCAGTTTCTGCGAGCACCACATGCTGCCGTTCCTGGGCAAGGCCCATGTGGGCTACCTGCCCCGCGACCGGGTGGTGGGGATCTCCAAACTGGCCCGGGTGGTGCACGGCTTCGCCCGGCGTCTGCAGATCCAGGAGAAGCTGACCGCCGACATCGCCGGCGCGATCGACAGCGTCCTCAAGCCCAAGGGCGTCGGCGTGGTGATCGTCTCCGAGCACAGCTGCATGACCATGCGCGGGGTGAACACGCCGGGCTCGCGCCTGACCACCAGCCACCTGACCGGCGAGGTGCGCGACGATGCGCGCACCCGGCAGGAGTTCTTCGAGCTGGTGCGGAACGGCTAGAGCAGGCCGCGTGCTTCCAGCGCCGGACGCAGGGCCGCCGGATCGGTGAAATGGTGGGCGTCGAAGCCCAGGGCGCGCGCGCCGTCGATATTGCGCGCGCTGTCGTCGACGAAGAGGAAGTCGCGTGGCGCGAAGCCGAACCGCTCACAGGCCAAGGCGTAGATCGACGGATCGGGCTTCATCGTGGCGATCTCGGCCGAGATGACGTAGCCGCCGAGGCGCTCGAAGGCCGGGCTCATGGCGGTGATGCCGTCGAAGACCTCATGCGACATGTTGGAGAGCGCGAATTGCGGCACGCCGGCCGCGTGCAGGGCCTCGATGGCCGCCTCGGTCTCGGCGATCGGCCCGGAGAACATGTCCCACCATCGGGTCTCCCAGGCGTGGATGGCGTCGGCGTAGTCGGGAAAGCGCTCAAGCAGCGGCGCGCGGTTGTCCGCGAAGGTCACGCCCAGGTCGTGGGCCACGTGCCATTCCACGGTGCAGACATGCGAAAGGAACCGGTCGCATTGCGCCGGTTCCTTGAAAAACTTGGCGTAGAGCGTGCGCGGGTCCCAGCGCACGATGACATTGCCGATGTCCCAGAGGACGGCTGACACAGCCATCCGGGGAGCCTCAGCCCTGCTTCGCCTTGAAGCGCGGGTTCGTCTTGTTGATGACGAAAATCACGCCCTTGCGACGCACCAGCTTGCAATCGCGGTGGCGAGTCTTGAGCGTCTTGAGCGAGCTTCTGACCTTCATGGACCTATCTCGGGCGCCGGCTTGGAAAGCACCGGGGTTATCTACAGAGCGGGCGCGTATACGGGCGGACGGCTTTTGAGTCAACGGCTGACGGCCTTGTGATTGGGGAAGAGCGCGGGCGCCGCTAGGCTTGGCCCATGGACCGCCGCCTCTTCCTACTCCTGCTCGTGGCCGGTTGCGCCGACACCTCCACCGAATTCAAGCCGATGACCGGCTCACCCTTCCCGACTCCGCAACCGCCCCCGCCGCGACCGGATATCCCCTCCGCGCCGCCCGGTCCCGCATCCTCGGGCGACGCCAGTTTCGATGAGTGGCGCGGCCAGTTCCGCAACCGCGCCCTGGCCGCGGGCCTTGCGCCCGCCCTGTTGGACCGCGAACTGGCCGGCCTGACGCCCAATCCCCGGGTGATCAGCCTCGACTCCGCCCAGCCGGAATTCTCCAAGCCGGTGGGCGACTACATCAAGGGCACGGTCAGCGACGACCGCATCGCGCGCGGCCAGCGCTACCGCGCCAACCTGCCCTTCTGGGGCGGGGTCGAACAGCGCTTCGGCGTGCCGCGCGACATCCTGATCGCCGTCTGGGCCATGGAGAGCGGCTTCGGGGCCATCCAGGGCGACTTCGACGTGATCCGCTGCATGGCGAGCCTGGCTTTCCACGGTCGCCGCCGGGCCTTCGCAGAGGGCGAGCTGATCGCGGCGCTGAAGATCATCGAGTCCGGCGAGGCCGACCGCGGCCGGCTGAAGGGCTCCTGGGCCGGGGCCATGGGCCAGACCCAGTTCCTGCCCTCCAACTACCTGGCCACCGCCGTGGACGGCGACGGCGACGGGCGGCGCGACATCTGGGGCTCCAGCAACGACGCGCTCGCCTCGGCGGCCAACCTGCTGGCCAAGGGCGGCTGGACGCGCGGCGAGGGCTGGGCCCGCGAAGTCATCGCCCCGCCCGGCTTCGACTACAGCCTGACCGAGGGCCCGCGCGAGACGCCGGACTGGTGGGCGGGCCAGGGCCTGAAGCCCGCCGACGGCCGGGGATGGTCGGGCGCCGACGCGGCGGCCAAGGCCATGCTGGCGGCTCCGGCCGGGGCGGACGGACCAATCTTCCTACTGCTCCCCAACCACTTCGCGATCCGCAAGTACAACAACTCGACGGCCTACGCCCTGGGGATCGGGCTGCTGGCCGACCGGTTCGCCGGCGGCGGCCCGCTGGCGCGAGCCTGGCCCCTGGAGATCCCGCTCGGCATCGGCGACCGCATCGCCGCCCAGACGGCGCTGGCGCGGCTGGGCTTCGATCCGGGCGCGCCGGACGGGGTGGTGGGCGTCAATACCCGCACGGCCCTGCGCGCCTGGCAAAAGGCCCGCGGGATCACCGCCGACGGCTATCTGTCGATGGACATGGTGCGGCGACTGAACGTCGAGGTCGCCGCCCTGCCCCCCGCGGGCTAGCCGCCGCCTTCGTCGCCCTTTTCCAGGGTGGCCTTGGCCGCGTCGGCGCGGGTGGTGGGCGAGGGGGCGGCGTTTTTCAGCTGCTGGTTCTGGAAGGCGTAGATCAGCATGGCCACCATCAGGACCGCGCACAGGATGAAGGGCGCGGGCGCGACGGCCTGGTAGAGCCAGACGAAGGCCGGGGCGAGCACCACATTGACCCCGTTGACCGCGGCGATGGCCCCGGCCACCCGGGCTTGTTCGTGCATGTCCACCGCCAGGGAGGAGCCCGCCGTGAAGCCCGGCCGCGCCAGGCCAAAGCCCAGGCTGGAGATGGCGTAGCCCGCCACCACCGCGGCATAGGTGGGCTGGAAAGCGACGATGACATTGCCGACGGCCGCCACGCCCACGCCCCAGCGCAGGAGCTGGCGCGGGGTCATCTCGAACATGCGGATGATGCCCCATTGGGCGAGCAGGCCGGCCACGGCGCCGAACATCATGGCGATGGCGATGAAGCCCTGAGCCTTCATCGGCGACAGGTCGAGCTGGTCGATGATCAGGAAGCCCAGGGTCTGGCCCTGGGCGGTCTGGCAGACCGCGACGATGAAGCCGTAGATCAGGAAGGGCGTGACGCGCGGATCGCGCCACATGGGCTTCTCCTTCACCACCGCCGCGCCCTTGACCGGCGCGGCCTTCACCGGCGCCACGGGCATGTTCTGGCTCTCGGGCAGCCTCTTCCAGACGATGAACAGCATGATCCCGGCGATGACCGCGAAACCGAACAGCGGGCCCGCCAGGCCGCCCTTGAACGGCAGCACGAACAGCGGTGCGATGAATGGCCCAATGACCGTGCCCAGGCCGAAGGCGCCGGCCAGGCTGGACATGGCCTGGGTGCGATTTTCCGGCGCCGTATGCTCGGCCAGATAGGCCTGGGTCGCGGGGTTCGAGGCCGCGCCGAACAGGCCAAACAGGGCCCTGGCGAACAGGAAGAAGACGAAGATCACCATGGGCGTCGTCAGGTGATAGAGGCCCGCGGCGACCACCAGGCCGCAGGCGATCATCGACATCATGAAGCCCGTCAGGCCGATCAGCATCAGCGGCTTGCGGCCATGCTTGTCCGAGGCCCTGGCCCACCACGGTGAGGAAAACGCCCACAACAGCGCCGAGAGCGAGAAGATCGCCGCCACCATCGGGTCGGGTATGCCGATCGAGCGGCCGATGGCCGGCAGGACCGAGATCATCCCGGTATTGCCCATGGCGGTGACCAGCGAAACGCCGAAGATGATCGCGAACGACCCCTTGGGCAGACCGTCCATGGCGGAAGCTGGCTTGGGCATGGTGCGCTGTTAAGGCGCTCCGATCCCTTGCGCAAACCCCGAAATGCTCACGCGACATTAAGCATTAATGGCGATGCTGCCGGCCGACACCCTGGGGACCGACCACCACCATGTTTCAGATTATCGGCATCGTGTTGCTGTTTGGCCTGGTGTTCGGCAGCTACATCATCTCAGGCGGCAATCTGGGCGTCATCCTGCACGCCCTGCCCCACGAGATGATGGCGATCGGCGGCGCGGGTCTCGCGGCCTTCCTGATCTCCAACTCCATGCCGGTCATCAAGGGCACGCTTTCGGGCTTCGGCAAGGTGTTCGCCGGGCCGAAGTGGAAGGCCAGCGACTACCGCGACCTGTTGTCCCTGCTGTTCCTGCTGACCAAGACCATGAAGTCCAAGGGCGTCATCGCCCTGGAAAGCCACATCGAGAACCCGAAGGACTCTTCGATCTTCTCGCGCTTCCCGCGGGTGATGAAGGACCACTTCGCCGTCGACTTCATCTGCGACACCCTGCGCATGATGACCATGAACCTCGAGGACCCGCATCAGGTCGAGGACGCCATGGAGAAGCAGCTCGAGAAGCATCACCACGAGGCGCTCGGCCCGGCCGGCGCCCTGACCAACCTGGCCGACGCCCTGCCCGCCCTGGGCATCGTCGCCGCCGTGCTCGGCGTCATCAAGACCATGGGCGCGATCACCGAGCCGCCGGAAGTCCTGGGCGAGATGATCGGCTCGGCCCTGGTCGGCACCTTCCTCGGCGTGTTCCTGGCCTACGGCCTGGTCGGCCCCATGGCGGTGCGCCTGAAGGAGGTCATCGAGGAAGAGGGCTCCTTCTACAAGATCATCCAGTCGGTGCTGGTGGCCCACCTGCACGGCAACGCCGCCCAGATCTCCGTCGAGATCGGCCGCGGCAGCGTCCCCTCGGGCGCCCAACCCAGCTTCCTGGAGCTGGAAGAGGCCCTGTCGGCCATCCCCAACGAAGCCTAGATCGGCCCGCGCAGCCGGTTCACGTGGCCCATCTTGCGACCGGGCTTGGCTTCGCGCTTGCCGTAGAGGTGCACGCGGGTTTCGGGTTCGGCGGCGTACTTCGCCCAGCCGTCCACCTCGTCGCCCAGCAGGTTCAGCATCTCTACCTGGGCGCGGGCCGCCGTGGGGCCCAGCGGCCAGCCGGCCACGGCGCGGATGTGCTGCTCGAACTGGTCCACTTCGCAGCCGTCCTGGGTCCAATGGCCGGTGTTGTGAACCCGGGGCGCGATCTCGTTGACCAGCAGCGACCCGTCCTTCAGTTCGAACAGCTCGATGCCGATCACGCCGACATAGGCCAGGCCCGTCAGGATCTTGGCGGCGATCCGCTCGGCCTGGGCGATGGTGGCGGCGCTGGTCCGGGCCGGGGCGACGCTGCGGCGCAGGACGCCCTTCTCGTGATGGTTCTCGGCCAGGGGATAGACCGCGATGGCGCCATCGCGGGCGCGGGCGGCGATGATCGACAGTTCGCGGACGAAGTCGGCGGGGGCCTCCAGGATCACCGGCCGGCCGCCCAGGGCCTCGAACGCCCGCGCCGCGCCGGCGGCGTGCTCGACCCAGACCTGGCCCTTGCCGTCATAGCCCTCGCGGCGGGTCTTCATCAGGCAGGGGGCCCCGATCCGCCCGGCGGCCTCGACGCAGCTCTCGGCGCTGTCGGCGGCGGCGAAGGCGACGGTGGCCACGCCGTTGGCGTTGAGGAAGCTCTTCTCGTCCACCCGGTCCTGGGCGACGGCCAGGGCCTGAGGACCCGGCGCCACCTCGACGCCGAGCGCCATCAGGGCCTCGACCGAAGCAGCCGGCACGTTCTCGAACTCAAAGGTGATGATGTCGGCCAGGTCGGCCAGGGCCTTCAGGGCGGCAGGGTCGTCATAGGCGCCGACGATGGCGTGGGCGGCGACGCGGCCGGCCGGGGCGTCGGTCTCGCGCTCCAGGATCGCCACGTCGAAGCCCAGCCGCGCAGCGGCCTGGGCCAGCATCCGGCCGAGCTGTCCCCCACCCAGTATGCCGAGCGTCGATCCCGGCGGCAGCGGCAGGGGGGCGGCCATGCTCAGACGTCCTCGACGGTTTCGGCGACGCTGGCGGTGTGCTGGGCGCGATAGGCGACTAGCCGCTCGGCCAGGGCCGGGTCGGACAGGGCCAGGATCTGGGCGGCCAGCAGGCCGGCGTTGCGGGCTCCCGCCTCGCCGATCGCCAGGGTCGCCACCGCGATCCCAGCAGGCATCTGGACGATGGAGAGCAGGCTGTCCATGCCCTTCAGCGCCTTGGACTCCACCGGCACGCCCAGCACCGGCAGTTCGGTCATGGAGGCGGTCATGCCCGGCAGATGGGCCGCGCCCCCCGCCCCGGCGATGATCACCTTGAAGCCCGCGGCCTTGGCGCCCTTGGCGAAGTCGTACATCCGCTGGGGCGTGCGGTGGGCGGAGACCACCTTGGCCTCATAGGCCACGCCCAGGGCGTCGAGGCTCTCGGCGGCGCCCTTCATGGTGGGCCAGTCGGACCGGCTGCCCATGATGATGGCGACCGGCGCGGTCGTTGCGCTCATGACGTTAGATGCCCCTGCGGCGGAAAGGCGCGGAGTATAGGCGCCGGTCTTGCGCCCGCAACCAAGGACGTTCAGGATTCTCAACTCGCTAGGACTTCAGCGATTCTCGTTCGATGAAAGCCCCATGAAGATCACCGGCGCCCGCTCCGAATCCTTCTCGGCCATCCGCAAGAGCGCACTGGTGCGCGCCGGCGCACAGGCGACCGCGACGGCCACCGGACCAACCGACAAGACCGCCTTCCTGGGCCTGGCCGAGGGCGACCTGACACCCGCCGTCCAGGGGGCGGTGAAGACCCTGCTGACCGAAATCGACGAGCTGCGCGGCGAGGTCACGCGCCTGAAGGCCAAGCTGGCCGAGGTCGAGGATCTGGCCGACCGCGACGCGCTCACCCCCCTGCTCAACCGCCGGGCTTTCGTGCGCGAGCTGTCGCGCATCCGCACCTTCTCTCAGCGCTACGGCTCGCCGGCCAGTGTGGTCTATTTCGACCTGGACGGCTTCAAGCACGTCAACGACCGCTTCGGCCACGCGGCCGGCGACGCGGCCCTTCGCGCCGTGGCCGAGCGGCTGCTGGCCCATGTGCGTGAGAGCGATATCGTGGGCCGCATGGGCGGCGACGAGTTCGCGGTGATCCTGGTCCAGGCCGACAAGCCCACCGCCGAGGCCAAGGCGGAGGCCCTGGCCGACGCCATCGAGGGCTCGCCCATTCAGTTTGGCGACTGGTCGGCGCCGCTGCACATCTCCTACGGCGTGCGCGAAATCTCCTCGGAGATCGATCCCGAGGAACTGGTGGCCGAGGCCGATGCGGCCATGTTCATCCGCAAGCGCGAACGGCGCGGGATCATCGAACCGCGCCAGGCGCCGCGCATCGGCTAGAAACCGCTTCCCTGACGTTCGCGTCACGCGGCTAAGGTCCTTCCCGTAAAGGGAGAACGACCATGATCGGCTACACTACAATCGGCAGCAACGACCTGGAGAAGGCTAAGACCTTCTACGACGCCGTCCTGGCGCCGATGGGCGTTCGGCGCGGCTATGACGGGGGCCGCATCATGTTCTACGGGAAGTTCGGCGCCGGCGGTTTGGCCTTGTGCGAGCCCTATGACAAGCAGCCCGCCAAGCCCGGCAACGGCACGATGGTGGCGCTCGCGGCGGAATCTCGGGAGATGGTCGACGCCGTCCACGCCGCGGCCCTGGCCCAGGGCGCAACCTGCGACGGCCCGCCCGGCTTGCGGGGCGACACCTTCTACGGCGCTTATTTCCGGGACCTCGACGGCAACAAGGTCTGCGCCTTCAAGATGGGCTAGCTGACGGTCGTCACGCTCAGGCGATGATGTCGGGGGTGAGCTGGTTGCGCAGGCGGGAGATCTCGTCCTTCAAGGCCAGCTTCTTCCGCTTCAGCCGCGCGATGACCATCATGTCCGGAACCGGCTGGCGGGAGAGCGCCTCGACCGCCGCGTCCAGGTCCGCATGCTCCTGGATCACCGAGCCCAGGTGAGCGCGGAACCTCGCCTCCGCATCGTCGATATCGTCGTCGTTCATACGCTACGCCTCGCCGCCCGACTCAGATGATGCGCACCCTGGCTGCCCTCGTCTAGACGAGGGCGCGCGCCAGGCGAGCCAGGGCCTCGTCCGGCGCCGGGCTCCCCCAGGCCGCTGAGGCCGCGCGCAGGCTCTCCAGGGCCGGATGTCCGCCGCTTGAGGCCGGCGCCAGGGTCTCCAGGGTTTCCATCAGCACCCGCTCGGCGCGCAGTTCGGCGGCCTTGACCTCCTCACGCAGGGCCTCGCGCGCGCCGTCATCCACCGGCGGGAAGGCCGCCTTGAGCGTGCGGCGCACCTCGCGGATAGGCTTCAGCACCGTCGCGTCCCAGGCCTTGGCCGCCGCCGCGCCGCCTGCGAGCGCCTCGGCCGACGGTCCCTCGGCCCAGATGGCCCACAGCAGGAACGAGGTGTTCTGGCCATGCCGGTCCTGCAGGTCCAGCGTCGCCTCCGGCACGCCCGGAAGGCAATAGACCTCCAGCGTCCAGTCCCAGAGCGACATCAGCCCTCCCCCTGCAGCGGACCAACGTCCTGGCCCCAGCGCTTGACCGGCTTCCAGGACAGACCGAAGAGATCCAACGCCCGGCCGACGGACTGGTCGACCATCTCCTCGAGGCTGGTGGGCTTGGCGTAGAAGGCCGGCATGGGCGGGGCGATGATCGCCCCCATCTCCGCCAGCCGAACCATCGTGCGCAGATGGCCCAGGTGCAGGGGCGTCTCGCGGACCATCAGCACCAGGGGCCGGCGCTCCTTCAGTGTCACGTCGGCGGCGCGGGTCAGCAGGGACGAGGTCACCCCGGTGGCGACCTCGCTCATGGTGCGCACCGAGCAGGGCGCGATGATCATGCCCAGCGTCGGGAAGGAGCCGGAGGCCACCGAGGCGCCCACATCCCCGACCTTGTGGACCACGTCGGCGCGGGCCTGGACGTCCGCGACGGTCAGGGTGGTCTCCTGGGCCAGGGTGAGGGCTGCGGCGCGGGAGAAGATCAGGTGGCTTTCGACCGCGAGTTCGCGGCAGGCGTCGAGCACCCGCAAGCCGTAGGCCACGCCGCTGGCGCCCGAGACGCCGACAACCAGGCGTGTGCTGCTGCTCATGGGTTAGGTCTCCACGCCCGATTTCCAAGCGTCGCCGGTGAATGTCGGATCGCAAACATATGTGATCTGACAGAGCAGGCCAGCGGGTGTTCACTCACGCGCCTAGGTTCATGCAGGAGACGACACGACATGGCCGTTGAAGCCCGCATCCGCGAACTCGGATCCCGTCATCAAAATCTTGAGAGGGCGATCCAAGACGAGATGAACAGGCCCGCCGCCGACGCCGTGAAACTACAGGAACTCAAGCGACAGAAGCTTAAGCTGAAGGAAGAGATCCAAGCCCTGGGCGCTCGCGCCCACTGACGCTTTGCGGTCGCGACCCGCGAGGGACGCGGCTCGCCCCATCTCTTCCTCGTCCGAGGGGGGCCGGACGCCAGGCGACCCTGGTCGACCGCCCCCTGAAGGTCCCCGGAGGCGGTCGACAGGGTTGTCTGAGCCCATCGCCGGACGAACTTGATATCCATGCTCGTCATCCCCGGGCTTGTCCCGGGGACCCATGAACACGAGTCGCCCAGGCAAACCTCTGACCGCGGAGTCTATGGGTGGCCGGCACAGAGGCCGGCCAGGACGAACCTAATGGGTGGCGTTTCCTGGTTCGCCGGCCCCTAGTCCTCGTCGGCGTCTTCGTCTTCGAAGTGGGGTTGCTCGGCGACGTGATGATCGTCGTCTTCCACCAGCACGCCAGTCTCCGAGGCCGGAGCCAGGGTCGCGCCCTCGGGCTCGACGATGCCGCGCTTGGCGTCGTCCTTGGCCTTCTTGTCGGCCGCCTTGCGGACCACCGCATCCAGTTCCATCTGGGTCGAGAGGCCGAGCGTCACCGGATCGACCGGCTTGATATTGGCGGCGTTCCAGTGCTGGCGATTGCGCACCTGGTCGATGGTGGCCTTGGTCGTGCCCAGCAGGCGCGCGATCTGGCTGTCGGCCACTTCCGGGTGGTTGCGGATGAACCAGGCGATGGCGTCCGGACGGTCCTGGCGGCGCGACACCGGAGTGTAGCGCGGCGCCTTCTTCACCGGCTTCAGCAGTTCGGCGTGTCGGCTCTTCTGGGCCTTCATGCGGTACTTGTCGCTCTTCTGGGCGGCGTCCAGTTCTTCACGGTTGAGCTGGCCGTTGGCGATCGGGTCGGCGCCGCGGATGTCGCGCGCCACCTCGCCGTCGGCGATGCCTTTGACTTCCAGCGGGTGCAGGCCGCAGAAGTCGGCGATCTGCTCGAAGGTCAGCGAAGTGTTGTCCACCAGCCAGACAGCGGTCGCCTTCGGCATCAGGATGTCGGTCATGACAGTATTCCTAAAATGACGGCGCCCGGCCTTTCGGCCGGGCGGTGCATAAAGCAGCACCTCCTATAGGCGCGTTCGAAGTCCAAGAAAACGACAATCAACGAAGTCGTTCGCGACTCCGCGCCGCGCAGGCCCGCGGGACGGAACCGCCCCGCCGCGACGCCGTCCAATCACCGACAACCGGGAAGGACACGCCGATGCGCAGGGACATCTGGGGCCGCGCGCGTGAGGATATTCGTCGCCGTCAGGACATGGGACCTGCCCGCGACCGCTAGGCGCGCCGCGCGACGACCTTCTGTCGTCAGCGCAGCGCTGAAGTCCTAGGCGAAGGCGGCGGAGTGCGCGCGCCGGCGGCGGGCCGCGCCACCCAGCAGGCCGAAGCCGGCGATCATCATGGCCCAGGTGGCCGGCTCGGGGACGATCGAGGCGACCGCGATATTGTCCAGTTCAAACGAATTGCCGCTGGAGGAGAAGATGACCTGGGTGATCCGGTCCGACCCGAAATTGTAGGTCATCCGCCGGCCGATCGTCTGATTGCCGCCGAACGAGCCATCGGCCAGGGCCGCGCCGGTAAGGGTCTCGTCATAGCCGTTCAGGCCGATGAACCGGATGCTGTTGTAGGAGTCCGGCGAGCCGATATAGACGCTGAGCGCGCTGATCAGCGGCGTGTTCAAGGTCGCCGAGCCGCCCGTCTGGATGGCCAGATAGTCGGTGGTCGTGCCAGGCGGCGGCGCCGCGACTCCGGGGACGAGACCCAACGAGCCGTCGAAGACCCCGGCCAGACCGCTCAGGATGAGCGAGAAGCCCGGCGCCACATAGCCATCGAAATCATAGACCACGGACTGGCCGACCGGCGGCGGCGTGTCGATCGGCGAGGAGATGACCGTCAGGGCGTTCGCGGAAGTTGCAATCGATAGACCTGCAGCCACGGCCAACAAGCTTAACTTCATCGTCATGGTGTATCCCACTCCAGGCTTGACAGTTGAATCGCCACCCCTCGGCACGCCACAAGAAGTCGCCTCAATCAGGCCGTGTCAACCAAGTTTCTCGGTTACAATATGCAATATACTTCACTGTATAAAAAACGACCTCACTAACCATGTTGCGGCGTGAACGGCCCAAAACGCAGGACATTGAGGTTGGTTCCTCGGATTTTTGTTAACCACATTCAAAATTTTTATGACTGAGCTGTACGGTAATGTCGGAAGTCCTCGTGGGCGTGGCGGCGCTTGAGGCTCGCCCCAAGACGGGGCAAGCTCCTCCCAACGAAGACCCTTCAGGGAGGGCTGAAATGCGGGGGGCGATCCTGTCCACAGCCGTGGCGCTGCTGGTCTGCGCCTGCGCGTCGGCGCCGCCGCCGCCGATCATCTCCGCGACGGCCGCCGTCCCCGACTATCGCCGCCTGACCTGCGGCCAACTCGCCCTCGAGGTGGCCCGCACCCAGCGAGCCTACGCGGCGGCCCAACGCCAGATGCGCGGCGGCGAGGCGGTGGCGAGCTACTACACGCCGATCTCGCTGAATCGCGCGCCTACCGCCCAGGCCACCCGGCTTTCCAAGCGGCTGGAGGACCTGCAGCGGGCCTCGCGGGCGAAACGCTGCACCAGCATCACCCTGCGCAGCGCCACCGCCTGAGGCTCCCATCGGGGGGGGGTGCGCCGGGCGGCGACGGCCCATAGCAAGGCGAGATGGGCCTCATTCCGCTACCTGAGATCGGCACGCCGGCGACCCTCAAGGGCGGGCGCAGCGCGCGCGACGGCTACCAGCGCGGCTGGGGCCTGATGCATGCGGGGGTGGCCGACCTGGTCGCGCACCATCCGCTTTACCAGGCGGGCCTGGAGGCCGCCGACGGCTGGTCGGTGATGCTCGACGCCAAGCGGATGAACCTGTTCCTCATCCTGACCTCGTTCTTCGAGGGCCTCGCAGGCAAAGACGTCATCGAATTCGGCTCGTACCGCGGGGGCAATGCGCTGTTCATGGCCCGGGTGCTCAACGACGTGGCGCCGGGGGCCAAGGTCTATGCGCTGGACACCTATGAGGGCATGCCGGCGACCGACGCCGCCCGCGACCTGCACGGCGAGGGCGACTTCGGCGACAACTCCCACGAGGCCCTGGTCGCGCGGCGCGACGCGCTCGGCCTCACCAACCTTGTGGTGGTCAAGGGCCTGTTCCAGGACACCTTCCCGGGCATCGCCAAGACCAGGCCGAGCTTCGGCCTGGCCCACATCGACTGCGATATCTGTTCCGGCGTGAAATACGCCCAGGACGCGGTCTGGCCGTTCATGACGCCCGGTGGCTACGTCGCCTATGACGACGCCGACACACCTTCGTGCAGCGGGGCCACGGAGGCGGTCGAAGAGCTGGTCATGGCGCGGCGCCTGCATTCCGAGCAGGTCTGGCCGCACTGGGTATTTCGCGCCGGCGCCAGGCCCGCGCCCCGCAAGCGGGGATGGTTCCGCTAAAGCGGCCGGCGCCCGACAATCTTGAGGCCGTAGCCGCCGGAGCCCGGCAGGACCGTGGCCGAGTTGGACAGCAGCTCCATGTCGCGCACGCCGAGGTCTAGCAGGATCTGGGCGCCCACGCCGTAGTCGCGCAGCACATTGGCCCCGTGGTCGGCGCCAGGTTCGGCCCCGTAGCGTTCGGACAGCCAGGAGGGATTCGAGTCGCGGATGAACACCGCCACCCCGGCCCCGTCATAGTCGGCGATCGCCTTGAGGGCGCGCGGGACATAGTCGCGGCGCTGTTCCTTGTGGCCCAGCATGTCGGCGGCGAAGTCGACGCGGTGCATGCGCACCAGGGTTGGCTTGTCGGGATCGATCTTGCCCTTGGTCAGGACCACGTGCTCGGTCTTGTCGATGATGTTGCGGTAGATGACCATCCGGAAGCGACCGCCGAAGGTCGAGTCGAACGGCGTCTCCAGCACCCGCTCCACCTGGCGCTCTGTGCGGCGGCGATAGGCGATCAGGTCGGCGATGGTGCCGATCTTCAGGCCGTGGAGCTGGGCGAAGCCGATCAGGTCGGGCAGGCGGGCCATGGACCCGTCGTCCTTCATGATCTCGCAGATCACCCCGGCCGGGTTGAGGCCGGCCATGCGGCTGATGTCGACCGCGGCTTCGGTGTGGCCGGCGCGGACCAGGACGCCGCCGTCCTTGGCCACCAGGGGGAAGACGTGGCCGGGGGAGACAATGTCGTCGGCGCCCTTGGTCGGGTCGACCGCCACGGCGATGGTGTGGGCCCGGTCGTGGGCCGAGATGCCGGTGGTCACCCCCTCGCGCGCCTCCACCGAGACGGTGAAGGCCGTGCCGTGGCCCGACTGGTTGTCCATGGCCATGGGCGGCAGGCGCAGAGCGCGCGCGCGCTCGGCGGTGATCGACAGACAGATCAGGCCGCGGGCGTGCTTGGCCATGAAGTTGATCTGGTCGGGAGTGGCGAACTGGGCCGGGATGATGACGTCGCCTTCGTTCTCCCGGTCCTCGGCGTCGACCAGGATGTAGGGGCGGCCGTTACGGGCGTCCTCGATGATGTCCTCGATCGGCGAGATCGCGGATTCGTGCGCCGCCTCGCCGGAGCCGGAACCATTGGCGGGTGTCACCAGGCGGGGACCTGTCATTTGCCGACCTTCATCTGGGCGAAGTCGAAGACCTGTTCGCCGACGGTGCTGAGTTGCCAGGCGTCCTTCGCCTCGAGGCAGGCCCCCTCGGCGTCGAACAGGTTCGACGTCGCGTTCAGGGCCGCGCCGAACGGCGTCGGCCAGCCCCTGAGCGCATGTATGATCGATCGCAGCGTGGTCAAAGTGGTGCCCGCCGCCTGCCAGCCGTCGGCGGTGATAATCGCCCCCACGGCCCGGTCGGTGAAATAGGGCCGCGGGTCGTCACGCAGCACCTCGAGGCTGTCCAGGGCGTTCTTGATCACCCCGGAGATCGACCCGTGATAGCCCGGGCTGGCGACGATCACCCCGTCGGCGGCGCGCACGGCGTCGGCGAGGACCTGCTGCTCGGCGGTGGGCTCGAGGATCGCGGGATTGAAGATCGGCAGCTTGGCCAGGAACTCCCCGCCCAGCAGGCGGGTCTCCCCGCCCCGGGCTTCGACGGCGCGTAGCGCGCACTGCAGGGCCCGCTCCGTGGAGGAGCCCGACCGGATGGTGCCGCCGATGCCCAGGATCAAGGGTTTGCGACCGCTCATACGGCGGTCTCGAAGATCTTCTTCAGTTCGGTCTTCACGATCTTCCCATTGGCGTTGCGCGGCAGGGTCTCGGGCCAGAACACCACCTTCACCGGCACCTTGAAGCCCGCCAGGCGCTCGCGCACGAAGGCCCGCAGCTCCGCTTCATCCGCCGTTCCGCCCGGCTTCAGGTGCACCACGGCCGCAGGCTCCTCTCCCAACGTCTTGTGGGGGATGCCGACCAGGGCGGCGTCCATCACGTCCGGGTGGTCGTACAGCACATTCTCCACCTCGACGCAGTAGATGTTTTCGCCGCCGCGGATCAGCATGTCCTTGGCCCGGTCGATGATGAACAGGAAGCCTTCTTCGTCGATCCGCGCCAGGTCGCCGGTGCGCAGCCAGCCGTCCTGGAAGGTCTCGGCGGTGGCCTCGGGCTTGTTCCAGTAGCCTTTCACCACCTGCGGGCCCTTGCACCAGAGCTCGCCGACCGAGCCCTCCGGCAGGATGGTGACTCCGTCGGCCGGGTCGCGGACGTGCATCTCGCCCACCGGGGCGGCGGGGCCGGCGCTGTCGGGGCGGTTCTCGTAGTCCTTGCCCAGGTGGCTGGTGAAGGTGGCCGTGGTCTCGGTCATGCCCCAGCCGTTGCCGGGTTGGGAGGCCGGGAAGACCTCGACGATCTTGCGCACCAGCTCCGGGGCGGAGGGCGCGCCGCCATAGGACACCGACTGCAGGGATGAGAGGTCGTATTTCGACCGCGCCGGATGCTCGATGAGCTGCCAGGCGATGGTCGGCACCCCGCCGGTGGCGTTGACCTTCTCGCGCTCAATGAGCTGCATGGCCAGCTCGGGCTCCCAGCGGCGCATCAGCACGATCTTGCCGCCGGCGTTCAGGCTCGGCGACAGGTTGGCCGACAGGCCGGTGGCGTGGAACAGCGGCACCACCAGCAGCGAACAGCGCTGCGGCAGCTTGTGCGGATCGGACTCCGGCAAGGGCTGGCCGGCGCGCAGGAAATTCCGCGCCGCCGAGATGCCGCCGGCCATGATGTTCGACGTCATGTTGCGGTGCGTGCCCAGCGCGCCCTTGGGCTTTCCGGTCGTGCCAGAGGTGTAGAGGATGGTGGCGTCGTCCTCCGGTTCCAGGGCCACGTCGGGCAGACGCAGGTCGGGCAGCGCGCCCCAGGAATTGACCGCCCCGATCACCTCCTCAAGGCGAACGACCATGGGATCCGTCGGGCCGTCCGCCAGCCGCGGGACGTAAATCTTCTCGAGGGCCGGCAGGTTCGGCAGCGACTCCTGGATGCGCGCCAGGCGCTCGTCATCGACGATGGCGACCTTGGTCCCGGAATCGGCCAGGCCGTATTCCAGCTCCGGCCCCGTCCACCAGGCGTTCAGCGGCGTGACGATGGCGCCGACCAGGATCCCGGCCCAGAAGGCCACCGGCCATTCCGGCAGGTTGCGCATGATGACGGCGACCCGGTCGCCCTTCTTCACCCCGTCGGCCGCCAGGCGGTGGGCCAGGGTCACGGTCGCGCGGGCGAAGGCCTCGAAGGTCGCGCGGTCGTTCTCGTAGACCAGGAACTCGCGGTCCTTGAACGCGCGGCCGTTGACGAACACGTCGCGCAGGGTGGGCGGGGCGTTCTTCCAGGTCCGCGTCACCACCCCGCGGATCACCTTCTCCTCGATCTCGAAGCGGGCGCCGGGGGCGGTCAGGGCGGCGTGGGCCTGGGCGATGGACATCACGGGCCAGGCGGGAACGGGAATATCGGACATGCGGTCTCTGGAATCTGAAAATCAAATAGGAAGGGCGGCCCCGAAAACCCAGGGCCGCCCTACACTAGGGCCAAGGCGCGCCTTGCGGAAAGCAAGGCGCAAATCTAGGCCGGAGCCGCCTCGCGGCGCAGCTTGGCGTAGCCTTCCTTGATCTCGGCCAGCTCGGCCCCGTACTTCTCCTCGGCCGCCTCGCGAAGGCGGGGGATGTGGTACTTGGGGAAGAGGTCGTTGTCGGGCCGATAGTCCTTCAGCACCTGCTTGGCGAGGGTCACCTTGTGGACCTCGGTGGGGCCGTCGGCGATGCCCATGACCAGCGAGCTGGTGACCATGTGCATGAACGGCATCTCGTTGGAGACCCCCAGCGCCCCGTGCAGGTGGGCGGCCTTCGTGGCGATGTCGTTATAGACCTTGGGCATCATCACCTTGATGGCGGCGATGTCCTTGCGCACCAGGTTGTAGTCCTTGTGCTTGTCGATCAGCCAGGCGGTGCGCAGCACCAGCAGGCGGAAGCTCTCCAGGGCGATCCAAGAATCCGCGATGTCGGCCTGGACCATCTGCAGGTCGGCGAGCTTGCCGTCGCGGGTGTTGCGCGACACCGCCCGCTGGCACATCAGGTCCAGGGCGTGCTTGCAGGCGCCTACCGTGCGCATGGCGTGGTGGACTCGCCCGCCGCCCAGACGGACCTGGGCGATGACGAAGGCCGCGCCGCGATCGCCAAGCAGTGCGTCATAGGGCAGACGCACATCGTTGTAGCGGACATAGCCTTCCGACCCGCCGCCGATCTCGCCGCCGCCGCCCACGCCCACATTGCGGATGATTTCCACGCCCGGGGTGTCGGTCGGGACCAGGAAGATCGAGGTCCGGCGATAGGGGTCCTTGGCGTCGGGGTCGGTGACCGCATAGAGCACCAGCACCTTTGACCAGCGGGCGTTGGTGGAGAACCATTTCTCGCCGTTGATCACCCACTCATCGCCGTCCAGCACGGCGCGGGTCTTGAAGGTCAGGGGATCGGAGCCGCCGGTGGGCTCGGACATGGAGAAGGCCGAGCGGATCTCGCCGTTCAGCAGCGGCCAGAGGTACTGCTCCTTCTGCTTGTCGGTGCCGTAGTGGGCGATGATCTCGGCGTTGCCGGTGTCGGGCGCCTGGCAGCCGAACACGGTGGGGGCCATGCCGTTGCGGCCCAGCTTCTCATTCATCAGGCCCAGCTTGAGCTGGCCATAGCCCTGGCCGCCCAGTTCGGGGCCCAGGTGGCAGGCCCACAGGCCCTGGTCCTTCACCTTCTGCTGCAGCGGCTTGATGAACTTCTCGCGGCCCAGCGGGCCGTGGGCGGCCATGCCCAGGTGGCTGAGGGGTTCGACTTCCTCGCGCATGAAGTCCTCGATCCAGTCGAGCTTCTTCTGGAATTCGGGGTCGGTTTCAAAATCCCAAGCCATCTAGGGCCTCCCATATACCCGCCTCGCGCGGGTGTTTTTCAAAAAGTCGGTATGGCCACAGTCGCCGCCATCCGGAAATATCGCGCCGAGACAGCCTCTTAGGTCGTCGCGCCTGGGGACAGTATCAAACGCCTGTTTGCCTGACGCAACGTCCGCTTCATAAGCGGAGACGATTTTTCTAGGACGCGCCCTGCCCTCCTAGGGGCTCGCCGCGAACTTGCTGTTGAAACAAGGGCCTCCGACCCGGCACGGTGGAGGTGAGACATTCACGGAGAGAAACCGCATGACACGGCCCGAGAAGCTCGGCTTTTCCAACGAACGCCTGGCGAAGCTCGATCGCTTCCTGCAGACCCGCTACATCGACTCCGGCCGTCTTCCCGGCGCCCAGGTGCAGATTTCCCGGCGCGGGGAGCTGGTCCATGAGGGCCTGATGGGCCTGGCCGATCGCGAGCGCGGCAAGCCGATCGCCACCGACACCCTCTTCCGCATCTATTCGATGACCAAGCCGATCACGAGCATCGCCTTCATGATGCTGGTCGAGGAAGGCCTGGTCGCCCTGGACGATCCGGTGGCGAAGTTCATCCCGGAGTGGAAGAACCTGGGCGTCTTCGCCGCCGGGGTGACGCCGCAGTTCATGACCACGCCGCCGACGCGGCCCATGCAGATGGTCGACCTGCTGCGCCACACCTCGGGCCTGACCTACGGCTTCCAGAACCGCACCAATGTCGACGCCGCCTATCGCAAGCTGAAGATCGGCGGGACCACCGGCGACGGCGACATGGACGCGTTCGTCAACCACCTGGCCAAGCTCCCGCTGGAGTTCTCGCCGGGCGAGGCCTGGAACTATTCCGTTTCCACCGACGTGCTGGGCGTGCTGATCGAGCGGATCTCCGGCCAACCGTTCCAGGCCTTCCTGCAGCAGCGGATCTTCGATCCCCTGGGCATGACCGACACGGGATTCCATGTCCGCGAGGACCAGCGGTCGCGGTTCGCGGCCTGCTACAACGCCACCCCCGCCGGTGGCCTGGACCTGCAGGACGATCCGGAGACCAGCCCCTATCTCAAGGCGTCCGACTTCCATTCCGGAGGCGGCGGCCTGGTCTCGACGGCGAAAGACTACATGGCCTTCTGCAGGATGTTGGGGGCGGGCGGCGCCCTGGACGGCCAGCGGCTGATCGCGCCCAGGACGCTGAAGCTGATGGCTTCGAACCACCTGCCCGGCGGCCAGGACCTGACCAAGCTCTCGCGCTCCCTGTTCTCGGAGGCGACCAACGCCGGGGTCGGGTTCGGGCTCGGCTTCGCGGTGACTTTCGACCCGGTCGCGGCGATGCTGACCTCGAGCCCCGGCGAATACTACTGGGGCGGGGCCGCCTCGACGGCGTTCTGGATCGACCCGGTGGAGGACATCCAGGTCGTGTTCATGACCCAGGTCCTGCCGTCCAGCACCTATCCTATACGGCGGGAGCTTCGGACCTTGGTCTATTCGGCGCTGACGGAGCCCTAGGCTCGTCCTGCCACTGGCTGGCGGCCTCGACCGCCTCGCTCTCCTCGGCCAGGGACGGGGGGCCGAGGCCGGTGTCAGGCGCCGCGCCGCGCGGAATACCGCCCATCAGCCTGGCCTTGCGCCAGCCGCCGAAACGGTAGTAGCCCGCCGCCAGGACCAGGGAGGTCATCGAGCCCAGCGGGAAGCTCCACCAGATGGCGTCCGCGCCCAGAACGGGTTCCAGGATCTGGGCGAAGGGGATGCGCACCACCCACATGGAGATCAGCAGGCCCAGCAGCGGCGGCCAGACCGAGCCGGTGGCGCGGATGACGCCGTTCAGGACGAAGGCCATGCCGAAGGGAATGAAGCCCCACAGCACGTAGGCGTTGATGTGCATGGCGATCGGCAGGGACGGGCTGGTCGCCGGCAGGAACAGCCGCAGCACATAGGGCTCGACCAGATAGATCAGCAGCACGGGGGCGCCTGTCATGACCGCGGCGATCAGTACGCCGCGGCCCGCCACCAGGTTCACCCGATCCATGCGGCCCGCGCCGACGTTCTGGGCGGCCATGGAGGAGACCGCCGCGCCGAGCGCCATGGCCGGCATCTGGATATAGGTCCAGAGCTGGATCGCCGCGCCGTAGCCGGCCGCCGTCCGCGAACCATAGGCGTTGACGAAGGAGATCATCACCACCGCCGCGCCCGAGATGACCAGCATCTGCAGGGCCATGGGGAAGCCCTTCACCACCAGGGTCTTGATGATCTCGAACTGCGGCTTCAGCAGGGTCCATTCGCCGGGGCGCAGGATCAGCACCGACTTGGTGCGGTAGAGATAGACGATCATCGCGATGAGCGTGAGCGTCTGGCTGATCAGGGTGGCGGTGGCGGAGCCCGCGATCCCCATGCGCGGCAGGGGGCCGACGCCGATCATCAGCAGGGGGTTCAGGACCACATCCAGGCCGACCGCCACCAGCGAGAAATAGAACGGCGTGCGCGAGTCGCCCGCGCCGCGCTGGGCCATCATCACGAACGAGAAGAAGTACATGAACGGCATGGCCAGGAAGATCACCCGCAGATAGGTGATCGCGTCCCGGGTGGCGTCCGGCGGGGTCTGCATGATCCGCAGGACCGCCGGCGTCAGCATGTAGCCAGCGACGCCCACGGCCAGGGACAGCACCAGGAAGAAGCTGATGGACGAGCCCACCACCCGCTTCACCATGGGGAGGTCCTTGGCCCCCACCGACTGCGAGATCAGCAGGTTGGCGGCCATGGAGATGCCGAACACGGCGCCCAGCATCAGGAAGAAGATATTGTTGGCGTTCACCGTGGCCGTCAGCGCCGCCTCACCCAGGATATGGCTCACCCAGATGGCGTTGGCCGTGCCGTTCAACGACTGCAGGATGTTGGAGCCCAGCACCGGCAGGGCGAACAGGATCAGGGTCTTGCCGATCGGACCGGTGGTCAGGTCCTGCATGCCCCGGTTGGGACCGCCCGGACTCGCGGGCGCAGTGTCTTTCGTCGTCGAACCCACGGCGCTCCCCAGGGCGCGGAAGAATACGCGCCGCCCACGACCCCGCCTGCGCCTTGAAATGCGGCGTCGGCTTTCCTTGGCATGATCACCTGGGGAGCAGGCGCGGCGACTTTAGGCGGCGAGGAGGTTGGCAGGCCAGAACAAAAGCGTCGTACGCCCACCCCGCCGCGGCGCGCCGGCGGGTTTGGGGATGGCAAGTCGCGCCGCATCGCTTAGGAAAAGGCCCATGAAAATCCTCATAACCGGCGGGGCCGGCGGATCGGCGATCGTGCGCCGCGCGGTCGCTCCATGACCCGCATCCTTCAGTTCGGAGCAAGCGGCCAGTTGGCGCGTGAGATGCTGGACCGCCAGGAGGGCCCTATCGAAGTGGTCGCCCTGTCGCGGGCCCAGGTCGACCTGACCGATGCGGCCGCCGTGACGCGCGCGATCGAGACCGCCGGAGCGATCGACCTAGTGCTGAACGCCGCGGCCTATACCGCCGTGGACAAGGCCGAGAGCGAGCCGGACCTGGCCTATGCGGTCAACGCCCGGGCGCCGGAGGCCATGGCCAGGGCCTGCCAGGCGCGCGGCCTGCCGCTGATCCAGATCTCCACCGACATGGTGTTCGACGGCGAAAAGGCCGGCGCCTATCTGGAGGGCGACGCGATCAATCCCCTGCACGTCTATGGCGCGTCGAAGCTGGCGGGCGAGCAGGCGGTGCTTGGGGGCTGCGACCGGGCCCTGGTGGCGCGGGTGTCCTGGCTGTTCTCGGCCTATGGCCAGAATTTCCTGCAGTGGTTCCTGAAGGCCTCCCAGGCCGGAACCCCGATGCGTCTGGTGGACGACCAGAAGGCCCGGCCGACCGCCAGCGGCGACCTGGCGGCCTTCATCCTCTCCCAGGCCGACCGCCTGGCCCGCGCCCCGGCCGGCGCCCCGGAATGGGGCCTGCTGCACGTGGTCAATGCCGGCGTGGCCAGCCGCTACGACATGGGCAGGACCATCTTCGCCACGGCCTTCCCCGGCCGCGAACCGCCGCCAATCGAGCCGGTCCCCACCAGCGCCTTCCCGACCCCGGCCAAGCGCGCGCTCAACTGCGTGCTGGACTCGACCCGGCTGCAGCGGGTGTTCGGCGTCCAGCTCAGACCCTGGGAAGAGGCGATGGAGGACACCCTGGAGCAGTTGGCCAAGGCTTAGGCCAGCCGGCTCCTGGCCCGTCCGTAGAGCAGGTAGACCGCCACGCCGACGGCGTTCCAGATGAAGAAGAAGGTGATCGTCTTCGCCGTCAAGCTGGAGAACAGGTAGACGCAGCCGACCAGGCCCAGCGGGCCCAAGATCCAGATCGCCGGGGTCTTGAAGAGCCGCTCTAGGGTGGGCGCGCGGCGGCGCAGCACCATGACCGCCAGGATGGTGGCGATGAAGGCCGCCAGGGTTCCGGCGTTGGCCAGGGCCGCAATCTGCGACAGCGGCAGGGCGCCGGCGATGAGGGCGGCGATGACCCCGGTCAGGATGGTGACCGCCGAGGGGACGCCGCGGGCGTTCACCTTGGACAGGCCGCGCGGCAGCAGGCCGTCGCGGGCCATGGCGAAGAACACCCGGCTCTGGCCGAACATGAACACCATGATCACGGTGGGCATGGCGATCACCGCGGCGCCGGCGATCAGCGAGGCGGCCAGAGGCCGGTTCAGCTCGCGCAGGATGAAGGCCAACGGCTCCTCACTCTTGGAGAAGACGTCGTAGGGCGAGGCGCCGAGGGCGACGGCGGCGACGATCATGTAGATCAGGGTGCAGGCCACCATCGAGCCGACGATGCCGATGGTGAGGTCGCGCTTGGGGTTCTTGGCCTCCTCAGCGGCGGTGGAGATGGCGTCGAAGCCGTAGAAGGCGAAGAAGATGATCGCCGCGGCGCCCATCACCCCGAACTTGGTCCCGTCCACGTCCTGAGCGCCGAAGCCGAACGGCGCGAAGGGCGTGAAGTGGCTGGCGTCGAAGCTGGGCAGGGTGATGGCCACGAAGGCCGCCAGGGCCACCAGCTTCACGCAGACCAGGACGAAGTTGACCGTGGCGCTCTCGCGGGTGCCCACCAGCAGCAGGCTGGTGACCAGCAGGGCGATGAACACCGCCGGCAGGTTGACCAGGCCTCCGGCCTCCGGTCCGGCCAGCAGATAGGCCGGCACGGGCCAGCCCGCCTGCTGGATCAGGCCCGAGGCGTAGCCCGCCCAGCCCACCGCCACGGCGCTGCAGACCAGGGTGTATTCGAGGATCAGGCTCCAGCCGATCACCCAGGCGGCCATCTCGCCCAGGGTGACGTAGGAATAGGTGTATGCGCTGCCGGCCTGGGGCATGAGGGTGGCCATCTCGGCGTAGCAGAGCGCGGCGCAGGCGCAGACCGCGCCGGCCACCGCGAAGGACAGGATCACCGCTGGGCCCGCCAGGCCCGCCGCCACGCCGGTCAGGGTGTAGATGCCGGTGCCGATGATCGCGCCGATGCCGAGCGCCATCAGGTGGGGCCAACCCAGCGCGGCCTTCAGCTTGTGGCCGCCTTCGTGCTGCGGGGCCTCCATGGCTCTGCGGCGTGTGACGAAACTCATGACGGGACCCCCGGGGTTTGGCGCGGCGAGCATGGCCTTAATCGCGAAGGACATGAAGTGGGGTGATTCTTCGCTCGTGGGCGAATGGCGTTAGCCGAAAATGCCCTTGGCGCCGGCCGCCGCCTGCTCCAGCTTGGCGCCGCTCCAACCTTGCCAGAACCCTTGAAGGTGACCTCATGCGCCGCGCGCTCGCCGTCCTCGCCCTGACCCTCGCCGCGAGCCCGGCCCTGGCCGACGATACGGCCCTCAACAAGGTCGTCGCCGACTACGAGGCCTTCCGCCTGACCGACGATCCCATCGAGGCCGCCAACCAGGGCGACCGCGCGGCCCTCTCCCGCCTGCCCGACGACAGCCCCAAGGCCGACGCGGCGCGCAAGGCGACGCTGTCGGGCTTCAAGACCCGGCTGGCGGCCATCGATCCGGGCGAGCTGTCGGGGGAGGCCAGGATCAACCGCGAATTCCTCACCTGGGCGGTCGAGCGCCGGTTGGCGAGCCTCGGCTTCGACGAGGCGCGGATGCCGTTCAATTCCGATGGTGGCTTCCACTGGACCATGGGCTATCTCGCCGCCTCGACGCCGATGCGCAGCCTGGCCGACGGCAAGGCCTGGATCGACCGGCTGAACGCCGCGCCGGCCTATTACGCCATCGAGATCGACAATGCCCGGCGCGGCGCCAAGAGCGGCTTCACCCAGCCCGTCTCCACCACCGAGAAGGTGCTGGCCTTCGCCCGCGAACAGGCGGTCGCGCCGCTCGACACGGACCCGATGCTTGCGCCGCTGAAGGCCCTGCCCGCCTCCATCCCGCAGGCGCAGCGCGACGCCTTGCTGGCCGAGGCCGCCGCCATCGTCCGCGACAAGGTCCGACCCGCCCAGGCCAGCTTCGTCGTGTTCCTGGAGAAGGAATATCTGCCCCGGAGCCGCAAGGCGCTGGGGGCCCGCGCCTTGCCGGATGGCGAGCGCTACTACGCCTGGCTGGTGCAGGACCACACCACCACCAAGCTCACTCCCGACCAGATCCACCAGAACGGCCTGAACGAGGTGGCCCGCATCCGCAAGGAGATGGACGGGGTCATCGCGGAGACCGGCTTCAAGGGCAGCTTCCCGGAGTTCCAGGCCTTCCTGCGCAAGGACCCGCGATTCTACGCGACCTCACGCCAGGACCTGCTGGAAAAGGCCTCGGAGATCGCCAAGCGGATCGACGACAAGCTGCCGGCCTGGTTCGCCACCCTGCCCCGCCTGACCTACGGCGTGCGGCCGGTGCCCGCCGACATCGAGGCCAACTACACCACCGGGCGCTATTTCCAGGGCAATCCGAAGCTGGGGATCGCCGGGGGCTACATGGTCAACACCTCGAGCCTGGATCAGCGCGGGCTCTATGAGCTGCCGGCCCTGACCCTGCATGAGGCGGTTCCCGGCCATCACCTGCAGATCGCGCTGGGCCAGGAGGCCCAGGACATTCCGACCTTCCGCCGCGAGGCGGGCGTCACCGCCTTCACCGAGGGCTGGGGCCTCTATTCCGAAAAGCTGGGCGGAGAGATGGGCATCTATCGAGACGCCTATGAGCGGTTCGGGCGGCTCAGCTACGAGATGTGGCGCGCCTGCCGGCTGGTGGCCGACACCGGCATCCATTGGAAGGGCTGGACCCTGGACGAGGCCCGCAAGTGCTTCGCCGAGAACTCCGCCCTGTCGCCGCTCAATATCGAGGTGGAGCTGGCCCGCTACGTCTCCTGGCCGGCCCAGGCGCTCGCCTACAAGACCGGCGAGATGAAGATCGTATCCCTGCGCGAAAAGGCGAAGGCCGAGCTGGGCGAAAAGTTCGACATCCGCCGCTTCCACGACGCGGTGCTGCTGGCCGGGCCCCTGCCGCTGGACATGCTGGAGCGCCGGATCGACGCCTGGGTCGCGGCGGAGAAGGCGCGATAGGAAGGAGCAGCGCCCAGCATTCCTTCTCCCGCAAGGGGAGAAGGGGCGCAGCCCTACTTCCGCACCCAGGCGCCCGAGGCGTCCTGGTAGGACTCGCCGGGCTTCAGGCGTTCCTGCACCACGGTCTTGAAAGCCGAGGCTCCGGCGGCTTCGATGGTGACGCCGTTCTTGGCGGCGGCCTGGGCGTAGACCTGGCGGCGGCCGGCGTTGATCTCGGCCACGGCGGCCTTGGTCGCCGCGTCGCCGGGCTTCACGAAGCCGAGGTAGCCGTCATTCTGCTCGCCCACGATCCCGGCGGCCTTGGCGGCGTCCACGACGGCCTTGGAGGCGGCGACATCGGCATAGGCGCCGCCCGCGCAGGTGATGCTTCCGACCGCCACGGCGACCGGCGCCAGCCATTGATTGAAGGTCATGGTCATTTCCTAGAACAGGTTCGGGTTCTGCTTGATCAGCGCCTTGACGTCGTCGTCGAGGCGCAGCCGGACGTCGGCGTCCAGCTTGGCGTAGATGGTGATGGGCGCCACCTCCACCCTGACGGTGGCGCAGGCCCCCAGGAGGAAGACGCCGATCAGGGCGGCCGCGGCGGCTGGGGCTCTTATCATTCCATCGTCTCCAATTTCACGGCGAAGGTGGCGCTTCACGGCTGAACGGCTTGTGAACCGCGCAACGACTGATAGTCGGCGAAGTCCTTCAAGAGCTGATCCAGGTTCAAGGACGTGTCCAGCGTCAAGTCCACCTTCGTGCCCGAGGGCAAGGGCAGGGCCTTATCGAGGAACCGCCGGGTGATCAGGTCGATGATCGACAGCCGGATCACCTGCCTCTTCGGCGGGGCGTGCTCGCCCTTCACATGCAGCAGGACGCCCAGGCGACCGTTGGGCAGGCTGTTCACCTCGGCGTCCAGCGAGTCGAAGGCCAGGTGCTCCATGGCCTGGTAGGCGAATTCGCTGAAGGCGTTGACCTGGCCCGGCGCGGTCGCGGCGTTGAGCGCGTCGGCCATCCCCTCGGCCGCGCCGGGGGGCGCGCCGGGCGCCTCGATCGTGGCGGCGCCGCCCTCTTGCGCGACCGGGATCAGGGCCTCGCGCCGGATGGACACGCGGCCGGGCTGGACCGCCGCCAGCTTGCCGTTCGAGACCCGCACCCCCTCCGGCGTCACCTCGAAGGGCACGCGACCACTCAGCCGGGCGTCGAGTTCGACGCGGTCGCCGAAGGGCGAGGCCTCGATCAGCTCGGACACCTGCACGCTCTCGAAATTGACCACCCCCGTCCAGCTCGCGCCCGGCTTGAACGGCAGGTTGAAGGGCTCGAAGACCAGGGTCCCGCCGCCGACCACCAGCTTCGCGCCCTCGACGGTCAAGGCTTCGCCCTGCAGCCCGAACCGCGCCTCCACGTCAGTCAGCGGGACCAGGGTCGCGACACTTTCCGCCTTGAGGCTCTGGCCCGGCGCGGCGGTCAGCGGGATCAGGCTGTTGAACGCCACCTGCCCGGTGAGGCCGGTCAAGGTGCCGAGTGGGCTCGCGAAATCCAGGCGCTCGACGCTCAGGGTCCCGTGGCTCGTCGAGGTCTCCGGCGTCCAGGCGATCTGGCCCTGGAATCGCGCGCGTCCGGTGGCGGGCGAAGCGACCACGGCGGCCATGGGCGACAGGCTGGCCGGCTGTAGCCCGCCCTCTTCAAAGGCCAGCATGCCGGTGTCGAAGTCGAGGCCGCCGTGGCCGTTCGCGGCGTGGCGAAGTTGCGCCTGACCGAGCCGGCGATCGGCGAGATCGGTGACGACGAACGCGCCGGTCCAGCCGCCGTCGGCCGCCGAGGCCCCGCCCGTGGCGCGCACGGGCTGGAACCTTGTCTCCGCCGCCGTGTCGTCGACGCGTGCGGCGGTGATCACAGCGCGGCCCGTCAGGGTCTCGCCCGCGCCGCGGAAGTCGAGGTCGCCCGCCGCCTCGGAGATCCTGGCCTCCAGGAACGGCGCCCGGGCGCTCATGGCCTGGGCCCGGCCCCGCAGCCGCCAGCCGCCCTGCGCCACGGTGAGCATCGGCGCGCTTGTCGGACAGACCTTGGCGTCGATGGCCTCGATATCGTTCTCGCCGAGCTCGAGCCGCTGCGCGGTGACCGCCGCGCAGCGGCTGGCGAAGAAGCTGGTCGAGCCCCCCGCCACGCGCAGCTCGCCGGCGGTGTCGAGGCTCCCGGCCTCGACCGGCCCGAACCCGCCGCTGGCCTTGAGGGCGGTGGTCGCCACCAGGCCATTCGAGGTCAGGCGGTAGCGCGGCACGAGGAGTTCGGCCTTGGGCAGGCCGCCGCCTTCGACGTTCAGCCGGAACGCCCCCTGGCCGGCGGCGTAGAGCGGCCCGCCATGCGCGGCCAGGATCGCCGTGCCGCCGGTGTCGGTGGTCATGGTCGCCGGCGCGCCGAGGGCGACCACCACCTCCTGGCCCTTGATCCGCAGGGAGACCTGACCGGCCTGCAGCTGGAAGCCGGCAAGCGCCTTCTTGAGGGCCGCCGTCTGGGCCGGATCGTCGGCGCGGGGCGCGCCGAGGCCGTTCCAGGCGCCGTCGGTCGTCAGTCCGCCCTCAAGTTCCGCCTGGATGACGCCGGCGACGAAACGCCCCGGACCCTGGAACTTGGCCACGGCCTGGGAGAGCCGTGTCTCGCCGGAATCGATGGCCGCCGCCCCGGCCTCGGCGAACAGGTTGGCGGACACCGTCTCGCCGCCGGACCGGGTCCATTTGATCTCGTGGGCGTGCAGGTTGAGGTCGATGTCACGCGCCTTGGCGCCGGGAACCCGCACCGCCTTGGCCATCAATCGAGTTTCCGCGTCGCCGCGCAGGATCAGGGCTTGCAGTGCGCCGCTGAGGCGACCGCCGAACACCACCTCGAGACGGGGAGTTTGCAGCTCCGTCCCGCCGGAGACGATCCGCCGTCCCGTCAGGTCGATACGGGCGCTCACCTCGCCGTCTGCGCGCCGGCGATCGAGATCGGGATAGGGCGCGCGGAGCGAGACCGCGAGCTCGGCGTCGCTGGCCGACAGGCCCTGAGCCTCGGCGCGCCGTATCAGCAGATTCAGCGCCGCATCGACCCGGCCGCGGGTGGTGACCAGCTTCACCTCGCCCGGACCGCTCAGCAGGGACATGTCCTTGCCGCGCAGGGCGGTCGCCCCGACCTTCGCATCCAGGGACATTAGCCGGCCGTCGGTGAGCTGGGCGTTGAGGCGGGCCTGGACGGGGCCGTAGTCGGTGGCCAGCCGCAGGACGCCCTCGCGCACCCGGATCTCGGGCTGGCGGGCGTCGGGCGGCGGCGGACGCCGGGCGAGTTCCTCGATGACGGGATCGAGAGAGCCCAGGCTGAGCTTGCCCCCCTTGAGGCCGGCCTTGATCACCGGCCGGTGCAGGACCACCGAGGTGATCCGCACGCCGAACGGTTCGCCCGACCAGAAGCCGGTGAAGCCGTAGCGGACCTCGGCCAGCTCAGCCGTGACGTCGGCGTCGCGCTCGGGGCCCAGCCGCAGGCGGGCGGCGAAGGCCCCGAGCTCGAAGTCGCGGAACTCCACCGAGGCCGGCACGCCGCGGGCCTCCAGCCAGCCGACCAGGGCCTCGCGGGCCAGGGCCCGGCGCGCGGCATAGGCGGCCGCCAGGGCCACCAGGGCCGCCACGACCAGGACCGCGACCGCCCATCGGGCATAGGCCCGCGGCGGGGATTTCCTGGCGGCAGGTGGTGGGGCGGCTTCGGTCAATCGGGACGACGCTCAAAAGGGGCTCGTCAGGTCATAACGCAAAACCGCCCAAAGCGTGGCCGTCAGAGGCCGCCGGTCGTGGCGAGCGCCACCCCGCCGTCCACCGCGATGGTCTCTCCGACCACGTAATCGCCGGCCCGGCTGGCCAGGTAGATGGCCGCCGCGGCCATGTCGTCGTCGCGGCCGATGCGGCGCGATGGGATGCGCTTGGCGATCTCCTCGCCCTGGTCGCGGGCCACCCGGTTCATCTCCGAGGCGAAGGCGCCGGGCGCGATGCCGGTGACGTTGATGGAGTCCTTGACCAGCTCGGCGGCCATACGTCGGGTCAGGTAGATCAGGCCCGATTTCGAGGCGTGGTAGGAATAGGTCTCCTGCGGATTGAGGCGGATGCCGTCGATCGAGCAGATGTTGATCACCTTGGCCGGCTGGTCATGGCTGGCCGCGGCCTTCAGCGCCTTGTGCAGGGCCTGGGTCAGGAAGAAGGGCGACTTGAGGTTCAGGTCCATCACCTTGTCCCAGCCGCTCTCCGGGAACTCGTCGAAGGGCGCGCCCCAGGCGGCGCCGGCGTTGTTGACCAGGATGTCGAGCTTGGGCTCCAGGTCGGTGAATCGCTTGGCCAGGGCCTGGCAACCCTCCACCGTCGAGACGTCCTGCGGCAATGAGATGCAGTGTTCGCCGAGCTCGGCCGCCGTCTCGTCGCAGGCGCCGGGCTTGCGCGAGGAGATGTAGACCTTGGCGCCCTGGTCGATGAAGCCCTTGGCGATCATCTTGCCGATGCCGCGCGAACCGCCGGTGACGAGGGCGACCCGGCCCTCCAGCGAAAACAGTCCCTGAGCCATGTGGCGCCTTTCCCTAGGGTGATCGTTATCACCGCTCATAGACCCGAGTTC
>NZ_JAUYOJ010000236.1 GCF_030697925.1 Phenylobacterium sp. | reverse complement strand
CCGCCCGACCGGCCCGGCGCTGCTTGACCTCCTCACCGACGCGCGCGACCTCTCCAACCGCGAGGCCGCAACACTCGAACTCGCCGCGATCCACAGTCGCGGCTCCGACGTGGTGGACGGGGTCTGCTCCGCCTTCGCCGCCCTCGCGCAGGGCAAGGGGCTGTCCTTATCGATCGAGGTGGAACAGGCCCGCGGGGGCTATCGCGGCGACCCGATGCGGCTGCGGCAGGTCCTCTACAACCTGCTGGCCAACGCCCTGAAGTTCACCGACGACGGCGGGATCGCGGTCGGCCCTTAGCTCGCCGACCGCGCGCTTCGTCTAGAGCTGACCGACACCGGCATCGGCATCGCGGGGGACAAGCTCGGCGCGCTCTTCGACGCGTTCGCCCAGGTCGACGCCTCGACCACGCGTCGCTACGGCGGCTCCGGTCTGGGGCTCTCCATCTGTCGCCAGCTGGTGGAGCTGATGGGCGGCCGCATGGAGGTTGCCAGCCAGGTCGGTCAGGGATCCAGGTTCGCCGCCATCGTGCCGCTGCCGCGCGTCTGCGACGAGGTCCCCGCGTCCCCCATCACGCCGGCGGCTGCGCCAGAGGCCTTCAAACCGATGAGAGTTCTAGCCGCGGAAGACAACAAGGTGAACCGCATCGTCCTGATCACGCTCCTGGCGCAGGTCGGGATAGAGCCGTTCGTCGTAGAGAACGGCGCCCTGGCGGTCGACGCCTGGGCGCGCGAGCCCTGGGACATCATCCTGATGGACGTCCATATGCCGGAGCTGGACGGGGTGACGGCCACCCAGCGCATCCGCGCCCACGAGGCAGCCGAAGGGCGGCCACGCACGCCCATCGTGGCGCTGACCGCCAATGTCATGGCCCACCAGGTGGCGGAATATCTGCAGGCGGGCATGGACGATCACGTGCCCAAACCCATCGAGGCCGCCCGTCTGTTCGCCGTCATGGAACAGGTGCTGGCGGCCAGCCCCGAGGACCATCGGGACCAGCGAACGGCCTAGCGTGCGAGGCGACCCTAGCCTTGGAAGGTTCACCGTCGCCTACGGCCAGCGCCCCGGGCGCGCTGCGAACGCCGCGCTCAGCCTCCTCGCTGACGTCGCGGCGGGCCGCCACGGCCTCGATAGGAGTTCGAGCACCGTGTTTGCCTGCGCAGGAACCGGCCTGCTCGCTAAAGTCTAGGGTGCGCCGCTCGCTCCGCACGGAGCCGCGGCCAGTCCGAGCGGGCCCGTGCGGTCGGCCGCGAACCAACCGCGGACGTAGGTCTTGAGCCCCTTGCCATCGACGTCGAGCTCGAAAAGCTCGTGGTATTCGTCGGGTCCGAGGACCTCGTACGTGTAACGCGCCTTCCAGCCGGGCGGCACATTCTCGAGCGCTTCCGAAACCAGCACGAAGCGCCGCGGCGTGCTCGCGCGAAGGTCCTGCACGTAGGTCGAGACAAAGCCCAGGCTGTCGAACTGCCGCAGGACGAGGCGCTTGCGAGCCATGTCATAGCTCCAGAAATCGACGCTCGTGTGCACCTCTCCGGCCTTGTTGGCCTCCTGCTTGGGATAGACGGAGCGCCCCTCGACCATGAGGAACCGCCCGCCCTGGACGCGGCGCGCACATCGCACGGCGGCCGACACGCCGGGCTGGCCTTCGCCGACGCCCGTCCAGCCGCCGATCAGCCACTCCACGGCCGACAGCGGCTCGGCAGGGCGTTCCTGAGCCAGACTCGGCGGCGCCAGCATCATCAGCACGAGCATCGCCAGCGCGTGAGGGTTCGTTCGCATTGCGCCTCCTAGACCCTGCAGACCTAGGCAATCCTGACCCGTCCGTCTTGCAAGATGCGGACATCCCGTCAGGGCGATCTCTCGTAGTGGACCAGCGGCTCCCGCCGAAGCTGGGCCGGGGTCATCCCCATGTAACGGCGGAAGGCGCTGGTGAACGCGGATTGGTCGGTGAATCCCAAGACCCCGGCGATCTCGGCCAGCGGCGCCTTGCGCGGGCCGAGCAGCAGATCGCAGCTGCGCAGGATCCGGCCCGACATCACGATCTGCTTCGGAGACAGACCTGCATGACGTTCGCAGTGGCGGCGCAGCGTGCGGCTGGTGAAGCCCAGCTCGTCCGCCAGGGCCGAGACCGGCTGATCGGTCCAGCGCCACAGCAGCGCCCGCTGCAGCCACATCTGGCGCGCGTGATCCGCGTCCCACCCCTGCAACCGGCCGAGCAACCAGGCCTCCAGAGTGGAGCAGGCCTGATCGAACGACCCCGCCGAGATTTCGTCGAGCAAGTCGTCGGCCGCTGGTCCGATCAGATCGGCGAGCGGCACAGGCTCGTCCCAGCACGCGCTGATCCCGACGCCGAGCACCACCGCCGCGAGCACCGGGGGGAGCCGGAAGGCGATCATGCGGTTGGCGCCGCGCGGCGCCAGGCGAAGCGCGCCATGGCGCAGGCCGAAAACCATCGCGGGTGGGCTCGCGCGTTCCTGGCCGGCCGTCGACAGCGCGCACGGCGCGCCGGTCTGGAACACGAACTCAAGGTGCGCATCCGGCGCGATCAGGCCCGGCAGCTGGTTCACGCCGTCCCCGTAGGCCTGGCCCCACGCTGGCCGGACCAGGGCCCGCAGGGCGGGCGCCCGGAACTCGTATTGCATGAAGGCGACGCTCATGGCCGGGACGCGCCCCGCGTGTGGAGGGCGGAAGGATGTCTGAGACGACGTCGCCCCGCTAGGGGGCTGGTGAGCTGAGATACGCGTCACCGCAGACGGGTCGCGGGCGGGCTTGGGTTCGGAAGTCCACCGACACCCGGCGATGACCGTCTGTTTTCAATTTTGAGGCGGATCGTCGCGCAACCGCTTCGTATGCGACAACTTAGAGTTTCCGATACCCCAGCCCGGTAGCGTTTGGTCGATGGCGACCGTCCTCTTCCAGGCCGTGGTCATGGGGTCCCCGATGCTGGTGACGCTCGTCGGCGTCTGGGCGTGGGTCCGCTTGGCGGACGCCCGTCGCCGCCGCTGAGTCCAGAGGCGGAACCCTAATTTGCACACGCTCTGAAGCAAGGTCGGAGAGAGTTCGGCCGCCTTGCCGCAACGGTCTGCTCAGCCGTGTGATCTGTTCGAAGGCCGCAAACAACTGCGGACGGGCCCAATGGGCGGCGCGCCAGTCGGGGAGCGTCGGCGCGTCCGCCGTCAAGCGCGCGAAGCCGCCCTTTCCCCGGAAGATTGAACCTCGCCCGCAGGCAGCGCCGGGATCGGGATCCGGAGGCCGCCAAAGGGTTCAGCCCGCATTCCGCTTATTGCAGGTCCGCAAACCAAGGGAATGCCCAGCGCGGCGCAGGCCTCGAGCTCCTTGGCGGTGCGGACGTTGGCGACCGACACCCGGATCTGCTTGCGGTTATAGTGGCGCCGGTGGCTCGCGAACTGCCGCAGGATGGACATCCGCACACGCGGCTCCCGCGCCGGCAGCGCGAGGGAAACGCCCATCACGGCGCGGGTCGCCAGCTTTTCGATCTCGAAATCGGGATCTTCGATTCGCAAGGTCATGGTCGAAAAGTACTTTCCGAGCGTCGCGTTCAACTGCTTCAGGGCGCCGAACCCAGGATCCCTCGGCACATCGTATACGGCGGCCGTCAGTTGCGGCTTACGATCTTCGGGCAGCGCCGATAGCAGGCCTTCATAGTTCGCGAGCACGCTTGGCCGCACGACCCGGTCGTAGGAGATCGGAACGTACAGCGCGCCCGTGACCCGCGGATCGGCCAGCAACCGCCCTGCCGCGGCCATGCAGTCGCCGTCAAATCTCTCGCGGTCCGGCGGCACGCGGTCGGGGCCTTCGGCAATGGTCGAGTAGGCGCGGCCATGGCTGAGAGCGATCACGTCGCCGATGAACACCCCTTGTGGGATGAAGTAGACACCGTGCAGCCGTTCGGGCGTGGGGCCGTCTCCTACGACGGCCTGGCGGGGCGGCCCATTCGGGCCGCTGCGAACGTTCGCGTCCCTCTCGGTTTCGGAGGCCGCATCGCTGCCAAGGATCTGGCTCAAGCGCCCCCCCGCAGGCAACAGAGCCGGCTCATTCAATGCCCGCACGGCGACGGCGTTTTCGAGCGCCGCGAAAGCGCTGACCGCGTCGACCGGCCCCTCGAACAGCAGCAAGGTGACCTCGCCCGACGCCGCCGTCCCGAACAGCTTGGTCTGAAGCTCGTCGGACATGCGGCTGAGCTCCTGCACGTCCATTTCGTCGGCGCGCGGATCGGTCAGCAGGAACGAATAGTTCGTCAGCGGTGAGAACAGACGCGGCCAGCACCAGCGGCTATCGAGATAGGCCGAGGCGAACTTGAGCACGACCGCCCCGAGCACGGCCGGCGAAAGGCCGGTGTGTTGAGGTTCGACAACGACTCTCAGACAGGCCAGCGCCGTCACGGACAGTCCTCCTACTCAGAAACCAGAACTATTCGCGGCAAATGGGGTCTCCCATCACCGCCCCATTGCGCTTCAAGCCACGCGACAGGCCTGATCGGCGCCGACTTCGACCGTGGAGGTGAGCACCGCTTCGATCGCCTGAAACAATCCCGCCACGCTCAGGGGCTTGGGGAGGTGCAAGTCCGCGCCAGCCTCCCGGCTGGCCCGGACGTGCTCCGGCAGGATGTTGGCGGTCACCGAAATTATGGGCGTGCGCCGGGCGCCGGTTCGCCGCTCGCGCTCGCGGATCAGGCGCGTCGCGGTCAGGCCATCCATCACCGGCATCTGCATGTCCATCAGAACCAGGTCGAAGTCCTGCCGCTCGAGCGTCTCCACGGCCTCTTGGCCGTTGTCGACACAGGTGAGGTCCACATCGGCGGGCGCGAGCATCAGCTGGACCACACGCTGGTTGATCGGGTGGTCCTCGGCGAGCAGCACCCGAAGCGAAGTCGCCCCCGATCCTTCCGCAGTACATCCCTCATCGTCGCGCCTGTCTGGCGTGCGTTCGCCCTCGCAAAGGTCCAACGGCAACTCGAGCGTGAAGAGTGAGCCCTCGCCAGGACGCGACGTTGCGTCGAGGACGCCGCCCATCAGCTGCGCCAGCGCCGATGAGAGCGGCAACCCCAGGCCGGAGCCCTGATGGGCGCGCGACAGGGAGCCGTCGGCCTGCTCGAAGCGCCGGAACAGCCTGTCCTTCTGGCTTTCGTCGAAACCCGGGCCGGTATCGCGGACCTCAAAACGCATCCGGGCGACGCCCCCCTCTCGGTGTCCCGACACCGAAAGGCGCACGTGGCCCGCCTTCGTGAACCTCACGGCGTTGGAGAGGATGTGGTCGAGGATCTGGGTCAACCGCACGGGATCGCCCCCGACGATCCAGGACGGCGCCTGAATGTTCAACTCAAACGCCAGGCCCTTCGCAGCCGCAGCTCGCGCGGCCCGGTCGCCGGCGGCGGCCGCGAGCGCGGTCACGTCGAACGCTCGCGCCTCGAGCTCGAGGCGCCCCGCATCGAGACGTGCGAGATCCAGGACGTCGTTCAGAAGCCGCTGCAGCGCGCCCCCCGAGCGCTGCACGAGGCCCACCATCTCCCGCTGTTCGGCGTCCAGCGTCGTCCGAGCCAGCAGATCGGCGACCGCCAGCACGCCGTTCAGCGGCGTGCGGATCTCGTGGCTCATGTTGGCCAGGAACTCGCTCTTGAGCCGGCTGGCGTCTTTCGAAACCTCGAGAGCCGATCGTAACGCATCGGCCGCCGCCACCTGGCTTGTGATATCTTCACAGACCACAATCACCCGCTGGGGCCCCTCGTTGGCCGGTGTGGCCACCTTCATCGACCGGTAGAAATGGCGCTCGCCAGAATCGAGGGTGATGGTCTCCTCCTCGACGTGCGTGCGCCCCGTCGTGATCGCTTCGACATCGCTTCGGCGCCAGCGCTCGACGAACTCCGCCGGAAAGCACTCGAACTCCGTCTTGCCGACCATCTCCGCCCGCGGCCGTCCAACCAGATCCTCGGCCGCGCGGTTGATCAGCAGCAGACGCCCGTCGGCAGCGTCCTTGACCATCAGCGCGACCGGCACGGACTCGACGATCGAGTCCAGGCAGGCTCGAAGGTCGAGTTCGGCTGTCACGTCGCGAGACGTCGCCAGCAACCTGACGGGCGCCGCGCAGCCCTTGTCGTAGACCGGGCTGACGACGGTGTCCCACCATCGCGGGAATCCGGTGGCGGTTGGGCAATAGGCGCGGAAGCGGTGAGTCTCCCCGCCGCGAGCCGCTTCCACCGCCGCCTCGACGGCGGCGCGCGCGGCTTGCGGCCAGAGGTCGGGCCAGTAGCCGCCACGGTTGGCGGCGAAGTCCTCGATCTCGAAGAGACGCTGGCCGCGCTCGTTCATGAACTCGACGCGACCGCACAGATCCAGAATGCGGACGCAATCTGGACTGCTTTCAACAACGCATGAGAAATAGGAGGCGTCATTCTCAATAATTGCTTGATCCAACGTCGTCCTCGCCGAGTTCATTTTCCCTCCATTTCGCCAAATTGGCGACGACTCGGCGCGCACATATATGCCCACGCGACGTCTAAGCTTTTGCGGTTAACAAGATTGCAATCTCAGGTACCCGCGACGATTCGGCACACGCGGTCTTGGACCTCGATATCTCTCTCCGCGCCGCGTACGCGGCGTTCCTGGATCTTGTCCGCCTGCCTTGCCGGCGGCGAGCGGCGGGCAACCCTTTCAGGCGGCTGCGGACATCAGCACGTGGCCCTGCGTCGCCGGCCCGTCCTCTCGCCGACGCCTCCATCTCACCCGATCTCATCCTCTGGACGTGGGCCTCATGGGCGAGATGGATGGCATTGAAGCCGCACGCCTCGCGCGACGGGGTCGGCGTCAGGATCGTGTTCGTGACGGCGTATGGCGGGGCGCGATCAAGGACCGCATCCGCTCCATCCATCCTGACGCCCGTTGGCGCCGAAGCCGGTGGGCCCCTCTGCGCTCCGGCGGGCGATCGAGCATACCGAGCTGTCCTGATAGGATCACGCCGGTTCTGCGAGGCTAGGCTCCGATCGCCCCACGCTGGCCTCATGCGAGCGCTTCGGTGGCTGCGGAGACTCCCCAGGCGGCCATCCCGCACGACAGCGTCTAAGACTACGGTCTCAAGATGAAGCCGCAGCGACTTGTCGCCAACGGCTCTGCCAACGCTTGCCTCGATCACTCGGCTCACAGGCGAATTGCCCTCACGCCAGGCGCGAAGGTCATTGTCGCGCGCCGAGACAGCCCCTAGAGCCGCGGCGCTCCAACCGTCGGGAACCCGACATTCGGGCAGGCGTTGCGGTGTGGAGTGCTCGAGTGATCGGGGCGGGGTACGGGCAAATGGGGCGCGTCCTGATTGTCGATGACGATCCGGCGATCTGCGACGTGCTTAGCGACATCCTTGGCGCCGAAGGGTTCGAAGCGGCCTGCGCCCAAACCGACCGCGCGGCCTATGCACTCATCCCGACGCTTCCGACCTTTCGGGCGCTCATCGTGGACATCAATCTGCGACACGGCACGACGGGCTTCGACGTCGCCCGTTTCGCCCGTCAAGTGATCCCCGACCTCCTCGTCATCTACATGAGCGGCGAAACCCTGGGTTCGTCTCTCGACGCTTTCGGCGTGCCGGCGAGTGAATTCCTTCGGAAGCCCTTTGTGGCTGACGACCTCCTGAAGACGATTGCCGCGCAGAAACCTCGGGGCGATGACCCGGCCGATGGCGGGTGACGCGCGAGCCGCGCGGTCCGCGTGCGTTCCGACCGCCCAGTGGCTCTCGGCGCCAACCGGTGCTCAGTGGCGGAGCAGCGCCTTCGGCGCCCCGAAACGACGCTCCAGATCCGCTCTCAGGGCCTCAAGCTGGCGATCCAGGACCAGGAGGGTCGCGGCGTCGGCGTCGGCGGCGCGGGCGAGTATTTCCAGGCAGCGATCAACAATCGCACGAGCTTCCGGCTGGCGCCGGACGCGCAGGCGAAGGTCCAGGAAATAGGCTACGGCTTCATCCATGCCCAACCTCCGATGCGGCCGGGCTTCGGCGCGCACCATCCTGCGCACTACCACCAAAGTCATTGAAATCGGGCTACCGCGGCCCAAGTGGTGGCGACGCGCTCCCGGCCGATCGCATGACACGCGTCGCGAGGTGGTCGGAGGAACGCCGGCGGCTCGACGCATTGACCATCCGGTCGCGTCGTTCCAATCAGGCCGGCGTCCGCGCCTGCGCCAGAATCTGGGCCAGCAGGTCCATACCGGCTTCCCAGCCCCTGCCGACGCCCTCCAACGCGCTGGCGAAGGCGGCGACCTCCGCGTCGGTGGCCTCGTGCGGAACCCAGGTCAGGCGCAGCCGGGTCCGATCGCCGGCCGCCTCGAATGTCACCGTGGTCAGCAGCACGCGCGGCCAGTCGGCCATCATTGGCGACGGGATGATGTTCCAATCCGCGTCGGCGTTGGCGTGCAGCCAGACCAGCCGCGCCGGCGCCGACACCTCGACATACTCGATCCGCTGGCGATGGGAGGTCTCACCCCATCGCATCTCCAGGCGCCAGAGCCCGCCGGGCTTCAGGTCCAGGCCGTGGACGACGGTCTCGGCCCCCGGACCGTACCAGCGCGCCAGCAGCTGCGGATCGGTCCAGGCCCGCCACAGCGCCTCCCGCGATGCGTCGAAATCCCGCTCCAGCACATAGGTCGGCAAGTCGCTCATCCGCGTCCCTTTCATCCGCCCGGGCCGCCGTCGGCAGACGCGGCCCTTGCGCTGTTTACAACGGAACGAGGAGTGTGTACTACAAAAATTGTAGGACCAAGGAGGGCAGCATGCGGATATCAGGCGGATGCCTTTGCGGCGAGGTGCGTTTCGAGTGCGAGGCGGATCCGCAGTTCCAAATCAGGTGCTACTGCGCCGATTGCCGGAAGCTCGGCGGGGCGGGCCATGCCGGCTGGATGGGGCCGGTGGCCGCCGACGCGCTTTCGACCAGCCGAGAGCCGCAGTGGTTCGTGTCCCGGGCGGACAGCGGGAACGAGGTGGCCCGCGCCTTCTGCCCGACGTGCGGCGTCGGCGTCTTCGGCCGCAACGGGATGATGCCGGGAATGGTCTTCCTGCGGCCATCGGCGTTGGACGATCCCGAGGCCTTCGCGCCGCAGATGTCGGTCTATGCGTCCCGGGCGCCGAGCTGGGACGCGCCGCCGGACCATCTGCCCGCCTTCCCCCAGATGCCGCCGATGAGCTGAGGAGGCGCGCGGATGACCATTCAGCAAGCCGCCGCAGGCGGCGTCGCGGGTCGGGGCTTCTGGCTGGGTCTCGCCGCCTATGTCCTGCCGAGCTTCCCCATCGCCTACGTCTGGCACCTCGTCGCCTTCGCGCCGGCCTACGACGCCCTGGAGATCTATCGGCCGCAGGTCATCGTGCCGTTCGGTCTCATCTCCATGCTGATCCAGGGCGCGGTCTTCTCGTTCCTCTACCCGCGCGTGTTCCCGCAGCAGGCGGGGTCATGGCTTCGGCGGGGCCTCGCCTATGGCGCATGGCTGGCGGTCCTTTCGTGGTCCTTCACGACCCTCGCCGTAGCGGCCAAGCACCCGATGACGTCCGTGGGCGACTTCGTCGCCCTGGAGTCCAGCTTCACCGTGCTGCAGTTCGTGGTCGTCGGGCCATTGATCGCGCTCGCCCACCGGCGTTGACGCGCCGCCGCCACCTCTGCCAAGGGCCGGTCTCATGAGCGGTCCTCGTTACGCCCAGTTCTGCGCGCTGGCCCGCGCCGCCGAGATCGTCGGCGAGCGGTGGACGCTGCTGATCGTGCGCGAGCTCCTGCTCGGCCCCAAGCGCTTCAGCGACCTGGCCGAGCGCCTGGACGGGATCAGCCCGACGATCCTGACCGCGCGGCTCGCCAACCTCGCCGAGCATGGGATCGTCCGTCGCGCGAGTCTGCCGTTCAACGTCCAGGCCTATGAACTGACCGAGCTCGGGCGGGAGCTGCAGCCGGCGATCCGCGAGCTGGTCCGCTGGGGCGGGCGCTTCCTGTTCCCAATGCGCCCGGACGACCACTTCGAGCCCGAGTGGGTGCTGCTGGGCCTGGAGGCCATCCTGCGGACGACGCCCACACCGCCGCGCCGCATCGGCCTTCGGATCGGTCACAAGGGCGCGTCGGGCCGCTTCCTTCTCGAAGGCGGGGCGGAAGGAGCCCGGCTCGCCCGCAGCGACGAAGCCGCGGAGGCGGAGTTGGACACCACCTTCGATGTCCTGCTGCGGGTGCTCTCCACCGAGCTTGGACTGGACGCGGCGGTCGAGGAAGGCCGCGCGACCGTGACCGGATCGACGGCGGTCGCGCGCCGGCTGCCGGACTTCTTCGACCTGAGCGAGCGGCGCCAGCTTTCCTCTGATGCATCCGGCCCCGCCGCCCGCCGAAGCGGCTGACGCGGTGGCCGTCCAATACCGGAGGGGTGATCGCCTGGGTGGGCCTGGTCGGCTCCAAGAGGTGGCGACGGTGGCTGCCGGCCTCTGGCGCTCGAGGTGCAGAGCCTTCTGGCGGGCCGTGAAGCGTGCGGCGGCGGTATGCTTGAACCGCGGCAGCGATCCGCTACGGCAGGTCGCTCGTTATGCGTTCCCCGACGGACCTCCGTCGGATATGCCCGCGAGGCGACCATGCCGGCCCTCACGCCCAACATGCTGCACTTCACGATCGCCTGGCGGAGGACGAGCTGGGTCGTGCCGAGCGACGCCTATCAGATTGGGGGGGCACGCACCTTCGACGAGGCGCTCGCGCAGGTACGGCGCGCCGCCAACGCACGCGAGGCGAAGGGCAAGGCGTGCGAACTTCTGGTGCGCGACGAACAGGGACAATGGAAGGAATGGGCCTGGCCGCCGCGCATTCCACGCGGAAATCTGCCTGGCCCCAGGATGAACGCGCCGGCAAGGCGCCTCCGGTGAGAAGCCCACCCAGTTCAACATGCGCTAACAAAAGCTGCGGTAGTACTGCGTCCGGGAGCGAACATGACCGGGCGAGCGCAGTCTTTTCGTATCGAGCACTATGGCGCCATGTCCGGAAGTACAGCCCTCAGGCGCGCGCCCGAGCTTAACGCTATCAACAGCGAGACTGCGCGATGACGGCGATCGCGTGCCTGCGCGTGGTGCTTGAAACGGGCGCCACAGGTCTGCGGGAGGCGGTGGTCGGCCCGCTGGTCGAGAAACTCGCTGGCGCCTATCTCGAGACGCGGTGGTGCTGGCCGCGCGAGTTCAGCCCCCTCAGCCACTACTCCTTCCTGCTGACGGACCCGCGCGCCGACCAACTCGACCTGCGCGAGCTCGCTCGGCTTTCCGACGATCTCCAAACGAGGCTGTTCGGGCAAAGCGCGACCGGCGAGGTCACGCTCCTGGTGTTCGAAGGCCCCGAGGCGGCGGCGCGGGGCTTCGCGGCGCTCGACAAGGAGGCTCTTGCGGCTGCGCTGAGGAACGAGGCGCTACTGCCCGCCGGCGGCCGGCTGAGCCGGATATCCGCGAAAGCGCCTGTCATGGAGGCCGCGGAGAGTGCGGCCAGCGACCCGCCGACGCACGCGCCTGAGCCGTCGCTCGAGGTTCGCTTTCACGGCGTCTACTTCAGCCTGAAGGACGTGTTCATCGGCGACGTCGTGTCGGCGCACGCTGAAAACCGTGGGCGGCGGGCGTCGATCGTAGAAGGCTTCGAGCAGTTGCCGAGCGATCCCGCGGCCTTCGACGAGACCTGCGTCGAGGCGGCGCTCGAATGTCTCGCCAAGGCTCCGATCAAGGCAATCCTCTACGTGCCCGTCGCCTACGACAACCTCGTCCGTCCTTCCCTGCGCGCGGCGTGCGTCAAGCGCCTCTCCGCCTTGCCTGCGGACAGCAGGAACCACCTCGGCGCTGTGATCTATGGCGTGCCCCGTGATCCCGGCTTCGGCGCCATGACCCAGATCCGCGACACGCTGGGCCGGCACTTCCAGACCATCGATCTTCGTGTCGACGATCCCGCGTTCGAGGTGGAGAAGCTCGGCGTGCATGCCGTGGCGGGCGTGAGCTTCGCGCTGCCGACGACCGATCGTCGCGGCCGCATGGCGGCGCTTCGACAGTTCGCGAGCCACCGCAGCCACTACAAGCAGCGACGCATCTGGGCCTCGGTGACGAACGTGCGCGACGGCGAGGAACTGGCGGCCTGCGCCGCCCTCGGCGTGCCGTTCATGAGCGGGCCGGCCGTATGCAGGCCGCAGCTCCTTCCCCTCGGCGGACGCCTGATCCAACGAGGCGATCTGCCCATCAGGGAAGCTGCCTGACCGACGAACGTCCTTCGCAGCCGCCATAGCCGGCTCGTGATCGACGGCTTGCAGAGTGAAGGGACGGGTACGAGTTCCTGGCGATCGATTCACCGCGCTGAAACGGGTCGCGAGCTCCCGGCAGCGGCCTATGATGGCGCCATGATGTACACGATCAATCTGCTCGGGCGCGGAGTAAACGTGGTGATCAGCAGCAGCACGCTCCAGGGCCAGCGGCCGCACATCATCGAGCGGGCCAAGACAATGTTCCGGATGCGGGCTGACGACGAGGTTCGCGCGGTGTGCGTGTTGGCGGAGGACGGCAGCGTCGTCTTTCGCTGGAGCGGAATTGAATAACGAAGCAGCACCGGAGATGGACCCGGTCGGCCCATCGGGACGCAGCTTAGCCATCGCGCCACGTCCCGAGGCGCGGCGTCCGATCAACTCTCCAGCGCTGTCGCCGGGGCGGCGAGCACGTAAGCAACGCCGGAGCGATCGAAGTTCAGGCTAGCCTCTGCGTCGAGCTGGCGCGGAAGGCCGGCGGTGGGGAGCCGCCGACGGAAACAGCTCCTGGTCGGAGGCGGAACGACGGGGCCGCCACGCTCGCGCCATTCCAGAATGAACCTGCCGCCTTGGAGGCTCCAGGCCAGCTCCACCGCGCCCTCGGGAACCGCGAGAGCGCCATACTTCGTCGTGGTCGATTAGCGGCGGCTTCGATTTATTCTGCAACGAAGCCTACGCCATCGACCAGGCGGTGGGCGGCTGCGCGGTAGCTATTTGGTTGCAGTGTCGCAGGCCAGCCTCTCCCGGCGGGCTCGGCGCCTTCGGGCAGACTTGAAATCATTATAGAAATTGGCGCACCCGACACGATTCGAACGTGTGACCTTTGCCTTCGGAGCGGGTCCGAGCCGTTTTCTGGGCTTCGACCGAGCACGACACGCTTCGATTAGCTTATAGATTTCATAAACTTACCTACGCCCGAGTTCGCTGGGCTGGGTTGCGGTTCTCTTCCTGCTGGTCGCATTGTGGTCGCAGATTCAGCCGCCCGCAGCCGCATGCCGAAGCTCACCAAACGCCTTGTGGACGCACTGCCTCCCGCCACCAAGCCGAGCGGCGCGGTGTGCTGGGACACCGAGATCCGTGGTTTCGGCGTGCGGGTCTTCCCGACCGGCCGCAAGCGGTTCGGGCTCAAGTACCGCACGCGCGGCGGTCGCCAGCGCCTGCTCGGCCTGGGCGCCTTCGGACCCCTCACCGTTGAACGCGCCCCCGAGCTCGCCCGCCTGGAGCTGGCCGCCGTGATCGAGGGCGACGACCCGGCCGCCATCCGCCAGGAGGCGCGCGACGCCGTCACCGTTGGCGAACTCTGCGACCTCTATATCGAGGCGGCCGAGCAGGGCCTGATCGCCGGCCGCGGCGCAACCCATTCTGCTAGTCCGAGGCGTACGGGCTGGCCGCCGTTTTCGAACGCGCGGGCGGCGCGGGCGGAGCCATCAACATCATTCAGTATCCAGCGAGCATCGACCAGGAATCGCTCGCCAGCCTTGGTCAAGGACGTTGCGCGTCGGGTGCGGTCGAAGAGGCGCACTCTAAGATCCATCTCAAGATCCCGGATCTGGCGACTTAGCGGCGATTGCTCAATACCAAGCCGAGCAGCAGCGCGGGCGAAATGGAGTTCCTCTGCGACGGCTAGGAAGTAGCGAAGATGGCGGAGTTCCACGGCTCGTCGACCAAAGCTGCCTTGCGGGATATCAGCGACGACTCGGCGTTTGCCGAAGGCGCAGGTCCGAGGGGCGGGAACTTGGGATGTTGAACATTTGCTCCGCACTTCCACAGGGCGTCGTAGGAACTGCGTCAGGCCATCAGGAGGGTCTCGAGTTTCGGATTTTCGGCTTCAGCCACTCTGTGCCGGCGATCAAGTTGCGCGGGTCCATTTCGTCGTTGAAGCCCGCGATGAGGCCCGCGACGGTCTGCGACCTCAGAGCGTCGCGCCAAGCTCGTTCGGCCTGCAGCATGCGTCGATGGACGAGGCACGGGGCCTTGTATGCGCAAGGATCCTTCACGGTCGCGGGACCACGTTGGCGGATCTCGGTGCATTGAAATGCCGGCCCTGGACCATCAACGGCCTCGACCACGTCAAGGAAAGTGGTCTCTGCTGCCGGCCTCGCCAGCCGATAGCCCCCTTTTTTGCCGGTCGTCGACACCACTACGCCGGCGGCGGAAAGCGCCTTCAGGTGTTTGAGCAGATAGCTCTCCGAAACCCCATGGAACTCCGCCAACGCCTTCGCGGGGATCACGGCGCTCTCTGGCAGCGCGCCAAGCACCATCACGCAATGAAGCGCATGCTCTACTCCCTCTCCCAGCCGCCTCATCCAAGCTCTCCGCGGGGCTATTGACTCAACCCGGATAATATATATCCATAAAATGGACGTCGCAAGCCGGTGAGAGCGGGATGGCGCCGCGCCGCTGGGACCTCTCCGCAGTACGGCCCGCTTGGAGAAATCGGCTCGCCTATCAAATCGCGCCGGCATCCCTCTTTGGGCGCTGGCCGATAGGAGCCTTTTCAACTGGTTCGAAGATCGCGTGCATGAAATGTCGACTCGTTGCATGATAGATGTCATTTCATCGGTGCGCGATCTGCAGTTTTTTGCGGCTCTGGCGGGCGGTTTTCTTCAGCACGCCTCGGAAAGGGTGCGGGTTCAGGCGGGGCAGCGGCGAGGAAAAATGTCTGCTCGTCGTGAGGATCAGGTCCGGCGGCTCACCGGGTCCCACATCGTTCGCCGCAAAGACTCCGAACCCCTGGTGGCGTTGACCGCCTGCATTGCGCCAATCGTGGAGGCCTTGGACGAACCCCGCGATCCACCGCTCCTCGGCGATTCCGCCAGAACCGTGGCCCATGACTCCCTGTCGGCCGTGCCGGCGGCTGTGGAGGTGGCGACCCTGAGCACCATCGAATCTGAGGATCGGGTGCGACCAGGGGTGCTCACCGCCGCCGGAGATCGGGCCTTCGTCTCCGGAGCCGGCATTGGCGACCTGGCAGGCAACATTGCCGCCTCTAATGTGCCAGCAGGAACAATATGATGACAGGATCCATGGCGGCCGTGCAGGCGCTTGAGAACGGGCGCCTAGAATTTGTCGAGCGTCCAATCCCCGCCCCCGCCCGCGGGGAAGTGCTGATCAGGGTTCACTGCTCGCCAGTCAATCCCGCCGATCGCATGCAGATCGCTGGCGCCTATGTTCGACGCCGTGATCCGCCGTTCACGCCGGGGTTAGTCGGCGTTGGGACCGTCGTGGAGGCACGCAGGGCGGGCCTCGCGGGACGGCTGGTAGCAGGAAGGCGCGTGGTCTTCGCGCCCGGCCCGGATCGCGAGGGCGTCTGGGCGCAGTTCGCCATCGCGCCCGTCTCGTATTGTCTGCCTCTAGCCAACGATTTGTCCGACACAGACGGCGTCAATCTGCTCGCAAACGCCACGACCATCTTCGGTCTGCTGGATCGGGCGAATTCCGCAAAAGCGAAGGCTGTGGTGCTCACGGGCGCTGGCGGCGAAATCGGGAAGCTATTGAACCGTGCCGCACGCCAGCGGGGCGTCACTATGATCAATGTGGTCCGTCGCGAGGAGCAAGCTGAAGCTTTGCGACGGAACGGGTGCGAACATATCGTCGTCAGCGACATCGACGATTTCCAGGTGCGGCTCGGTACGTTGGCGCGCGGGCTGGGCGCAACCCTCGCCTTCGACGCCATCGCTGGCGAAATGACACGAAGGCTTTTGGCAGCGCTGCCCGACGGGTCGGAGGTCGTTGTCTTTGGGCGGTTGTCAGGGGATGACGTGGGCTTCGACGGGTTCGAAACCTTGGTCGGCCGGCGCCAGAAGCTGTCCGGATTTGACGTGAATGTCTGGCTGGGAAGCCTATCCACCCTGGCCGTTCTCAGAGTCGCGAAGAAGGCCGCGGCGTTGTTGCGCAAAGGCGAGGGCACGCAGGTGCAACATCGCGTCGGCCTAGCCGATCTCGTCGCGCGCTATGATGAATTGCAGCGAGACCAGACCTCCGGAAAGACGATCCTGTTTCCCAACGGTGACCCCTGGCCGGACCGCATGTTGTCTAGCGTACGCCAGAAGGCATAGCCGCGACAGTCATCCCACCAACGCCGGAAGCCGCGAACGTCTCGACGAGATAGCGCAGCCCGGCCGCAGCAAGGCCCCGAGATCCGGGCAAGTGAGGACAATGTGTCAATTGCGGCTTGGCTGAATACAACCCTGTTCGCGGGCGATCGGCCTCGACGCGCCGAAGCAGAGGCTATGGCGTCGCGCCCCGATATCCACTTCATCGATACGCCGCACGCCCGGCTACGCGCGCGGGTCCAGGTCGTGCCCGGTGCGCCCGCAGTGATCCTGATGCCGGATGCCCCGAATACGATCGAGCATTACGACCCCTACTTTGCGCTCTGGGCGGGCGAACTGACCGTCGTGGCCGTCGAGATGCCGGGCTTCGGCTTTTCGTGGGCGAACCATCCCGAGGCGCTCACCTATCCCGGCGCGGTCGACGCGATCGCTCACGCACTGAGGGGGCTCGACCTCGGCGCCATGGTCGTGACCGGCCCCTGTACGCTGGCCTACGTGGCGATCGGCGTGGCCGCGGCGATGCCGAAGGAGACGCTTGGCGTAGTGGCCAGCCAGGCGACGGACATTCCAAGCGAACGCGAGTGGGTGCGCCGTGCGATCGATCCCGAGGGATGGCTGCGCGTGCCTCTCATCGGACAGATGGCCTGGTCCCAGCCCGAGCTGCGCGAGCGGCTCGCCATCGATGGCTGGTATCGCGCAGCGGCTGGCCCCAGCACCGATATAGCGTCATGGCGGGATACGGCCCGCTGGGCGCACAACTGCGGTTGCTGCAACGCGCTCGCCACCCAGATCCAGACCTGGTTCGGCGACGCCACGCCGGACGTGCCTAGGGTCGATTGCCCGGGGGTGATCCTGTTTGGCCAGGGCGATCGGACCCACCGGGGCTCGGATCCCAAGGGACTGCAGGTCTATCTGCCGAGGGCCGAGGTGCGTCTGTTGGCGCAGGCCGGCCACTTCCCCGATCTGGAGGATCAGTCCGCGTTCCAAAGCGCCGTGACGGATCTGCTCAAGGCGGCCAAATGAGCCCGGTGCGATGATCGGCGATTCCCTGGCCGGAACCGCCACGCTGTTCGGCGCTGGGCTCCTGGCCGGGGCCATGAACGCCGTCGCCGGCGGCGGCACCTTTGTCGCCCTGCCGGTCCTGACGCTGGTGGGCCTTCCTCCGACCGTGGCCAACGCCTCGACCACCGTGGCCCTCTTCCCCGGCACGCTCGCCAGCGCCTGGGCCTATCGGAAGGATGTCCGGCCTCTCGAGGGCGCGGCGGCGTGGCTCCTGGTGGCTTTTAGCCTGGCTGGCGGGCTGGGCGGTGCGCTGCTTCTGCTTTTCACGCCCCAACACGCCTTCACCACGATCATCCCGTGGCTGTTGCTGCTGGCGGCGATCGTCCTCGCCTCGGGCCAACACGCGGCCCTCACGCTTCGCAGGCTCGGCCTGCATTTCGGCAGTGTGTCGGTGTACGCCGCTCAGTTCATGCTTGGCGTCTATGGCGGCTATTTCGGCGGCGCCGTGGGGCTGATGATGCTGGCGGTCTGGAGTCTCGCCACGACCGCCGACCTGCGCGTCCTGACACCGCTCCGGACCTTGATGGT
>NZ_JAUYOJ010000220.1 GCF_030697925.1 Phenylobacterium sp. | reverse complement strand
GAGGCTGCGGAACCGGCGGACGCACGGATGCGTCGCGTCGCTTCCATCCCGTCGAGCCGCGGCATTTGGATGTCCATCAGAATGAGGTCGAAGTCGCCGCCCAGGACGGCTTCGACGCCTTGCTCGCCGTCCTCCGCCGTGGAGGCGATCGCGCCGAGGCTCTCCAGCATCTTGGTGGCGATCATGCGATTGGTGGGATTGTCTTCGACCACCAGCACCCGACAGCCGTCGAGCACGGCGGCTTCGGCCGCCTCCTCCGGGACGGGCGGCTCGATCTCCCCGACCGGAAGCTCGAACCAGAACGTCGCGCCCTGTCCGCTCGCGGAAATGACGCCCACGTCCCCGCCCATCATTTCCACCAGCTTGCGGGTGATGGCCAGCCCCAGACCCGAGCCGCCGAACCGGCGGGTGGTCGAGGTGTCAGCCTGCTGGAAGCGTTCGAAGAGGACGGCCTGGACCTCGGCGGAAATGCCGATGCCGGTATCCTCGACCTCAAAGCGCAGGCGCGGCCCGTCGAGGGCGGTCCGCGTCATGGCCCGAACCGCCACCGACCCCTCGCGCGTGAATTTCACGGCGTTGCCGATCAGGTTGAACAGGCACTGGCGCAGCCGGAGCGCATCGCCTGCGATCCAGGGGGGCAACGCGCCCATCTCCAAAGTTAGCGCCAAGCCCTTCTCTTCGGCCTTCGGACGCAGCATCGCTGCGACGCCGTCCAGCACCGCGCGAGGATCGACCGGTTCGCTTGCTAACGCCAGACGGTCGGCTTCCAGTCGTGAGAAGTCGACGATGTCGTCGAGCAAGGCCTGGAGCATGCCGCCGCCGGACAACGCCTCATCGATCATGGATCGGGCCTGGGAAGGAAGCTCCTGGCCCTTGAGAAGATGCAGGACGCCGAGGACGCCATTCATCGGCGTCCGAAGCTCGTGGCTCATATTGGCCAGGAATTGAGACTTGGCCTCGGTCGCCGCCTGGGCGGCCTTCTCGGCCTCGACCAGCGCCAGTTCCTGGCGTTTACGCTGATCGACGTCCTTGATGAGACTGACACTGCGCCGCCAGCGGCCGGCGGCATCCTTCTGGATCTCGTTGAAGATCCGCACCCAACGCTCGGATCCGTCGGCCAGCAGAATGCGCACATCCAGGGGTTCGACCGGGCCGCCGTCGAGCCACGATCTGACCGCCGTCCTGATCGTCGTGGCGTCGTCGGGATGAACGAAGGGCCACACCGTCGCGCGTGCTTGTGCGTAGGTCATCGACTGGCCGACGAGGTCGTCGAAGCTTGGCGAAGTCCACAGGAACGGCTCGTCGTAGCCGATCTCGACCACGGCGGCGTTGGCGGCTCGCAGGGCGATCTTCAACCGCTGGAACTGGGCCTCGGCCTCGCCCCGCGCCCCGGCGAGCTCCGTCACATCCTGCGAAATTCCATGCACGATGTGCATGCCCTCGGCCACCGGTTCAGCGTGGACGTGGGCCCGAACCCAAATCCAGTGGCCGTCGGCGGCGCGCATGCGGTGGTTGAAGGCGCCGGCGCGGCCCTGCTCCACCGCCGCGGTGATCGTGGCCAACACCTGCTCATAGTCGTCGGGATGACAGATTTGAACAAACTCCTCCGGCGTCTTCGCGCTGATCCCGGCGGCGGCGAGCATCGCGGTCCATTCCGCCGACCACAGGATTTCTTCCGTCCGGGGATCGTAGCGCCAGAGGCCGACGCCGGCGGTTTGGGAGAGTAGCTTCTCCACTTGGCTCGCATGCCGCAGCGCTTCGGCGCGCCGGTGCTCCTCGGTCACATCACGCAGCATGCCCATCATCTCGCCCTGGGGACCGCGGCGAGCACTACCCTCAAGCCAGACCCAGCGGCCGTCCGCGCAGCGCATCTGCATGCGCGATGGGACGTCGCCGTCGCGGGTCAACTTTCGCCCCATCTCGACGACGAGGTCGCGGCTGTCGGCGTGCAAGAGCGACAGGAGATTGCGCCCAAGCAGCTCTTCGGGCGTCCAGCCGGTGAGCGCCGTCCAGGCTGGGTTGATCTCAAGGATGAGCCCCTCCGGCGAGACGACGCCGAACAGCTCAGGTGCATTTTCGAAGAACCAACTAGCGGTCAGGCGGCTAGAGGCATCATAGACGTCGGACACTTATGCGCTCCCGGCCGTGCAGGGCTGCTCCGTGGAGCCATACCCTGCGCGCCGCTGGTTAACGCGCTATGGTTGAGGACCGGGCGCTGACAATTTGCCGCATGGGTTGGGGGCGGCGTACCCCGAGGCGGTCGTGCGGCATCAAAGCATCCGTCCGCTAGGACAGGACCTGCGCACCTCATTGGCGATTTCGTCCGTGTCGGCGCCTCGGATAGGTGCGGGTGGGTCCGGGTGAACTTTCTGGATTCACAGCGGCGATCCCTGGAGTCATGGTCGACCTGGTCCTTCACGTAGGAGTGCGTGTGATGGAGAACGCCACGGAGTTCGCGGTCGTTCGATTCGCCGACGGGTGGCGCGTGCTGACCCACGACAGCCAAATGGGGAAATTCCAGTACCGCGTCGATGCGGAGGAAGCTGC
>NZ_JAUYOJ010000210.1 GCF_030697925.1 Phenylobacterium sp. | reverse complement strand
CATCCGCGAACGGAAACCGTGACGGCGAGCGCGCACCAGTCGGGACGGTTGGAAAGTCCGCTTCACGTGAATAGCTCCGGGGTCGAAAACGAGCGGCGGTGCTTAAGGGCCAAAGGCAGGCCTGTCAACCACTTTGGACCGGCGCATGTCACTGGCAAGGGTCCAGTTGAACATCCTCTCCACCCGTCTTTCGGGGGGGAGAGGGTAGGGTGAGGGGGGCGTTTCCGCGTCGCTGAGTTTGGACAGAGGCCGCGATGCGCCGCTTCGCGCCGCGACCCCTCACCCTACCCTCTCCCCTCGAGCGGGGAGAGGAGCAGGTGTCTGGCGTCTAGCCCTCCCAGCGCTTGAAGAGCACGCTGGCGTTGACCCCGCCGAAGCCGAAGCCGTTGGAGAGCACGTAGTCCAGGTCGGCCTTGCGGGCGGTGAGCGCCACCAGGTCCAGGCCCTCGGCCGCCTCGTCCGGGGTTTCGAGGTTGAGGGTCGGCGGGATGATCCCGTCGCGCAGGGCCAGGATGGCGAACACCGCCTCCAGCCCGCCCGCCGCGCCCAGCAGGTGGCCGGTGGCCGACTTGGTGGAGCTGATCGCCGGGCCCTTGCCGGTCCCGAACACCGCCTTGACCGCTGCCAGCTCGCCCTTGTCGCCCACCGGGGTGGAGGTGGCGTGGGCGTTGAGGTGGCCGACGGCCGAGGGCTCGACCCCGGCCTGCTTCAGGGCCGTGCGCATGGCGCGGGCCGCGCCATCGCCGTCCTCGGGGCCGGCGGTCAGGTGGAAGGCGTCAGCGCTGGTGCCGTAGCCGACCAGCTCGACGATGGGCTTGGCGCCCCGCGCCAGGGCGTGCTGCAGCTCCTCGATCACCAGGATGCCGGCGCCCTCGCCCATGATGAAGCCGTCGCGGTCCGCGTCGAACGGGCGCGAGGCCTTCTCGGGCGTGTCGTTGAAGGCTGAGCCCAGGGCGCGGGCGGCGGCGAAGGAGCCCAGGCTGACCCGGTCGATGGTGGCCTCGGCCCCGCCGCAGATGGCGATGTCGGCCTCGCCGGCGCGGATCATCCGGGCGGCGTCGCCGATGGCCTGGACCCCGGCGGCGCAGGCGGTGACCGGCGCGCCCAGCGGCCCCTTGAACCCGTGGCGGATCGAGACCCAGCCCGAGGCGAGATTGGCCAGGAACGACGGCACGGTGAAGGGCGACAGCCGGCGCACGCCGCGCGCATCAGTGATCCGCACCGCCTCGGCGATGGCCGGGAAGCCGCCGATGCCGGTGGCGATCACCGTGGCGGTGGCCTCCTGCTCAGCGGCGGTGGCCGGGGCCCAGCCGGCCTGGGCGACGGCTTCGTCGGAGGCGGCCAGGGCGAACTGGATGAACCGGTCCATCTTCTTCTGGTCCTTGCCCGGGACCGCGGCGTCGAGGTCGAAGCCGCCCTCGGGGTCGGCGGCCTTGTCCTTGACCTGGCCGGCCACCTGGGCCGGGACGTCGGGGGCGAGGTCCTCTGGAATGCGCGACAGGCCCGAGCGTCCGGCGACTAGTCGGCTCCAGGCGATCTCGGTTCCGGTTCCCAGGGGCGAGACGACGCCCAGTCCGGTCACGACGATTCTACGCATCACTCTACCTTTCGAGTTTGGCCATGGCCTGGGCGGCCTGTTCCAGGTCGGCCAGGGCGGCATGGGTCTGGGCGGCGCTTCCATGGAGCGCGCGCGCGAGGTCGGCCTGGGCGTCCACCCAGAGGGGCACGCCGGCGGTGATCAGGTCGAGACCCGATTGGGTGATCGAGAAGCGCCGGCCCTTGCGCCCGCGCCCGCCCTCGCTCTCGATCAGGCCGCGCTGCTCCAGGAGCCGGAGATTGCGCAGCAGGGCGGAGGCCTCGACGTCGACATAGTCGGCCATGGCGGCGATGGACTGGTCCTGCCCCCGGGCGATGGCGCCCAGCAGGATGAACTGGGTGATCTGCAGGTTCAGGGGGCGCAGGCGCAGGTTGAAGGCCCGCGTCACGGCGCGTGCGGCGCGGCGGCTGCGATGGCCGAAACAGAGCCGGCCCATCTCGGTCGTGGACAGCATCATCCTGTATATACCGCTATTCTAATCCGGTATCTACCGGATAAAATATCAGCCGGCGCGTAGACGGGCCAGGGCCTCGGGAAAGCGGCGCGACAGCGGCGCCTCGACCGGCCCCAGGGCCACGCTGTAGTCGCCGGACTTCTCGGGCCGCAGCTCGGTGACGCGGGCGACATTGACCAGCCAGGAGCGGTGGGTGCGCACGAAGCCTCGAGGGCCGAGCTCGGCCTCGACCGCCGAGAGCGACGAGCGCATCAGCGGCTTGCGACCGTCGGCGAGCGCGAACTCCACATAGTTGCCGGCCGAAGAGACCGCCAGGATGTCGGCCAGGGCGACCCGGATCACCCGGGCTCCGTCGCGGATGTCGAAGGTGGCCGGGCCTTCGCCGGCGGACGAGGCCTGGCCGTAGAGACGGGTCATCCCCCAGAAGGCGGTCGTACCGACGACATAGCCGAAGGCGTCCTTGCGCAACTCGTAGATGAAGCGGCCGGGCAGATCGTATTGATAGGGGAGGTCGAGCAGCCCGAAGGCCAACATCCGCAGGTAATAGAAGCCGACCACGTGGAAGGCGGAGAAGCCCAGCAGCGCCAGGGCGTGGACCACGAGGACGCGCCAGCGCGGCCGGCTGTCGACCGGTGCGATCCGATAGGCCAGCCAGGCGATCCAGATCGACGCCACCGCAGTGACCGCGCTCGTCGCCTGCGACACCGCCGGATAGATCCACGGTATGTCGGGCCGGTCCTGGATGGCGGTGAAGGTGTTGATCGTGTTGAGCGTGAAGATCGCCACGGCGAACAGCGGCAGGGCGCGCCAGAAGATCCTGTCCGTCCCGGATTGATCGCCGTTCGTCACCGGGCCCCTCCGCTCGTCACCGGCCCGGCGCCGCACGCCCCGAGACGCTTTTCACGAGCAATCCTGCCCGCCGATGGTCGAACATCGATACTCCGCATAGGGTGATGCCGTGACCTCGTCCGCAACGTCAGAGCGCCGTCCCGACCTCGACTGGATCCGCGTCGGCGCGTTCTTCCTGCTGATTCTCTACCACGTGGGCATGTTCTACGTGCCCTGGGACTTCCACGTGAAGTCGCCGGATCCGGTGGAGTGGCTGCGCCCGGTGATGTGGCTGACCAATCCCTGGCGCCTGACCCTGCTGTTCCTGGTGTCTGGGGCGGCCACCCGGTTCATGGCCGACAAGCTGACCGCCGGCGGCCTGGCCAAGGCGCGGACCGCGCGCCTGCTGCCGCCGATCCTGCTGGCGGTGTTCGTGATCGTGCCGCCGCAGACCTACTACGAGATCGTCGAGGAGCTCGCCTATGCCGGCTCGTTCGCCGAGTTCTACGGCAAGTACGTCACGGCCAGCGGCCATTGGCGGCCGGGCGGCGAGCCGCTGATCACCCCGACCTATAATCACATGTGGTTCGTGGTCTATCTGTTCCTCTACAGCCTGATCCTGGCGGCGGCGCTCAAATGGGGCCGCGGCCTCGTGGCGACCCTGGACCGCGGCGTGGAGCGGGTCCTGGACGGCTGGGGCCTGCTGGTCTGGCCGGTCCTGGCCTTCGTGGTCCTACGGGCCACCCTGTTCCCGATGTTCGAGGTGACCCACGCCCTGATCGACGACTGGTACAATCACGCGGTCTCGTTCGGCGTCTTCCTGCTGGGCTTCCTGATCGCCAAGTCCGAGGTCCTCAAGGCCCGGTTCATCGCCCTGCGCTGGCCGGCCCTGCTGCTGGCGATCACGAGCTACGCCGCCTATGCGGCCCTGGGCTGGTTCCTGCCGGACGCCGACGAGATCACCACGGGCGAGATCGCCCGCCAGACCGCCTTCGCCCTGGACCAGTGGTTCGCCATCGCCGCGGTGCTGGGCTTTGGCGGCAAGCACCTCACGCGCGGCGGGCCTGTCCTGACCTACCTGACGCTCGGGGTGTTCCCGTTCTACATCGTGCACCAGACCTTCATCGTGGTGGCCGGTCACTATCTCGCCCAGCTGGGCATGAACCAGGCGCTGGAGGCGGTGATCCTGATCGCAGGCACCTTCGCCACCTGCTTCGCCACCTATGAGATCGTCCGGCGAGTGAACGTCCTGCGGCCCCTGTTCGGGCTGAAGCCCCTAGTCGCGGCGAAACACGTGGATCGCGCCGACGCCGCCCAGGTCAATCGCGGCACGGTCTAGGACCAGGCCCGCGGCCAGGGCGTAGGGCGCCGGATCGGCGGCGTAGTAGCTGATCCGCTCCCGGGCCCGGCGCTCGACCTCGCCGGTCGGCCCCACCACCACATGGTCGACGATCTGGTCGAACCGCCCGACGCTCGGCTTGGCGCTTCGGGCGTGGATGAAGATCGAGAGCTGGCGTCCGCTGGCGTCCAGCGGGGCCTGGAAGACCGGCCGGTCCGGCGGCGTAGCCGGCGCTTGGGCCATCCGCTCGGCCGAGGGCAGGTGGAAGGCGAACAGCCCGCCGGGCTTAAGGCGCCTGGCCACGCCGGCGAACACATTGCGCCACGCCGCCCCGGCCGGCAGGTGGGCCAGGCCGAAATAGGGGCAGATCACCGCGTCATAGGTCCCGGCCACACTGAGCGCGGCCATGTCGCCCTGCAGGAAGGTCAACCGCGCGGCCACCATTGGATCGGCCGCCGCCAGCTTGGCTCGGGCCTGGACCAGCATGGTGGGCGCCAGGTCGATCCCGGTGACGGTGAGACCGCTCTCCGCCAGGGCGAAGGCCACCCGGCCGGTGCCGACGCCGAGCTCTAGCACCGAGCCTTCCGGAGGGACGAGGGAACGATAAATATCAATGTCGCCGGCCAGACTCGGGTCCATGGCCGTGGTCAGGTCGTAGAAGGTCGCCGTGAGGCCCTTCTCGGAATAGTAGGATCGGACTTCCGCCATTCGCCCCCCAGCGCCAGCATGACGAGACCTTAACCTCGGAGTCATTGCGCGGGAACGAAGCGGAGGCCAATTATTCACGGGCCAGGCGAACCTGGCTGACATGTTCTGGGGAGCTCGTCCTTGTCCAAACTCAGCAATCGCTGCGCACGCCTGGCCCTGCTGGTGCTGGCGCCCGTCCTGATCGCAGGTTGCGGGATCAACACGATCCCCACCAAGGATGAACGCGCCAAGGCCCAGTGGGCCGAGGTCCAGAACCAGTACCAGCGCCGCAGCGACCTGATCCCCAACCTGGTCGAGACGGTGAAGGGCTACGCCGCGCAGGAGAAGTCGGTCCTGGTCGAGGTCACGCAGGCCCGCGCCTCGGCCACCCAGGTCAAGGTCGACGCCTCGACCATCACCGATCCGGCCGCCTTCCAGGCCTATGCCGAGGCCCAGGACAGGCTGTCGGGGGTGCTGGGGCGCCTGATGATGATCCAGGAGGCCTATCCGGATCTGAAGTCGAACCAGAATTTCATGGCCCTGCAGTCCCAACTCGAGGGCACCGAGAACCGCATCGCGATTTCGCGGCGCGACTACAACGAGGCCGTCCGCGACTACAACACCGAGATCCGCACCTTCCCCGGCGCGCTTTGGGCCGGAACCGTGCACCGCTGGGCCAAGCCCATGGAGACCTTCAAGGCCAGCCCCGCGGCCCAGACCGCGCCCAGCGTCAACTTCGGGACCGACGCCGCCCCGGCCGCCCCGGCGCCGGCGCGCGCTCCGGCCCAATGACGCTGCTGAAGGGACCGCGGGCCCTCTTCGCGGTCCTGGGCGCGCTCGCACTCTTGGCGCTGTCGACGGGCGCGATCGCCGCGGCGCCCAAGTTCCCGCCGCTGACCGGCCGGGTGGTGGACGGCGCAAACCTCTTGTCGCCCAGCGCCGAGCAGGAGCTGACCGCCGAACTCGCCGACCTGGAGGCCAAGACCGGCCGCCAGCTGGTGGTGGCCACCGTGCCCGACCTGCAGGGCTACGAGATCGAGGACTACGGCTACCAGCTGCTGCGCACCTGGGGGATCGGCGACAAGGAACGCGACGACGGGACCATCCTGATCGTCGCGCCCACCGCCCGGAAGGTCCGCATCGAGGTCGGCTACGGCCTGGAGCCGGTGCTGACCGACGCGCTCTCCAGCCTGATCATCCAGCAGCGCATCCTGCCGGCCTTCAAGAGCGGCAAGATGGAGGACGGGGTGGTCGATGGAACCCGCGCCATCATCCAGCAGCTGTCCCTCCCCGACGACGAGGCCAAGGCCGTCGCGGCGGCGCCCGTCAAGCAAGAGGCGAGCGGGGGATCTTCCGGCCCGCCGCTGATCTTCATCCTGCTCATCCTGTTCTGGGTGCTGGGCGGGGTGTTCGGCCTGTTCGGACGCCGCCGGCGTCGCGGCGGCGGGCTCTGGTGGCTGCTGCCCCTGATCCTGTCCAGCAGCAGTCGGGGCGGCGGCGGTTGGAGCGGCGGCGGGGGGTTCTCCGGCGGCGGCGGTTCGGGCGGCGGCGGCGGCGCCTCGGGGAGTTGGTGAGATGCTGAACGAGACCGACCGCGCCCGCATCCAGGCGGCCATCCGCCAGGGCGAGACCCGCACCTCGGGCGAGATCTACTGTGTGGTGGCGCAGGAAAGCTCCGACTATCTGGAGGTTCCCCTGGCTTGGGCCGCGGTCGCCGCCCTGGTGGCGCCGGCCCTGCTGCTGGCGGCGGGAATCCAGGTCGCGGCGCCGGAGCTTGGTCAGGGGTGGACGGCCGCCCAGATGTCCGACATCGCGACGACCGCCGCGCGCTCGGCGCTCACCGGCGCCATCCTGCTGCAGGGCGTGCTGTTCGTGGTGGTCGCGATCCTGGCGGCCCTGCCGCCTGTGCGCCGCCTGCTGACGCCCCGGGCGCTGAAACGCCACCGCGTGCGCCGCCGGGCCAGCGAGCAGTTCCTCGCCAAGAGCCTGCAGTCCACCCGCGAGCGGACGGGGGTGCTGATCTATGTCTCCATCGACGAGCACATGGCCGAGCTGATCGCCGACGAGGGTATCGCCGCCAAGGTGGACGGACAGGTCTGGGAAGCGGCGATGGCCCGGCTGAGCGAGGGCTTCAAGGCCGGACGGCCCGCCGAGGGCTTCGAGGCGGCCATCGGCCTATGCGTCGACATCCTGGCGCAGCACGTCCCGGCCCGGGTGGGGGATAATCCGAACGAGCTGCCGGACAACGTGGTTTTGCTGCCATGATCGACGCGAAGGTCGGCATGAGCACTATCACGGCTATCGCCTTGCTCGCCTGTCAGGGATGCGACGCCGATCGCATGTCGACCGACAATCCCGTCTGGACATTGGTCCGCGGCTCATCGCCGGAGGCCTATGTGGCGACGTTCGACGACGTCGCGAGCGAAAATCATACCCATTGTGAGTCGCTGCGAGACAGGCTCCAGCGCACCGCCAAGCCGGGCGAGACCTACCGATGCATCATCGGTAGGATGGGTGCTAGGGGGGCCGTAGTTCGCCCCTGGAAGCCGTTGCTTAGACGCCGCCGCACCGGAGTTCGGCGCGCCGCGCGCTTCTTCACGAAAGACGTGTTCCATGAAACCCGCTGGCGATTGCGGCGCTCACTACTCGTGGAACGTCACTTGGAGACGTCCCGGCGAGAGCCGGGACCTCGAACCAGATGCAGGATCGGACAATGCGCAAGCGGCCGCGGCGCTGGATCGTCGGCGTCGGATGCGCGGGAGCCGCTCTACTGAGCGCGGCGGCGGTTCAGGCCCAGACCGTGCAACCGCGGACCTCCGATGAGGCCGGCCAGGCCAATCTGCAGGGAGCCCTTCTGGCGCCCCTGCGCGACCTGAACATCATGAAGGACGAGGCGCCCAAGTCCCTAACCGGCGCGCAGGAGGCGCCCTATCTCGATCCGCAGAAGGCGAGCTGCGCCGAGCTGGCGGCGATGATCGCGCCCCTGGAGGCCGCGCTCGGCCCTGATCGCGGGGACGGCGCCGCGGCCCCGAAGACGGGCGGTCGCTCGATGGTGCTGGGCGCCCTGGCCGACGTCACCCGTGACGTCATCCCGTTCCGCGGGATCGTGCGCCGCCTGACCGGCGCATCGCGCCAGGACCAGAAGGTGCGCGAAGCGCGCGAAGCCGGGCAGCTTCGCCGGGCCTATCTGAAGGGCTTCGCCTCGGCCAATGGCTGCTACGGGCCGCCGCAGCAGGTGGCGGAACGAAGCGATCCGCCGCCCCCGCCCGTCCAAGTGGCGCAGGCCGCGCCGGTCGCCGTGGCGATGCTCCCTATGCCGGCGACGCCTCTCGAGCCGCCGAGGCCGGCGGTAAGGTTCAACCTGCCCGAAAGCTGGCGGGCCCAGATGGCCGGCGACCCCTCCTGATCAGCGGGATCAGACCATCCGGCGCACGCGTTCGCGGAACCGCGCTGGGGGATCGACCTCGCCCCATTCGGCGATCTGACCCTCCAGGCTCTCATTGGCCGCGGCCTGATGCTTCACCAGGTCGCGCCACTCCGCCGGGCGGCTGCGCACCGCCGCCTCGATGATCGCGCGCCTGACCAGGGTGGCGGCCAGGGGATGGCGGGCCTCGAGCGCCTGGGCGGCGCGTTCCAGGGCCTCGACCCGGCCGCCGTCGAGCTGCGCCGACCGCGCCAGCACGAGTTGCGCCGCCAAGTTCACGGCGGGCCAGACGGTCAGGAAGTCCAGCGCCTGGGTGGCGTCGGGAAAATCGACGGCCAGGGCGAGGGCGCGGTCCTCGGCGACCACGTCGTCGAAGTCGGACAGGCGTTTCAGATAGGCCCGCAGATGCGACGGCGAGAGGGCGGTCTCGAAGGCGGCCCAGCGCAGGGCCTGGGCGTCGTCCTTGCGGCCGGTCGCGTCCAGGCCTGCCTCATAGGCCGCCATCCATTCGGGGCCGCCGGGCAGGCGGAGCAGGGGCGGCAGGCCTTTGCCGTAGGGCGGCTCGAGACGCAGGTTGGGCGGCGCGCCGGCCTCGAGGACCCGAAGGGCCTCCTCCGGACGGCCGGCTGTGAGCAGCCGGCTCCCGATCTGGGCCGCGCCCCAGGGCGTGGCCGTCTCGCGGTCTGAGAGGGTCGCCGCATAACCCGCCACGTCGCCGGCCGCGTCGGCCAGCATCTGGCTGGCCAGGCGCAGGTGGGTCCGCGCGCCCGGTCCTCGCGGGTCAAGCTCGGCCACCGCCTGGCGCAGCCACGCGACCGCCCCAGGATCGAGCCCCTGGATCACCCCGGCGAGCACGGCTACGGCCAGGCGCGGCTCGAGGTCGCGCAGGGCCTTGAGCGCGAACTGGGCCAGGGCCATCGGCGGGACGCCGGCGCCGGGCGTGAGGTCGCCGAGGTCCCGGGCGGCCACGGCGAACACCTCGGCGACCTCGCCGCGGGCGTCGTTGACCCGGCCCAGGACGTCCTCGGCGATCCCGAGGAAACGGCCCAGCAGGTCGAAGGCGAGCGCCGGCGACTCCTTGGCCAACTGGCCGGCGATCAGGCGGCGCTGCAGGTCGAGATCGAGGACCAGGGCCTTGTACTTGCGCCAGGGCACCCGGCCGCGGCGGCTGGCCATGGTCGCCAGGGCCTTGTCGATCTCGCCGGCCAGGACGTCGGGGCCGGCGGCCGCGGCCAGCTCAAGGCGCAGGCGGCGCTTCACGACCGGCTGCTCCTCGGCCAGCTCCAGGGCGAGGTCGGCCAGCCGCTCGGCGCCCAGGGCCACCAGGTTCGCCCGCGTCAGGGTCCGGCGCGAACCGCGCGGCTTGGCGGCCATCAGGCGGTCACCCCTTGAAGCTGTCCTTGGCGGCGCGGACGGCGGCGAAAGCCTCGTGCTCGGGCACGCCCGGGCGCAGCAGGGGCGCGCGCAGGAAGGGGTTGGTGGCCTTTTCCAGGCCGATGGTGGTGGGCACGGTCCACTCGCCGCGCTCACGGGCGGCGAAGATCTCCGCGGCCCGGGCCTTCAGCGCCGGATCGTCGTCCACCGAGAGCGCGAAGCGGGCGTTGGAGGCGGTGTATTCGTGGGCGCAGTAGACCTTGGTGTCGTCGGGCAGGTCGGCGAGGCGCTGCAGGCTGGCCCACATCTGCTGCGGCGTGCCTTCGAACAGCCGCCCGCAGCCCAGTGCGAACAGGGTGTCGCCGACGAAGGCCACGTGGTCGGCCGCGTCGAAATAGGCGATGTGGCCCAGGGTGTGGCCGCCGGAATCCAGCACCTGGAAGGTCGTCTCGCCCAGCTTGACCAGGTCGCCGTGGGCCACCTCGCGGTCGGGCGCCTTGCCGATCCGCTCGACCTCCCTGGGGCCGACGACGGTCGCGCCGGTGGCGGACACGATGTCGGCGTTGCCGCCCGCATGGTCGGGATGCCAGTGGGTGTTGAGGATCAGGTCGAGTTTCCAGCCGAGCTTTTCCAACTCGCGCAGGATGGCGGCGGCGTCGGGGGTGTCGATGCAGGCGGCCAGGCCCGAGGCGTCGTCGCGCACCAGGAAGCCGTAATTGTCCGAGAGGCAGGGGAATTGATGCACGGTGATCGTCATGACGGCCTCTCGAAAGACTTCGTGTACGGGTCCCTGGCATTTAGGGTCGGACGACCCGCAAGTCGAGCATAGGCCCCATGCGCCGCGACGTCCTGGAACTGCGCGAATTCTACGCCACGCCGCTGGGCCGCGCGGCGCGCGAGATGGTGGGCCGCAAGGTGATGGAGACCTGGGACGACGCCCAGGGCCTGGACCTGCTGGGCCTTGGCTACGCAATTCCGTTCCTGGGCGGCGCCCGGGCAGCCGCGCGCCGGGTGGTGGCGGCCATGCCCGCCCAGCAGGGTGTGGAGATCTGGCCGGCGGACGGGGCGAACCTGGCCTGCCTGACCGACGAGGACAGCCTGCCGTTCCCCAACGCCTTCTTCGACCGCATCCTGGCGGTCCACGCCCTGGAGGAGAGCCCCGATCCGCTCGGCCTGATGCGCGAGGTCTGGCGCGTGCTGGCGCCGTCGGGCCGGGTGATCGTGGTCACCGCCGCGCGCAACGGCCTATGGGCCAACGCCGAGCACACCCCCTTCGGCCACGGCCGCCCCTATACCCGCAGCCAGCTCGCCGACCTGCTGCGCGAGGCCGAGTTGGAGCCCACCGGTTGGACCCGGGCGCTCTATGTGCCGCCGGTCCCCTGGATGGCTGGCTGGGCCGAGGCCTTCGAGCAGGCGGGCTCGCGGCTGTGGCCGCGGTTCGCCGGCCTAGTGCTCACCGAGGCGGTCAAGCAGACCTTCGCGGTCAAGGCCAAACCTGCCAGGGCGCGGGCCCGGGTGGCGCGCCCCGGCCTGACGCCCCTGCCGGCCAACCGGGCGCCTGCTTCTCGGGCGCCTGCGCGGGAGGTGTAGCTCAGCCCTTGGAGCCTGCCGCGCGGCGCCCTAGCTTCGAAGGACAGTCGCTTTGCGGAGCAGCGCCATGAAAATGATCGTCGCGGTTATCAAGCCCAGCCGCCTTGACGCGGTCCTCGAAGCCGTCACGGAGGCTGGAGCCTCGGGACTGACCGTCACCGAGGTCCGCGGCTATGGGCGCCAGCGGGGCAAGACCGAGGTCTATCGCGGCGCAGAGTACGAGGTGAAGCTCCTGCCCAAGGTGAAGCTGGAGATCGCCGTGCCCACCGACATCCTTGAGACGGTGATGGAGGCGGTGGCCCGGACGGCCAACACCGGCAAGATCGGCGACGGCAAGATCTTCGTCCTCGACCTGGAACAAGCCCTGCGCATCCGCACCGGCGACCGCGACGCCGCGGCCATCGCGGGGTAGGGGTGGCCTCAGGGCCGCTCCCGACCCCGTGGCTGACCTTAGGAGGGTCTTGTGTGGATGGCTCCCGCGTTGCAAGGCTCGATTTGAAGTTTTGGCGGCTGGGTCGGGTGCAGTCTTGTGTCCGGCCTGTTGATGCAGTCGTTTCGAGGACTGCTGGCCCTGATGGTATCCGCAAGCTGGGTCCCACTCTGCTCTGCAGGCGTTGACGCCTTGGACTTTCCGCGGGGTGTCCCAGCTCCCGGTCTGACCGGTTCGCCATCATTTCACATCGCGCTCGCAACCTCCGGAAGCTGGTCGTTGACGATCAGCTAGACTGCTATGCGGCAGCGCCTTGAGGCGCGCGGTAGACCCCGCCGCGGGCCATGATCGACCAGGCGATGCGGGCGGTGCGGTTGGCCGCGGCGACCGTCACCACCCGCGCGGGTTTGCGCGCCAGCATCGTCGCAATGCGCGGGTCGACCGAGTCCGGCTTGGCCCGCGCGCGGCGCACAAGCGAGGTCATGCCGACGACGAGCAGGCGTCTCAGATATCGATCGCCCATTCGCGAGATCCGCCCCATCCGCTCCTTGCCGCCGCTGGAGTTCTGCAGCGGCGTCAGGCCAAGCGAGGCCGCAAACTGCCGGCCCGAGCGGAAGCGGCTGGCGTCGGTGACTGAGGCGGCGAGCGCCGTGGCCGAGATGAGGCCGACGCCAGGGATGGTGCTGAGGCGCTGAGACAGCTCGTTGCTGCGATGCCAGGCCAGCAACTCCTTCTCCAGCGCCGTGAGGCGGACCTGCAGATCGCCGATCTGGCCCGCCAAGCCGGTGATGACCCGCGCCGCCAGCTCGGGCACGTCCGGTGCAGAGCCTTCAGCAACCCGTGCAGCAAGGTCGAGCGCATGGTGCAGGCCGCGGGCCATCTCGATCCCAAACTCGGCCAGGAGACCGCGGATCATGTTGACCAGCTGCGTACGTTGCTTGACCAGCAGGTCACGGGTTCGGTGCAGCGCCAGCGCCGCCTGCTGCTGCTCGGATTTGATCGCCACGAACCGCATCGTCGGCCGCGTCACCGCCTCACAGATCGCCTCGGCGTCATTGGCGTCGGTCTTGCCGCGCTTCACATAGGGCTTCACGTAGGCCGGCGGCATCAGTCGCACCTCGTGACCGAGCTTCCTCAGCTCTCGCGCCCAATGGTGCGACGTTCCGCAGGCCTCGATCCCCACCAGGCAGGGTGGCGCAGCCCTGAAGAACGGCAGAACCTGGGCTCGTCGAAGAGCCTTGCGGACGATGACCTTCCCGTCAGCGTCAAACGCGTGAACCTGGAAAACGCTCTTGGCCAGGTCCAGGCCGATCGTTGTAATCTCCATCTGGGTGGCTCCCTTCGCTCGTGGTGGTTTCGACAACTTCCACAAGCCTGGCGCTCAGATGCCGTGAGCGGGAGCCATCCACCCCATCT
>NZ_JAUYOJ010000188.1 GCF_030697925.1 Phenylobacterium sp. | reverse complement strand
GGCGCTGCGCCCGCTGCCGCAGGTCGGACCGCCGTCGTCGATCAATTCCGACGCGATCTTTGCCGGGCTTGAGGCCTTACGCGATCATCAGCCGCTCAATGCCGCGACCGGGGCGGTCCACGCGGCGGCCTATGCCGCGATCGACGGGCGGATTCTGGCCGCGCGCGAGGATGTCGGGCGCCACAACGCCTTCGACAAGCTGATCGGCCACGGCTTGCGTCATGACCTGCCCCCGGGCGAGGGCTTTGCGCTGCTCACCTCGCGCTGCTCGTTCGAACTGGTCGAGAAGGCCGCATTGGCCGGGGTGCGGCTGCTGGTCACGATCTCCGCGCCGACCGCGCTGGCGATCGATCGCGCCGAGGCCTGCGGCCTGACCCTGATCGCGCTGGCCCGCGCCGACGAGATGCTGGTCGCCGCCGATCCGCACGGGGTGTTTGGCTAGCGCCGTCCCGGACTCGATCCGGGACGGCGAATGAACTCAAACCCGCTTGAGCGCGCACAGCTTGTTGCCATCGGGATCGCGCAGATAGGCGAGGTAGAGCTTGCCGAAGCTGCCCTCGCGCACCCCCGGCGGATCCTCGATCGCGGTGCCGCCATTGGCCACGCCCGCCGCATGCCAGGCGTCGGCCTGCGCTCCGTCAGCCATGGTGAAGCCCACCGTGCAGCCGTTGCCGGGTGTCGCCGGCTGGCCGTCGATCGGCGGGGTGACCATGAACAGGCCGTCGTTGTGCATGTAGATCAGGCGGCCCTTGTCGTCCTGCATCCCCGGCTTGCCGCCGATCGCGGTGAACACCGCGTCGTAGAACTTTTTCGACCGCGCGGTGTCGTTCGATCCGACCATGTTGTGGCTGTACATCGCTTTTTCCTCTCAGTTTCTAATTGCTAATTCTCTCCGATACGGCGTGTCAATAGACCACCACGCTGCGGATGCTCTCGCCCGCGTGCATCAGGTCGAAGCCCTTGTTGATCTCGTCGAGGGTGAGCACGTGGGTGATCATGGGATCGATCGCGATTTTGCCTTCCATGTACCAGTCGACGATTTTGGGCACGTCGGTGCGCCCCTTGGCCCCGCCGAACGCGGTGCCGCGCCAGTTGCGTCCGGTGACCAGCTGGAACGGCCGCGTGGCGATTTCCTTGCCCGCCTCTGCCACGCCGATGATGATCGAGGTGCCCCAGCCGCGGTGGCACGCCTCGAGCGCGGTGCGCATGACCTCGGTGTTGCCGGTGGCGTCGAAAGTGTAGTCCGCCCCGCCGTCAGTCAGCGCGACGATCTTTGCCACGGTTTCGTCACGGCTCATGCCCTTGGTGTTGAGGAATTGGGTCATGCCGAACTGTCGGCCCCATTCCTCGCGATCGGGATTGATATCGACCCCGATGATCTTGCCCGCGCCCGCCAGTTTCGCACCCTGAATCACGTTGAGCCCGATCCCACCGAGGCCAAACACGACCACGTTGTCGCCGACCTGGACTTTGGCGGTGTTGACCACCGCGCCGACACCTGTGGTCACCCCGCAGCCGATGTAGCAACTGGTCTTGAACGGCGCATCCTGACGGATCTTGGCCACCGCGATCTCGGGCAGGACGGTGAAGTTGGAGAAGGTCGAACAGCCCATGTAGTGGAAGATCGTCTCGCCCTTGTAGCTGAACCGGCTGGTCCCGTCGGGCATCAGCCCCTTGCCCTGGGTGGCGCGGATCGCGGTGCACAAGTTGGTCTTGCCCGAAAGGCACGACTTACACTGGCGGCATTCGGGGGTGTAGAGCGGGATCACGTGGTCGCCGGGCTTGACGCTGGTGACGCCCGCGCCGACCTCGCGCACCACGCCAGCGCCTTCGTGACCGAGTACGCTGGGAAACAGCCCTTCGCTGTCGAGCCCGTCGAGCGTGTAGGCGTCGGTGTGGCAGATCCCCGTCGCCATGATCTCGACCAGGACTTCGCCCGCCTTCGGACCCTCCAGATCGAGTTCGACGATCTCGAGCGGCTGCATGGCGGCAAAGGCGACGGCGGCGCGGGTCTTCATGGGGTCCTCACGGGTCTTCGTTGTCGGCGCACAAAAGGGCAGGCCGCGCCTTCGGGCAAGCCCCTAGACCCGCGCCGTGCGCCGCGCGTCGACCGGCCAGACCTCGACGCCGCCCAGCTCATCCACCACGAACAGCGCGTCGTGCAGGTTGACGGTCGGGTCGATGTGGCCGGGCTGCAGCCAGACCAGGTCGCCGACCTGGGGCGCGTCGGCCGGCCAGGCGATGGCCTCGTCGGCGTCGGTCGCGGTCACCGCGCGGTCGAAGTCGCCGCCGCCCTTCAGCGCCTGGGTCAGGGCTGGATGGAAGATCGCCCCGTGCTCGTCGCCCATGGGCCGCCAGCGGGCGCCCTGCGGCGCGCCGGCCGCGATCCGCGCCGGCGGTCCGTCCACGGAATGGGCCTTCAGGCCGGCGTCGCAGACCACGTGGGTCTTGTGGCGCGCCGAGACCACCGTGGCTGCCAGAAACAGCGAAGGGGCGAAGGCCCAGGGGCCGCCGTCGGGCGACGGACAGTCCTCGTACTCCACGTCCATGAAGGCGTAGGACCCGGCCTGGATCTCGTTGAACACGCCGGAGGCCAGGTCCGCCGCATAGGTGCCCGTGCCGCCGCCGGTGACGATCTGCGGCGCCAGACCCGCCTCGGTGAGTTCGCCCACCAGGCCGCCCAGCCGCTGGCGCACCGCCTCGCAGGCCGCCCGGCGCTGGTCGAGATCGGTCAGGTGCTGCAGGTGGCCGAGATAGGCCTGGACGCCGCGATACAGCAGTCCGGGCGCGGCGTTGGCGTGGCGAACGAGCGCCAGCACGTCCTCCGGCGGGACCCCGGTGCGATGGGTGCCCAGGTCGATATCGATGACCAACCCCACGATGGTGTCCGCCGCCACGGCCGCGGCCGACAGCCGGTCGATCTGGCCTGCATCGTCGGCCACCACCGCGATCTTCACCCCGCCCTTGGCGATGGCGGCGATCCGCGCCGCGCCCCAGGGCGCCGGCGGCGAGGTGACCAGCAGGTCGCCGATCCCGGCCGCGGCATAGACCTCGGCCTCCCCCACGGTCTGGCAACAGAGGCCGACGGCCCCCAGCTCCACCTGCCGCCGGCCCAGGGTCGAGCACTTGTGCATCTTGCCGTGCGCCCGCAGCTTGACGCCCGCGGCGTCGCACAGGGCCTGCATGGCCGCCAGGTTCTGCTCCAGCACCGCGCGGCGGACGACCAGGGCGGGGGTCATGGGCGGGCGGAACGCGAGGGGCGGGCCAGGGCGGTCGGTCATCGGGGCGTCTCTCGGGAAGGCGTGGGCGGACGCCATGTGATGATGGGATTTCCGCTCCGGCGCTACTGCCACCTGCAGATTTGGCGAAGGCGCGGATATTCCCACCCCGCCTTGGCGCGGTTCGCGCGATGACGTACCTACACCGCCCATGACCACGAGCGCGTTCGACCTGTTTAAGCTGGGCGTGGGGCCGTCCAGTTCCCACACCATGGGACCGATGACCGCCGGGGCGCGGTTCATGGCGCGGTTGGCGGAGCAGGGTCTGCTGGCCGGCGTCGCACGGGTGGAGGTCACGCTTTACGCCTCCCTGGCCCTGACCGGCAAAGGGCATGCCACGGACCGGGCGGTGATCCTCGGCCTGGCGGGATTCCGTCCCGCGACCATCGATCCCGACGCCGCCGACGCGGCCCTGGAAGCCATTCGCGCCAACGGCCGCCTTAGGCTGGGCGAGGCCGGCCCGGAGATTGGCTTCGACGAGGCCCGCGACCTGGTCTGGGCCGGCCGCACCCGCCTGCCGCAGCACCCCAACGCCGTCGCCTTCCGCGCCTTCGTCGCCGACGGCGCCCTGAGCCTCGAGCGCACCTATTTCTCGATCGGCGGCGGCTTCGTGCTGGACGAGGACGAGATCGCCGCCAATGGCCCGCCGGCCCGCGCCGTCCCGGCGCCCTATCCCTTCGGCTCCGGCGTCGAGCTGCTGGAGCAGGCGGAGCGGGCCGGCCTGACCATCGCCGAGCTGATGTTCGCCAACGAGGCCGCCGCGCGCGCGCCCGACGAGGTCAATGCCGGCCTCGACGCCATCTTCACCGCCATGGAGGCGTGCATCGAGCGCGGCATGCGCCAGGAAGGTTGCCTGCCCGGCGGGCTGAAGGTCCGTCGCCGCGCCAGCCAGATCCGCAACGACCTGATGGCCAAGGTGGAGCGCAACATCTCCGACCCGCTGGCCGCCCTGGACTGGGTCAATCTCTGGGCGCTCGCGGTCAATGAGGAGAACGCCTCCGGCGGCCGGGTGGTCACCGCCCCCACCAACGGCGCGGCGGGGCTGCTTCCGGCCGTGCTGCGCTATTACGACCGGTTCTATCGGGGCTCGACCGAGGGCCGGCGCACCTTCCTGCTGACCGCCGCGGCCATCGGCGCGCTCTACAAGCAGAACGCGTCGATCTCCGGCGCCGAGGTCGGCTGCCAGGGTGAGGTGGGCGTGGCCTGCTCCATGGCCGCCGCGGGCCTCACCGCCGCCCTCGGCGGCTCCAACGCACAGATCGAGAACGCCGCCGAGATCGGCATGGAGCACAACCTGGGCCTCACCTGCGATCCCATCGGCGGCCTGGTCCAGATCCCCTGCATCGAGCGCAACGCCATGGGGGCGGTGAAGGCCATCGACGCCTCGCGCCTGGCCCTGTTGGGCGACGGCCAGCACACCGTCTCCCTCGACAAGGTGATCGCCACCATGAAGCGCACCGGCCAGGATATGAGCGAAATCTACAAAGAGACCTCGCTGGGCGGCCTCGCGGTCAATCTCGTCGAGTGCTGAGGCCCCTAGCCCGCGCGAGCGACGGGGAAGCTGTCAGCTAGCCGCGTTTCGAGATCGCGCACGGAGCCTTCCTGCGGTCCGCCCAGACGGAAGCGGCGCACCATCTGGCTGAGCTCCTCGGCCTGGCCGGTCAGGCCGTGACTGGCCGACGTCGCCTCCTGCACCATGGCCGCGTTCTGTTGGACGCCGCGATCCATGTCGGCGACGGCGCTGTTCACCTGGCCGATGCCGGTCGCCTGCTCCCGCGCCGAGGCGGCCATGGCCACCACCAGGTCGTGGATCTCCCCCACCTTGGCGGCGATCAGGGTCAGGGCCTCTCCCGCCCCGCCCACCAGCCGCACGCCGTTCTCCACCTCGGCGTTTGATGTCGAGACCAGGGCCTTGATCTCCTTGGCGGCCTCGGCCGATCGCTGCGCCAGGGCGCGGACCTCGGAGGCGACCACCGCGAAGCCGCGCCCCGCCTCGCCGGCCCGGGCGGCCTCCACCCCGGCGTTCAGCGCCAGCAGGTTGGTCTGGAAGGCGATCTCGTCGATCACCCCGATGATCTGGCCGATCTCGTGGGAGGACTGCTCGATCCGGGTCATGGCGCCCATGGCCTCGGCGACCACGCCGTCGGATTGCTGCGCCGCCTGTGTCGCCTCGCCGACGGCGCGCCGGGCCGCCTCGGCGCTTTCGGCGGTCTTGCCGACTGTGCTGGTGATCTGGTCGAGCGCCGCGGCCGTTTCCTCCAGCGCCGCGGCCTGTTGCTCCGTGCGCTGGGCTAGGCTTTCCGTCGCGGTGGAGATGCCGCTGGCGCCGGCGCGGACCTCGGCCGTGGCCTGCGAGATGACGCCCAGGGTGCGCGCCAGTTCCTCCATGGCGGCGTTGAAGTCACGCCGGATCTTTTCGTAGTCGGGCGGGAAGGTCTCCGTCAGCCGCAGGCTGAGATCGCCGGCCGACAGCCGTTCCAGGCCTCTGCCCAGCTGGGTCATGACCTGGTCGCGCCGGCCGCTCTCGGTCTCGCGCTCTGCGGCCGCGCCCTCGCGGGCCTCCGCCGCCTGGGTCCGCTCGTCGGCCTCGCGGGCCAGCAGCTCCTCGCGTTCGCCTGCGGCATGGCGGAACACTTCGACGGCCTGAGCCATCTCGCCGATCTCGTCGGTGCGCTGCTTGTACGGAGTCTCCACGGCCTCGCCCGCGGCGACCCGGCTCATGACCTTGGTCATGCGGCCGATCGGCGTGACCAGCCCGACCCGCGCCACCCATACGCCGATCACCAGCATTGCCGCCGAGAGGACGGCCATCAGGCCGGCCAGCCCCATCAGCCAGGTGCGGTCGCGCGCGGCCTGCGCCTCGGTGGCCTTGTTCATGTCATTGGCTGCGGCGACCATCCGGTCGACCACTTCGCGGTGGGCGGCGTAGGCGGCGGCCACCTCGCCCATGGAGGCCCGAGCGGCGTCCGCGTCGCCGCGCTCCAGCGCGGGCAGGAAGTCGGTCTCGACCTCGGTCCAGAACCGCCGCACCTCGGCGTGCGAGGTCTCGACCATGTCGCGCTTCAGGTCCGCCGGCAGGGGCGCGTCGGTCCAGAAGGCGTGCCGCTGGTCATATTCCTCATGGAGTTTGGCGATCCGCGCCTTGGCCTCGCCCACGGTCGCCGGCGCATCCAGGGCCAGGCGGGTCACCAGATAGGCCTCGATCACATAGGCCGGCGGCGGCAGGATGTCGGCGACCAGGTCCTTGCCCAGCACGATGCGGTCATAGAGCGGGCCGCCGACCCGCAGCTGCTGGATGGCGTAGAAGCTGGCGGCGGCGCTCGCCAACAGACCCGCGAACACTGCGACGGCCAGCAGATTGATGGCCCTCTGGATTCGCATGCGGTCGCCTCCCCGGTTGCGCGCAACAATGCAGGGTGGTTCCGACATGGTTAACATCGCCTTAGGCCGAAGACTTTCCTGACGTACCGCTCAGAAGAACTCAGTCGACTTCGCCAGGTTTGACGTTGAAGCTTCGCCGCATGGACCCGCGCGTATTTGTTTTAGCCCTTTCAACATTCTCCTTCGGCTCCAGCGCCTTCATTTTCGCCGGCGTGCTGGAACCCATGGCCGCCGACCTGGGCGTCGCCACCGGCACGGTGGGCCAGCTGCAGACGGTCTATGTCCTGACCGCGGCCCTGGCCGGGCCCCCGCTGGCCATGATGCTGGGGCGGCGGGAGCGCAAGTCGATCCTGCTGCTGGCCCTGGCCACCTCGATCGTCTTCAGCCTGCTCTGCAGCTTCGCGGCGAACTTCAGCCAGCTCCTCGGGTTACGCGCCGTGCTGGGCGGCGTCGCGGCCCTGGCCGGCCCCGGCGCCTCGACCATGGCCGCAAGCCTGGTTCCGCCGGAGAAGCGCGGCTCGGCCATGGCCACGGTCACCGGCGGCATGACCATCGCCTTCCTGCTGGGAATTCCCATGGGCAGCGTGGTGGGCTCGGCCTTCGGCTGGCGCGCCACCTTCCTGCTGTCGGCCTTCCTGGCGCTGGTCGCCTTCACCGGCGTGGCCCTGTTCACCCCGCGCGTCACACCGCCGGCCCCGATCAAGGGCGGCAAGCTCGCCATCGCCACGGCCCTGCCGCTCTGGACCGCCGCCTTCCTGGCCTTCGGCGCCAACATGACCATCAGCACCTATCTGGCCCCGATCATCCGCCTGCAGACCGGCGTCACCGGCGCCGGAGTCGGGGCCTTCCAGCTGGTGATCGGGGTGGGCAGCTTCCTCGGCCTATGGCTGGGCGGCCGCAGCGCCGACCGAGGCAAGGGCGCTCTCTTGGTGGGCCTGGCCTTCCTGACCCTGGCCTGCGGCGCCGGTCTCCACACCCTGGAGCTCGTGGGCGGCGCCCCGGCGGGGCTCGCCACCAATGCGATGGTCTGCCTGGCCATCCTGGTCACGGCGACCTCGCTGTTCGCGATCATGCCTGTGTTGCAGAGCCGGCTGGTGGAGGCCCTGCCCACCGCCGCGGTCCTCGCCCTAGCGATCAACGGCTCGGCCGTCTCGCTCGGCCAGGCGCTGGGCGGGGCCAATGGCGGCCTGATGTTGACCCAGTTCGGCGGCCCGGCGATCACTATCTCGGCCATGGCCTTGGCGATCGCCGGCGCCGTCTTCTGGTTCCTCACCGCCGGTCGCGCGCGTCCTGGATGACAACCGGCCAGCCAGGAGCCAGCCTGGCGCCATGAGCCTCATGCCTCTCCCCGCCCAGCCCGCCGATGTTCCCTGGCCCACGGAGGCCTGGCCGCAGGGCGAGCCGCCCGCCGGCCTCGACCGCGCGCGCTTCCAGGCCCTGCTCGCCCGGGCCTTCGACACCGACGACATGGGCGAGACCCATGCGCTCGCCATCGTCCAGGGCGGGCGGCTGATCTTCGAACGCTACGGCCCGCGCCACGGCCGCGACCACACCTATCCGTCCTGGTCCAAGGCCAAGAGCATCACCCAGGCCCTGGTCGGGATCCTGGTCGGCCAGGGACGGCTCGACATCCACGCCCCCGCCGATGTGCCCGAATGGTGCGAGCCCGGCGATCCGCGCGGCGACATCACCCTCGACCAGCTCCTGCGCATGTCCAGCGGGCTGAGGTTCGTCGAGGACTACGTACCCGAACACCCCTCCGACGTGATCGAGATGCTCCAACGCAGCGGCAGGCCCGACATGGCCCATTTCGCGGCGTCCATGCCCCTGGAGCACGCGCCGGGAAGCTTCTGGTCCTACGCCAGCGGCACGACCAACATCGTCTCGCGCATCCTCGCCCGGGCGTTCGGCGCTACGGGCGAGGACTTCCACGGCTTCATGCGCCGGGCCCTGTTCGATCCCCTGGGAATGCAGAGCCCGATCCCGAAGTTCGACGGCGCGGGAACCTTCATCGGCTCGTCCTATTGTTTCGCCACCGCCCGGGATTTCGCCCGCTTCGGCCTGCTCTATCTGCGCGACGGAATCTGGCAGGGCCGCCGGCTGTTGCCCGAAGGCTGGGTCGACTACGCCCGCACCCCCACCTTCCAGCAGCCGGGCGAAGAGACCCGCTACGGCGCCCACTGGTGGCTGGACGTCGGAGGGCCCGGCTCGTTTTCCGCCAACGGCTATGACGGCCAGTACACGGTTCTGGCCCCTGACCTCGACCTGATCCTGGTCCGCCACGGCGCCACGCCCCTGGCCAAGAAGGACGCTCTGAAGGCCTGGGTCGGGCAGGCGGTGGACTGCTTCCGCTAGTCGGCGTCGCCGGCCAGCACGGTCTCCTGGTGCTTCAACGCCACGGCCGCTGGAAATCCCGACCAGCCCTGTAGCAGCGAGCCGCGGCCCCAGGGCGGAGAGAAGTATTCCACCGCCCCCAGCCAGCCCTGTTTCAGGCAATGCTCCCACCAGGCGACCAGCGGATAGCGCCATCCCGGGAGCCCGCGCCGCAGTCGCTCCTCGGCATAGACCCCGTCCAGCCACGGCCAGTCCGAGCCATTGTGGTAGCGGAAGGCGAAGGCCGATTTGGAACGCACGTCGGCTCGGTGCTGGAACGGCGGATAGACGCACATCATACCCCAGTCGCCGAAGCCCTGGTCGTGGTTGTGGCGGGTCTCAAGCCGACGGCGCACCGCCTCCAGAACCTCGATCGCCCGCTCATCGGAGACCGCGTCGTAGCGCAGCAAGGTCAGGCTATCGAGGGTGAGGTGGTCCTCCAGGGTCGGCTCCACCTCGGCCAGGCCCTCGGGGGCGTGATAGTCCGCATGCCAGCCTTCACGACGCCACAGATGGGTCTCCAGCGCCGCGCGCGTCTCGACGGCCAGGGCCTTGGCGGCCCTGCCGAGCGCCGGATCCAGCTTGCTCCCCAGCTTGGTGATCACGTCCAGCGCGCCGACCCACAGGCCCAGATCATAGGCCACGAACCCGCCGCGATAGACGTTGTCGGCCCAGTCGCGGTCGTGGCGCGGCTTCACCGGCAGGCCCATCTCGGAGAGTTCGCGATAACGGTCGAACACCGCCTTCACCAGGGGCCAGTGGCGCTCGGCGGGCTCCAGGTCGCCGGTGGTGCGCACATAGTCGCCGATCGCCAGGACGAAGAAGAGCGGACTGTCGAAGTGGTCGCTCCACCAGTCGGTCGAGCGGGTGTGAATCCAGTCCATTCCGAAGGCGGTGGTGCGCAGCTCCTCCCAGGCCCGCGCCTGCTCGGTCCCCGAGACGATCACCCCGGAGGGCGCCTCGCCATCGGGCTGCAGGCCCGAGGCCAGGATCTCGATCTCCTCGTGGACGATGCTGGGGGCCAGGCCCAGCAACAGCTGCAGGGTCCAGAAGCCGTCGCGGTAATAGGTCCGGGCCGGGGTCGAATAGTGCAGGCCCGCCGCCAGGCCGTCGAAGCGGCCGCGCTCGTCGCGCCGCACGCTGGAAAGCCCCGCATGGGTCCCCTGCATGACCATGCTGCGCATCACCGGATCGGCCTCCGGCATGAGGTCGCAATGGGCCGCATAGGCCAGGGCCTCGCCCACGATCGTGTCGACGGCGAAGTGCAGCGCCCGGTCCGCCTCGGCCAGGTCCGCCCCGGCCGACACCACCAGGTCCTCGCCGCGCTGCTCGATCAGCACCACCCCCCACTGCAGGTCGATCCGACGCCGGGTCTTGTCGCGCCGGACGCGGGCCTTGGGATGGGTGCTGCGATCCCAGTTGGCGCAGCGCTTGGAGGGCGTGAATCCGCGATAGGTCGCGCCCCGGATCACCATCACCGGCGCCTCCTGGGCGGCGAACACGCCCCCGGCGCGCGCGTCGTTCAGGCCATTGGGGAAATAGACATAGGGCCCTTCCAGGGCCGAGAACCGCAGCCGCCCCAGATCGCCCTCGCCCCAGAGGGCCAGGTCGGCCCAGCCCTCGGCGTGAAGCTCCCCCTGCAGGCGCGGAGCCATGATCGGCAGGGTCACCGCCTGGTCGCTCTCGATCAGCCCGTCGGCGCGGGGCTTCAGGATCGGCTGGCGCAAGATTTCGCTCCCGACTGCGTCGCCCCGGTTTAGGCCTATCGGCGGAACGCGGGAATAGGCGCGAAAGCTCCGCCGACCCGTCTGGACAGCGGCTCGAAAAAGGGCGCAGCCTGCGGAAAAGGAACCTGGGGAGTGCGGCCATGGCGACGTTCCAACTGAACGGCCGGACGGTCACGAGTTCAGGCCCTGAGGACGCGCCCCTGCTGTGGGCGATCCGCGACGACCTTGGGCTCAAGGGCACGAAGTTCGGCTGCGGGATCGGCGCCTGCGGGGCCTGCACGGTGCATGTCGACGGCCAGGCCATCCGCGCCTGCGTCACGCCGGTCAGCGCCGTGGCCGGCGCCAAGGTCGTCACAATCGAGGGCCTCGATCCCAAGGGCGCCCACCCGCTCCAGACCGCCTGGATCGCGACCCAGGCCCCCCAGTGCGGCTACTGCCAGTCCGGCCAGATCATGCAGGCCGCCGCGCTGCTGGCCGCCACGCCCAGGCCGACCGACGCCGAGATCGACGCGGCTATGAACGGCAACCTCTGCCGCTGCATGGCCTACGTGCGGATCAAGAAGGCCATCAAGCTGGCGGCGACGGGAGCCCGCGCATGAACAAGCCCTTCGCCCCCTCCCGCCGCGGTTTCATGATCGCCGCCACCGCCGCCGGCGCCATGTTCGGTTTCGTCGCGCCGGGCGCCGCCGCCGAGGCCGGCTTCGAGCCCACGGTCTGGTACTCCATCGACCCCCAGGGGATCGTCACCGTCAATGTCATCCGCGCCGAGATGGGCCAGCATGTGGGCACCGCCATCGCCCGTATCGTGGCTGACGAGCTCGAGGCCGACTGGGACAAGGTCCGCATCGTCAGCGTCGATAGCGATCCCAAGTGGGGTTACATGGTCACCGGCGGCTCCTGGTCGGTCTGGCAGAGCTATCCCCTGATGAGCCAGGCCGGCGCCGCCGGCCGCATCGCCCTGATCGAGGCCGGCGCCAAGCTGCTGGGCGCCGATCCCAAGGCCTGCCTCGCCCGCAAGGGCATGGTCAGCGCCGGCGGCAAGTCGGTCTCCTATGGCGATATCGTCGCCAAGGGCGGGCTCAAGGCGTCCTTCACCGAGGCCGAGCTCAAGGCCATGCCGATCAAGCCCCCCGCCGAGCGGCGGCTGATCGGGCGCGAGACCCAGGCCCGCGATATCCCCGACAAGACCAACGGCAAGGGCCTCTACGGCCTCGACGCCGTGGTCCCCGGCATGGTCTACGCCCGGCCCAAGATCCCGCCCACCCGCAACGAGTCCAAGGTGGTCTCGGTGGACGACAGCGCCGCCAAGGCGGTCCCCGGCTACCAGCGCAGCCTGGTCCTGGACGACCCTTCCGGTACGGTCCCTGGCTGGGTGGTGGTCGTGGCCGACAGCTTCGTGGCCGCCGACCGCGCCGCCGAACTGGTCAAGGTCACCTGGACCAATGGCGACACCGCCAAGATCTCCGAAGCCGACCTCCAGGCCCACGCCGCCAAGCTGATCGCCGACCCCAAGGTCGGCGCCATGGTGCTCAACGACGCAGGCGTCGACTCAGCCTTCGGCGCGGCGCGGTCGACCCTGGAGGCGACCTACACCACCGCCAGCGCCATCCATTTCCAGATGGAGCCGGTCAACGCGCTGGCCTTCGAGAAGGACGGCGTCTTCGAGATCCATACCGGCAACCAATGGCAGTCGCTGATCCTGCCGACTCTCGCCAAGGCCCTGGGGCGGCCCGAAGATAAGATCGTCATGCGCACCTACCTGCTAGGCGGCGGGTTCGGGCGGCGGCTGAACGGCGACTATGCGGTGCCCGCGGCCCTGGCCTCCAAGGCGCTCGGTAAGCCGGTCAAGCTGGTATTCACCCGCGCCGACGACACCCTGTTCGACTCCTTCCGTTCCCCGAGCGTCCAGAAGGTCCGCATGGCCTTTGGCGCCGGCGGCGCGGTGAGCGCCATGGAGCATCACGCCTGCGCCGGCTGGCCCACCCTGGTGATGGCGCCCTTCTTCATGCCCAAGGGCGTCGACGGCGTCGCCTACGACCCCTTCGCGATCAACGGCGCCAACCATTGGTACACGGTAGGCGCCCATCGGGTGCGGGCGGTCTCCAACGACCTGGCCAACCGGGCCTTCCGCCCTGGCTGGCTGCGCTCCGTCGGACCCGGCTGGACCAACTGGGCGGTGGAATGCTTCATGGACGAGGCGGCCCACGCCCAGAAGGCCGATCCTCTGGCCTTCCGGCTGAGGCTGCTGGACGGCGCCGGCCGCAACGCCGGAGGCCCGCCCAGCGCGGTCGGCGGCGCCCGGCGCCAGGCCGCCGTCCTGGCCCGCGTCGCCAAGAGCGCCGGCTATGGCGGCAAGCTGCCCAGGGACACCGGCATCGGCCTGGCCACCACCTTCGGCCAGGAACGCGACATGCCCACCTGGATCGCCTGCGCCGCCCGGGTGCGGGTCGACCGCAAGAGCGGTGAGGTCAAGGTCGAGAGCCTGCACCTGGCCGTCGACGCCGGGGCCATCGTCCATCCCGACGGGGCGCTGGCCCAGATGGAGGGGGCCGCGCTCTGGGGCATGAGCCTGGCCCTGTTCGAAGGCGCGACCTTCGCCAACGGCCAGATCGCCGAAACCAATCTCGACAGCTACACCCCGTTGCGCATGGCCGACGTGCCCGAGCTGCACATCGATTTCGTGGAAAGCCCCGAGCCTCCCGTCGGCCTGGGCGAGCCCGCTACGACGGTGGTTGGTCCCGCCATCGGCAACGCCATCTTCGCCGCCGTCGGCGCGAGGCTGCGCCATCTGCCGATCCAACCGGACGCGGTGCTGGCGGCGCTGAAGACGGCCTGAAGACCGGCGCGACCCGCGACCTTCGTTGAAGGCGGACCACGGATGACACGGACAGCACGGAAGCGGCCTCCACGCTGTCCGCGTTTTCGGTGTTTTCCGTGGTCGATTCTTGAGGCCGCGCCGCCTACCCCAACCCGTGCGCCGCCACCGCCACGGCCAGTTCCTCGCGCATCATGGTTTTCAGCCGCTCCGGCCCGAGGATCTCGACCTTGTCGCCCCAGGTGAACAGGTGCCAGGCCAGTTCACGCATCCCCCCGGCGGTGAACCGCACCATGACGCCGCCATCCGCCAGCGGCTCCAGCGACTGGGTCGGATGGAAGCGCCAGCCCATGGCCTCCTCGGCCCCGTGCGGCCGGACCCGCAACTCCACCTGCTCCACCTGATCCTGATAAATGCCGAAGCTGCGGTTCATGAACTCGCGCAGGGAAAACTCCGGCGGCCGCGAACCTGCCGTCTCGCTCACCGCGATCTCGCGGACCCGGTCCAGCCGCCAGGTGCGCGGCTCTACGGAATCCCCCTCGGCCCCCACCAGGTAGTTCGACCGTCCGAACATCAGCCCGAACGGCGTCACCTCCCGCAGCCGTCCGGGCGATGATCCGCCCGCATAGCGGAACCTTAGTCGTCTCAAGGACTTGATAGCGTCGCGCACCGCGCCGAGCACGATCTCGTCCTCGAAGGGACGAGGCCCGGCATGGATAGCCATGGTCTCGGCCTCCAAGAGGGCCTCCAGGTCCGGCGCGAGCTTACGGCGCGCGCCCGCGCGGATCGCGGAGAGGACCTTTTGCTCCAGAGACAGCAACGCCCCGGCTCGGGTTTTCGACCCCGCCTGCCGGTACTGCTCGGCCGCCGCCCGCAGCGCCGCGAACTCGTCGGCGGTCGGCGCCTGGAAGATACCGTCCAGGCCCGAGGGGATGCGGAAACGCTTGGTGGGCGGGTCGTCCACCTCCTCCAACTGGGGGAAGGCGTCGCGCACCGCGTCGCGCATCCGCTCGGCCGTGCGCCGTCCCACCCCCATCTGGTCGGCCATCTCATCGAGGGTCAGGCCCTCGGCCGACGAGGCCAGCATCCGGGCCAGCTCCAACAGCCGCGCCGCCTTCTCATGCCGCATCGCCGGCTCCCGAAAACATACGTCCGCTTCTGACGCATCGGCATCCTATCAAGATCATGCCGAGACGAAAGGTGACTTCGATGACCAGCCGCAACGTAACCCGCTTCCGCCCCGCCCCCCGCCGCCAGGGCGAGCCGCTGTTCCTGTTCGACGCCCGCCGTCCGACCCAGCCGGCAAGCGCGGCCATGATCGACCAGGTCATCACCCACGCCGACATCGCCGTGCGGCTCTCCGGCGGGCGGCTGAAGCTGCGGCTCAGCTCTGGGATGATCGAGGAACTTCAGGCCCAGGGCCGCTTCGACGACAGCGCCCATCGCCTGGCCGACCTCACCGTGGTCTGGGACGAGCATGAGGGCCAGGTGGTCAATGTCCGCGACGACGCCCGCCTGCGCGACGCCGCCCAGCGCTGGTCCGCCCTCGACGCCCTCTGGGACGAGGAAAGCTACGAACCCGAACACGCCATGCGCTCAGCGGCGGCTTAGAGGGAGAGGTAGGGTGAGGGGATGCGGCGCGAAGCGGCGCAACGCGGCTCCTCAACCAACTCGGTGCAGCGGGAACGCCCCCCTCACCTAGCCTCTCCCCCCGAAGACGGGTGGAGAGGAACAGGTCTTCGAGGCGACGCCTCTAGGCCCCCACCATCCCGTACTTCCCCGCCATCTCGGCCATGATCGCCTCGAACTCGGCGACCGTTTCCTTGATCACCTCAGCCACCGGCTTGACGGAGTCGATCCGCCCCGCGACCTGACCGGAGAGCGCGATGGACGCCTCCATGTCGCCGCCGAAATAGAGCGCCTGGGTGTTCTTGAACTCCGACATCACCCCGTTTTCGCCCGGGTCGCGCTCCAGCCGCGAGGTGCGTTCCGTGCGCAGCGCCCGCAGGGCGGCTCCGGGCCCGAAGCGGTTCAGGAAGACTGTGTCGGTCTCCTTGGCCGCGACGATGGCCTCTTTCCAGTTCTGGTGCACCGGGCTCTCGGCGGCCGAGACCATCCGGGTGCCCATCTGCACGCCCTCGGCCCCAAGCGCGAAGGCCGCGGCCATGCTGCGGCCGTCGACCATGCCGCCCGCCGCGATTACCGGTACGCCCACCTTCGAACAGACCAGGGGCAGGAGGACCATGCTGGAGACGTCGCGAGAATTCTTGAAGCCGCCACCCTCGGCGCCCTCCACCACCAGCCCGTCGACTCCGGCGTCGATGGCCTTCAGGGCCGCGGCCAGGGACGGCACCACGTGGAAGACGGTCAGGCCCGCCTCCTTGAGCTGGCTGCAATAGCGGTTCGGGTCGCCGGCCGAGGTGGTGACGAACTTCACCCCCTGGTCGACCACGAAGGAGACGATGTCGGCGTCGCGCACATAGGCCTGGGCGATGTTCACCCCGAACGGCTTGTCGGTGAGCTGGCGCATCTTCTTGACCTCTTCGCGCACGGCGTCGAGCTCGCCCGACGAGGTCTCGATGATCCCCAGGCCTCCCGCATTGGACACCGCCGAGGCCAACTGCGAGCGCGCGATCCAGCCCATGGGAGCCTGGATGATCGGATACTGGACGCCGAGCAGCTCGGTGATGCGGGTCTTGATCATGGCGGGCGCTTCCTCAAACGGCTGTTTGAAACATCTGCGCCGATCGCCCCCCAGGCCGTCAAGCCGCCTTCCGCGCATCCCTCTCGCGAAAGTCTTATTGCGAGTCATTATCAATAGCAATACTGTCGGCGACCACATGAGGACGCCGCCATGCCCGCACCCGAGTCGACCGCCCCCGCCCGCCTCGACGAGCTCAGCCAGGGCGAGCACATGCTGCTCTGGGCGTTCCGGGCCCTGGCCATCGGAGCGCGGGACTGCCGGCTGATCCATCGGCAGTTCGACGAGGCCTGCGGACCGGCCGGCGTCGAGGCCCTGGCGGCGCTCGGCGTCTTCGTTCGCGAGCTAGCCCTGAACGGCCGGCGCAAGATCACCCTGGCCGCCCCAGGCTCCATGCGCATCACCCGCGACGAGCAGTTGATCCTGGCCCTCTTCGCCGCCGCCCAGGCCGAGGACTATGCCCGGCTGGAAGCCCACCTCGCCTGGCTGCTGGCCGGCGAGCCCCGCCCGCCCTTCGCCGCCGCCGCCTGCCTCACCGCCCAGGCCCTAGGGATGAGCGGCTACGTGCTGCGGCTGCCCGAGGTGGAGGCGCCTGCCACCATCGAGCGACCGACTCGGCTTCGTCCTCTCCCCGCTCGAGGGGAGAGGATAGGGTGAGGGGCTGCGGCGCGGTATGAACCGGGTAGATGCCTGACAGTTTGGACCGGGTTGCTCCCTGACAGTTGAGGCTGTGGAAGGGAGGGCCCTTCCGATGCCGTTCAGGGAGCTTGGGCGCTTGGAGCAGCGCGTGGCGATGCTCAGGGA
>NZ_JAUYOJ010000193.1 GCF_030697925.1 Phenylobacterium sp. | reverse complement strand
GGGCCCGATGGTCGCCCAGAAGCCGTTGACGCTGGAGGTGTTGATGATGTGGCCCTCGTCGGCGGCCATCAGCATGGGCAGGAAGGTGCGCACCCCCAGATAGACCCCGCCCCAGCAGACATTGAAGGTCTTCTCCCAGGCGGCGCGACTATCGGTGACCATGCTGCCGCCGCCGGCGATGCCGGCGTTGTTGAACAACAGGTGGATGCGGTCGATCTGCTGCTGTTCCTTCAACTCCTCGCGGAAGGCGATGAGAGCGGCCTCCAGCGAGACGTCGGCGATATGGGTGGTGACCTTGGTGCCTTGGGGCCGGCCGTCGGCCTCGATCAGCCGCACGGTCTCGGCCATGGCCGTGGCCGAGACGTCGCACATGGCGACATTGCAGCCCTCGGCGACCAGTTGGCGGGCCAGTTCGCGGCCCATCCCCGTGCCACCGCCGGTGATCACGGCCGTCTTACCTGCGAAATCCTTCAAGGCGTCGCCTCCCTGGCGTGGTTTTCAGGGAGCTTAGCGCGGTTTCCCCGCGGTTCGCCAAGCCATGCTCAGGCGTGGGCGAGATGGGCGTTATCGCCCCGCTTCAGCGGATCGCGCAGGGGCTGGCCGTTCTGCACGAACTCCAGCGACACCGAGTTGATGCAGTAGCGCAGCCGGGTCGGCGCGGGACCGTCCGGGAAGACGTGGCCCTGGTGGCTGTCGCAGCGGGCGCAGCGGGTCTCGATGCGGACCATGCCGTAGCTGACGTCTCGCACCCCCACCACGTGGGCCTCGTCATAGGGGGCGAAGAAGCTGGGCCAGCCAGTGCCGCTCTCGAACTTGGTCTTGGCCTGGAACAGCGGCAGGCCGCAGAGCCGGCAGCAATAGACCCCGTCCTCCTTGTTATCGAGCAGGCCGCCGCAGAAGGGCGCTTCGGTGCCATAGTGCAACAGCACCTCGGCCTCCTCGCGGCTGAGGCCGGCTTCGAGGGCCTGGCGTTCCGCCGCGTCGGGGGCGGTTAGGTCGAATCCGGTGGGTGAGGTGGCGGCTGGCGTGCTCATGGGTCCCAATCTAAGTTGCCCGGCTTCAATACGAAAGTGCGCCGCCGGAGGATGCAGCCCATGATCACCAGCACCACCCCCACCATCGCCAATCGCGACATCGCCGAGACGCTCGGCGTGGTCAGCGGCGAGGCCATCATCGGCGCCCACATCTTCCGCGACCTGTTCGCCGGCATCACCAACATCATCGGCGGCCGGGCCGGGGGCTATGAGAAGGCCCTGCGCGAGGCTCGCGACATTTCGATCCGCGAAATGTGCGAGGAGGCCCAGAGGCTAGGCGCCGACGCCGTGGTCGGCGTCGACCTGGACTATGAGACCCTCGGCGTCGACAACGGCATGCTGATGGTGACCGCCGCCGGCACCGCCGTGAAGCTGCGCTAGGACCTTATGTTTTCAAAGATTCTCATCGCCAACCGTGGCGAGATCGCGGTCCGGATCATTGGCACGTGCCGCCGTCTGGGG
>NZ_JAUYOJ010000192.1 GCF_030697925.1 Phenylobacterium sp. | reverse complement strand
GTCACTGCAGCCTCCGGCGCAGAAGCCAGGCCCGATGGCGCTCAGGCGTATAGGGCCGCGGCGCCTCGCGCGCGGCCAACCGGTCGTGGACGTGGCGCCAGTGGTCCGGCGCCACCTCGCACGGATCGACGCCGCCGCGTTCGATGGCGTCGATGGCCTTGAGCGCGCGTTCGACCTGGGTCCAGCCGAAGGTGCGCAAGAGGATGTCCGCGCCGGGCGCCACGCAGGGCACGGTGCTGTAAGCCTCGCCAGGCGAGACGGCGCGCAGCACGTCGAGCCGCGAGACGGCCGTGCCGTAGTCGTTGGCAGCCCAACGGACGAAGGCGAAGATGCTGCCAGGTTCGAAGCCGACGACACGCCGCCGGCGGTCGAGGATCTCGTCGTGGACGATGCGCCCAAAGCGAATCCAGCGCTCGACACGCTTCTCGACCCACAGCAGATGGACCGTGGTCTGGTCGGCGCTCATGGCGCGTTCCCGCCGACCGGACGATCAGACCGGAGCCCTCCGTCTACAACAGAAGAGTTAGACTCTCGGTTAGAGTCCAAGTTAGCGGCGCGGCTTTCCCCGTCCGGCCAAGGGCTTGGCGGCCGGGCGCGCGCCTGATCTCCCGATAGTCCTGCGCCCGATCTCCCGATACCCGCTGCGCCTGATGTCACGACCCGAGTCACAGGCTTGTTCACAGCGGCCGTGGATGGATCGATCGGTATGATCCGCAGGCGCTCGCGACCGGCCGGGCGCTCAAGCGTGAGCCGGTAGCCGGGCAGCGGCTGGCGCGCTGCGATGCGGCGGAGATCCAGCGCGAAGTCCGACGGCCGCGCGAGACTGCCGGACTTGGTGTGCAGGTGGGCGATGTCGAAGACCCAGCCGCCTCTCTGGCGGCCGGCGTGCTTGCGCGCGACGCGGTAGAGCCAGCGCTCGATGCCGCCGGTCAGGCGGAAATAGGCCGGGTCGATGGCCAGGACGAGGGAGCGGTCGACGACGCCGCGGTAGAACCAGTCGGGCAGGACGAACTCCATGCCCTCGATGCGGCCCGACCGGGTCGCTAGCTCCTCCCACTCGTTGATCCACGAGAACTGCTGGCGCCGCCAATGCTCGCCCTGGCGGATCGAGGTGGCGATCACCGTCGATTGCAGGCGCTGGAGCGCGCTCTTGAGCAGACGGTACTCGGTCGCCCCGGTCGCCCGGCCGACGGCGGTCAGCAATTGGTAGGGCGTGAAGCGCAGGAGGCGGGAGGTTCGAACGCCGTGGTTCTCGGCCTCGACGATCTGCGAGGCCGCCCAGATCAGCACGTCGGCGTCCCAGATGGTCGCCATCCCGTGCTCGGGCAGGCCATGGACCTGCACCTCGACGTCGCCGGCCCTGTAGAGGATTGGCCGCGTGCGGTGCGACTTGGACAGGGAAAAGAACGGCCGCTCCATCAGATCGCGCTGATCGCGCGGGCTGGCGTCGCCGACGGCCACGACGAACGGATCGAGCCGTTCGCGTTCGCTGGGTGGGAAGGCGGATCGCCTGGTCATCGCCGGCGCCGCGCGTCTCAGCGTCGGCCGGCGCTGAGGTCGCCGCCAAGGTCACCAGCTGGGCGTGGGAACCGCTTGGCCGGCAGGACGGTCCCGACGCCCGGATCGGAGGTCGAGATCTTGGCCCCGCGGTCGGCCCAGGTCTGCAGGTCCTCGACCGCATAGACCACCCGTCCGCCCAGTTTGCGGTAGGCGGGGCCGGTGCCGTAGGTGCGGTGTTTTTCGAGCGTGCGATGCGACAGGCTGAGAAAGCGCGCAGCCTCGGGCGTGCGCAGGAACCGCGGCGAAGCGCCAGGCGATGTGGCGGACATGATCGAGCCTCCGTGTCGTCCCCACGTG
>NZ_JAUYOJ010000172.1 GCF_030697925.1 Phenylobacterium sp. | reverse complement strand
TTGCCGCACAGGATGTCGCCCGGCTGGACCTCGGCGCCGATCGCCACGATGCCGGCCTCGTCGAGGTTGCGCAGGGCTTCCTCGCCGACGTTCGGGATGTCGCGGGTGATCTCTTCCGGGCCCAGCTTGGTGTCGCGAGCCATGACCTCGAACTCCTCGATGTGGATCGAGGTGAAGACGTCGTCGCGCACGATACGCTCGGAGATCAGGATCGAGTCTTCGAAGTTGTAGCCGTTCCAGGGCATGAAGGCGACGAGGGTGTTCCGGCCCAGGGCCAGTTCGCCCAGGTCGGTCGACGGGCCGTCGGCGATGACGTCGCCGGTGGCGATCAGGTCGCCCACGCGGACCAGCGGACGCTGGTTGATGCAGGTCGAGGTATTGGAACGCTGGAACTTCTGCAGGCGGTAAATATCGACGCCGGCCTTGGTCGGGTCGTTCTCTTCCGTCGCGCGGACCACGATGCGGGTGCCGTCGATCTGCTCGACCACGCCGGTGCGGCGGGCGACCACGACGGCGCCGGAGTCGACGGCCACGACGCTTTCCATGCCGGTGCCGACCAGGGGCGCGTCCGACTGGATGAGCGGCACGGCCTGCTTCTGCATGTTCGAGCCCATCAGGGCGCGATTGGCGTCATCGTTTTCCAGGAACGGGATCAGCGAGGCGGCCACGGAGACCACCTGCTTGGGTGACACGTCCATCAGGTCGACGTCGGCCCTGGGCAGCAGGCCCGGCTCGCCGTTGATCCGGCCCTGGACCAGGTCCTCGACGATCTCGCCGTTCTTCAGCTTGATGCTGGCCTGGGCGATGACGTGCTTGGCCTCTTCCATGGCCGACATGTAGACGACCTCGTCGGTGGTCTTGCCGTCCTTGATCCGCCGGTACGGGCTCTCGATGAAGCCGTACTTGTTGACCACCGCGTGGGTGGCCAGCGAGTTGATCAGGCCGATGTTCGGGCCTTCCGGCGTCTCGATGGGGCAGATCCGGCCGTAGTGGGTCGGGTGCACGTCGCGGACTTCGAAG
>NZ_JAUYOJ010000184.1 GCF_030697925.1 Phenylobacterium sp. | reverse complement strand
CTGAAGAAGGGGGTGCTCGAGCTCTGCGTGCTCGCGCTGCTCTCCCGACAGGACAGCTACGCCTATGAGATCGCGAGCCGTTTGGCCGAGGGGATCGATATGGGGGAAGGCACCATCTATCCGTTGATGCGAAGGATGCAGGCCGACGGGCTGGTCGACACCTATCTGGTGGAGAGCTCTTCCGGTCCGCCACGCAAGTATTACAAGCTGACCGAGGCCGGGAAGCAGAGCTTCACGGCGCAGCAGGCGGAATGGGCGGCGTTTTCCCGCGCCGTCGAGGCCATCCTGGGAGACACGAAATGACCCGGCAGGCCTTTATCGACCGGTTGCGGCTGGGCCTCTCGGGGATGCCCCCGCAGGCTATCGCCGACGCCATCGCCGACTATGAGGCGCATTTCGACGAGGGGCTGGCCGCCGGCCGCTCCGAAGAGGAGGTGGCCGCCGCCCTGGGCGATCCCGCCCGGCTGGCGCGCGAATTGCGCGCCGAGATCGGCCTCAAGAAGTGGGAAGAGCAGCGCAATCCCTCGGCCGCGGCCGGGGCGATCTTCGCCGTGCTGGGCCTGGGCGCCATCGACCTGCTGATCCTGCTGCCGATCCTGATGGCGGTGGCCGGAACCCTGTTCGGCCTGATCATCGCCGTGGTCGCGGTGTTCTTCGCCGGCGGCGTCGTCTTCGCGGTGGGACCGTTCTTCCAGCCTCCCGGTGGGACGGCGGCGGCCCTGCTGGGCGGCATCGGCCTGATGGCCCTGGCGAGCTCCGCCGGCGCCGTGCTGACCCTGATCGTGATCGGCTTTGTCAACGCCCTCGTCTGGTACGGGCGCCTCCACTACCGGCTGCTGAAGCCGGCCATCGAACCTCAAGTGCAAGGGTGAGTTCCATGATCCGCGTCCTCGTCCTCATCGCCATCACCGGTTTCTTCGTCGGCGTCGTGGCGCTCTCCAGCGCTGCGGCCATCGGCGGGCCCGACCTGGCCGCCCGCAACTGGCACTGGATCAATCATTGGCACGACATCGACTGGGACCATGTCGATCGTGACGTCGACTTCGATATCGACTCGGGCGAACCCGGCTCCACCGTCACGCGGGAGATCACCTGGACGGGCGGCTCGGAACTCGACATCGAGGTCCCGGCCGACGTGCAGTTCACCCAGGCCCCGGGCCCCGGCAAGGTGGTCATCACCGGCCCCAAGCGCGCGGTCGAACGGGTGGTGCTGGAGAACGGCCGCCTGCGGACGAACGGGACCCACTATTCCGGTCGCCGGCTGAAGATCACCGTCACGGCGCCCGACGTCCGCAAGTTCGACATCAGCGGCGACAGCGAACTGGTCGTCGAGGGCTACAAGCAGGACAGCCTGGCGATCGACGCCTCCGGATCGACCGAGGTGACGGTGCGCGGCGCGACCCGCAAGCTCGCCATCGACGTGTCGGGTTCCTCGGAGCTGGATCTCTCAGGGCTCGAGGCCGAAGAGGCGGCGGTCGACAGCTCGGGCAGCGCCGAGACGCGTCTCGCCCCCAAGAGCGTAGCCAACCTGGACATCTCGGGCGCCTCGGAAGTGACCCTGCTCACCAAGCCCGCCCAACTCGCCACCGACATCTCCGGCGCGGGTGAGCTGCACGAAGCGAATTAGGTTCTAGACCCTCCCCCAGCGCGCAGCGCGATTTGGGGGAGGTGGATCGTCGCCTCTTCGCGACGGGACGGAGGGGGTTGAAGCGCGCCGAAGCGAGTCAAAGTCCCCCTCAGTCGGCTTCGCCGACAGCTCCCCCGGTGGGCTACGGGATTCACACAACTGCGTCGGCCCTTGCGATGACGAAGCCTGTGAGGGTTGCTGTGAAGCGTTCCCAGCCTTTGGCCATGGTCTTTGGGCCGGGGGGCTTGCC
>NZ_JAUYOJ010000183.1 GCF_030697925.1 Phenylobacterium sp. | reverse complement strand
TCAAGTTCAATTCTTGAAAGGGACTCTAGGAGCCTCATACTTGGGTCATGGCCGGCGCGTTTCAATACAAGCCTAAGTTTGTCGACATCCGGGTGCGTCCGCCGACCCCCGAAGAGGCCGCACAGGCCGATGACGACGTCTATGCGCTGAAGCCCGGGGAGCGGGCTTGTGACCATGCGGGGTGCCGCCTGGCCGCGACGGCGCGCGCGCCGAAATCCCGCGACATGCTCAACGAGCACTACTGGTTCTGCCAGGGCCACGCGGCCGAATATAACCGCCAGTGGAACTTCTTCGCGGGGATGAGCGAGGGCGAGGTGCGCGAGCGCCAGGCCCAGAGCGCGGCCGGCGACCGCCCGACCTGGGAGTTCAAGGCCAGCCGATTCTCCCGGGAGTCGGCGGCGGCCAGCCACAACTTCGGCAAGGGCCAGGGCTATCGCGACCCATTCAACCTGTTCGGCGGTGGTGGACCCAACGCCCGCGTGGCGACACCCGAGGCTCGGCGAATCGGCAAGCTGGAGCGCAACGCGCTCGCCGACCTCGACCTCGAGGACTCCGCCGACGCCCCGACGATCCGCGCCCGCTACATCGAGCTGGTGAAGCGCTGCCACCCGGACAGCAACGGCGGCGACCGCTCTGCCGAACATAAGCTGCAGCGCGTGATCAAGGCCTACCAGGTCCTGCGCAAGGCCAAGATGGCCTAGCAGCCCCTGCGGCGGAAGGATCAGCACCGTCCCATGACCGACGCCGCGCCCGATCCTCTGAAGACACCCAGCCCAGACTGGGCCCAGGGCCTGGCCGCCGCCATGGCCCGCGCCGGGGTCAGCCCCGACGCCATCTCGGCCGGCAGCGTGGTGTTCGCGGTGCTGGGGCTGGTGCTCTTCATCGCCGCCGGCTTCGCCGAGGGCCTGTCGCGCGGGGCGCACCTGATCGGGGCGGGGGTCTGCATCCAGCTTCGGCTGCTCTGCAACCTGCTGGACGGCATGGTGGCCGTCGAACACGGCAAGGGCGGAACGTCGGGCCCGATCTGGAACGAGCTGCCGGACCGCATCGCCGACGCCCTGTTCCTTGTGGGGGCGGGCTACTGCGCCGCGGCCTCCGGCATGGTGTTCGCCGCGCCGCTCGGCTGGGCGGCGGCGGTGCTGGCGGTGCTGAGCGCCTATGTCCGCGAGCTGGGACGGGGCCAGGGCTTCCCGGCCGACTTCTCCGGCCCGATGGCCAAGCCGCACCGGATGGCGGCGCTCACCGCCGCCTGCCTTGTGGCCACCTTCGAGCCCCTGTGGGGCTGGCGCGGCGAGGCGCTAATGGTCGGGCTGTTCGCCATCGTGCTGGGCGCGATCTGGACCGTGGCCCGACGCACGCGCACCCTGGCGGCGCGGCTCGCGAAGGGTTGAACGCCGGAACTCCACGCTGAAGGTGGCGTTGCCTCTCCGGACCCAGGAGACGCCCGTGACCAGGACCCCGGACCCCCGCAAGGGCATGCCCAGCCCGCAGCTGACGCAGGCCGAATTTCGCGACCGCTATCTGAGCGCCTTCACCGATCCGGCCTTCGAACCCCTTGCCGCCGAACTCGAGAAGATCGCCGCCGTGGCCTGGGACGGCTACGCCAACTACCGCAAAGCGCCGCGCACCCGAAAGGCCGGCCCGGGCTACGCCGATCCCGACTACGACCTGTCTGTCGACTGGATCGCGGCCAAGGCGGCGATCGCAGACGCCCAGGCGCGGCACGAGGACCGGAACGGTCCTTGCCGCATCCTGCTGATCAACGCCTCCTCACGCAGCGAACACACCTGTCCGGGCGAGATGTCCAAGTCCTACCGGCTGGCGGAGATCTCGCGGGAGGTGCTGGCGATCGAGGAGGTGACCGTCGAGTTGTTGGATCTCAGCCGGCTGGCCTCGGAGTACGGCCGCCAGATCCACCCTTGCAAGGCCTGCTTCTCCACCTCGCCGGCGCTCTGCCACTGGCCGTGCTCCTGCTACCCGAACCACGCGTTAGGCCAGGTCCATGACTGGATGAACGACATCTACCCACTGTGGGTGGAGGCCCATGGCGTGATGATCATCACCCCGGTCAACTGGTACCAGGTCTCCTCGCCGCTGAAGCTGATGATGGACCGGCTGGTCTGCGCCGACGGCGGCAATCAAGGACGCCAGGAAGGCCAAGGAGATCGAGCTGGCCGGCTGGAACTATCCCAAGCACCTGGCCGGCCGGGTGTTCTCGGTGATCGTCCACGGCGATGTGGAGGGCGCGGAGAACGTGCGCCGCAGCGTCTCGGACTGGCTGAGGTTCATGGACCTGGCGCCGGCCGGGGTAAACGCCGAGCTCGACCGCTATATCGGCTACTGGCAGCCCTACGCGACCAGTCATGAGGCGCTGGACGCCGACCTGGCCATGCAGGAGGAGGTGCGCAACGCCGCCAGGACCCTGCTGGAGGCGGCCAAGGCCAACCATCAGGGCAGGCTGCTGATGGCCGGCAAAGACCTCAACCCGCCGCGGCAGAAATAGGCTTAGACCGGAACGTCGCCCGCCACGGTGGTCCGATGCATCACCCGCAGGTGCCCGTCATAGCCGCCCTCGGCGAAGTGGACGGTGCAGCGGTTGTCCCACATCAGCAGCATGTCCGGCTCCCATTTGTGGTGGTAGACGAACGGCTCCTGGACGATGTGCGCGAACAGGAAGCCGAGGATCGCCTGGCTCTCGGCCACCGCCATGCCCTCGATCCCCACGGTGTAGACCGGACTGACGAACAGCGCCTTGCGGCCCGTGACGGGATGGGTGCGCACCAGGGGATGGGTGAGCGTCTTGTCGGCCTCGGGCGAGACGATGATCTCCATGGTCCGCTTGGCGGTCTCCTTGGCGAAGATCCCCTGGGTCCCGTAGGCGCGGGTCGCCGAATGCACCGCCCGCACCCCCTCCAGCATCTTCTTCATCACCGGCGACAGGGCCTCGTAGGCCCGTGAGCAGTCGGCGAACAGGGTGTCGCCGCCCACCGGCGGGATCACCTGGGAGCGCAGCAGGGTGGCGGCCGGCGGCGTCTTCTGGAAGCTCCAGTCGGAGTGCCAGCCCGCTCCGAAATTGGTCGCCTTCTCGTCGGGCTCGCGGCGCAGCTCCAGGACGTTGGGGTGGCCGGGCATAGGGGCGATGAAGGGATCGACCCCGAAGGGACCGATGGTCTGGGTGAAGGCCTCCAGGGCCTCCAGCGACAGCGGCTGGCCCGGGAAGGCGACCACCGAATGCCGCGCCCAGGCGGCCTTCACGGCGGCGAGCACGGCCGGCGGCAGCGGCCGCGACAGGTCCACGCCCTCGATCCGGGCGCCGAAGCCGGTCTCCTGCGGCGTGACGACGATCTCGGCGACCTGGCCCATGACGTTTCCTCCGGTTCGAAGCTCACCTTAGGCTGGTCGGCTTGGCCCTGCGCGCCGAAGATTTGACATTGCGCGCCACAGGACTTGGCTCTGGCTGGCGCATGGTCTCTAGTCGGCTCATGCGCGGCGCCTCGACGATCATGGCGGGCTGGATGAACGCGGCCCTTGACGGCCTGGTCCGCGAAGGCCTGGACCGCCGCGCCCTGACCCATGGCCTGCGCGGCTTCGAGGCGGGCATCGTCGCCCGCGACTCCCGCGTCGACGTGGCCTCAGCGCGGCGGCTGTGGCGGCGCGCGGCCGTGCTGCACCCCGATCCCCTGCTGGGCTTCAAGGTCGGCGCGGGCCTGCCGGTGCAGGCCACCAACGTGGTGGCGATCATCGGCGCCCACAGCGCCACGGTCGGCGAGGCGCTCACCCGCCTGCTCCGCTACCAGCAGCTGGTCAGCAACAGCGGCGTCTTTCACGCCGTCCAGGAGGCCGAGGGCCTCCGGCTGAACTATGTCCCCGCCGCGAGCCCGGTGGAGGTGCATCGCCTGCAAGTCGAGTCGGTGCTGGGCTCCACCGCCGGCCGTCGCGCCGGACTGAACGGCTCGGGCGTGCGGCCCAGGCGGGTGGTGCTGATGGCGAGCGCCCCGGCGCCGCGAGCGGTCTACGAGGACTTCCTGGGACTTCCGGTGGAGTTCGCCCCCCGCGCCGGCCTGATCTTCGCGCGGGAGGACCTGACCCGGCCGATCCCCGGCGCCGATCCGCGCCTGCTGGAATTGAACATGGCCTATGCTGAGGGCCTGTTGCGCGACCAGGATCGCGACGAGGCCCTTTGCGCCCACGTCCAGGCGGTGATCCGCCGCGCCGGATTCGAGACCGCCACCGCCTCGGTGGCAGCCCACGAGCTGGGCCTGTCGGTCCGCAGCCTGCAACGGCGATTGGCGGAGGCGGGGGTCAGCTTTTCGCAGCTCCGCGACGAGACGCGAATGCGCGAGGCCATGCTGCTGCTCACCCAATCGCGCCTGTCGCTGGCCGAACTGGCCCGCGGCCTGGGCTATTCCCAGGAGAGCGCCTTCTCCCGCGCGGTCAAAGCCTGGTGGGGACTGACCCCACGGAAGCTGCGGCAGGATGCGGAAAGCGCCTGAGCCACACCGAGGGCTGAAGTCGCCCAAAGCCCGTAAACTGCCGTTTGCATTGACCGCGTAACCCTGTAATCGAAGCCCGCCATGACTTCTTTCGCCGATACCCAAGACGACAAGCTGATCGCGCTGGTCCCGGACAGGAAGGTCTCCATTCGCGAGGCCTTCGGCGTGGACAGCGACATGACCGTGCCCGCGTTCTCGACGCGCGACGCCCACGTGCCCGATCTGGACACCGCCTATAAGTTCGATCCGGAGACGACCAAGGCCATCTGCGCCGGGTTCGCCTTCGACCGCCGGGTGATGGTCCAGGGCTATCACGGCACGGGCAAGTCGACCCACATCGAGCAGGTGGCCGCGCGCCTCAACTGGCCGCTGATCCGGGTGAACCTGGACAGCCACGTCTCCCGCATCGACCTGGTCGGCAAGGACGCCATCGTCCTGAAGGACGGCAAGCAGGTCACCGAGTTCCGCGAAGGCATCCTGCCCTGGACCATCCAGCGGCCGGTGGCCCTGGTGTTCGACGAATACGACGCCGGCCGCCCGGACGTGATGTTCGTGATCCAGCGCATCCTGGAGGCCCAGGGCAAGCTGACCCTGTTGGACCAGAACCGCGTGATCCGGCCCAACCCGTTCTTCCGGCTGTTCTCCACGACCAACACCATCGGTCTGGGCGACACCACGGGCCTCTATCACGGCACCCAGCAGATCAACCAAGGTCAGATGGACCGCTGGTCGATCGTCACCACGCTGAACTACCTGGCCCACGACGTGGAAGCCGAGATCGTGCTCGCCAAGTCGCCGCACTACGACAACGCCGAGGGCAAGCGCACGATCGCGGCCATGGTCCGCGTCGCCGACATGACCCGCAACGCCTTCATGAACGGGGACATCTCCACGGTCATGAGCCCGCGGACGGTGATCACCTGGGCCCAGAACGCCGAGATCTTCGGCGGCGACCTGGCGCTGTCGTTCCGGATGACCTTCCTGAACAAATGCGACGAGCTGGAGCGCGGCACCGTCGCCGAGTTCTACCAGCGCGCCTTCGGCCAGGACCTGCCTGAAAGCACGGCCCGGGTTCGGGTGGCTTAGGCCACCATTTCGACGAACCTAGGCGGCCAGGACGGGCAGCGCGCGGATGTCCTGCATCCGCCCGCCGACCGGTTCGGTCTGCAGGCGGCAGATGGCCGGCCCAGTGACGAACGGGATGGAGAAGCCGATGCAGGCGTCCAGCTCGGTCCTGCTGCGGACGTTGGTGACGGCCGCCCAGATCCGCTTCTGCTTGAATAGCGTAAGCCGTTCGGCGAAGCGGCGCAGGGCGACCAGCCTCGTCCTGGTGTCGCCTTCGGGCAGGACCAGGGTGACGCTGGTCACCGCCTCGTGGGGCAGCTTCTCGACCTCGAAGCCGGGGTCGGGGGTGCGCAGGTCGATCTTGATGAAATAGCGCTCCAGCGTGGTGCGAAGCTGGCGAAGTGCGGTGAAGGCCGGGTCGCGCGGCACGTCGTAGACCGCCGCGGCGAGCTGCGGTCGCAGGTCCGACGGCAGCGTCTGGAGCATGGTCTCGTAGTCGGCGCGCGAGCTGGACCGGATGATGTTGGAGTAGCAGATCGGCAGGTAGAGCATGCCGGTGACGCCCGGCGGCTCCAGATAACCCAGGGCCGCCTCGACGCAGTCGCGGTCGAAGGCCTCCGGCTCGCGGGGCATGTGGTCGGCGCCTTCCACCAGGGTCAGGTGGGTCCGGGCGGTTCCCGGGGTCGAGCTCACCACGTCGCCGACGAAGAGGCCGCGCGGCGTGAAATAGATCCCCTGCAAACCCACGAGCTGAGGCAGGGCCTGTTTCAGCAGGGCCGCGGCGTCGGCCATCGGGTCCTGGCCGATCATGACATGCTGCTCGACCCAGCCCGGGCCGCTCGGCCGCGAGACCTTCGACGGCGGCGGGGGAGCCTCCTTGGCGGTGCGCGCCGCGGTCTGTTCGGCGGTCTCGATCCGGCTGAGCCGGCCGCCAGGCGGCAGCAGGCTGGGATCGGTCATCGCGCGGGCGACGGTGGCGGCGTCGAGGGCCGCGAAGGCGGTCACCGCCTCGGGGGGACCCTCGAACAGCAACAGGCCGACCTCGCCATCCTCGGCCTCGCCGAACAGCTTGATCTGCAGCTCGTCCGACAGCCGGGCGAGCTCCTCCACGTTCATCTCGTCGGAACCCGGATCGGTCAGCAGGAAGGAGTAATGGGTGAGCGGCGCGAACTTGCGCGGCCATAGCCAGCGGCTCTCGAGATAGGCCGAAGCGAACTTGGCCACCAGCGGACCCAGCGTCGCCGCGGGGATGCCGGTGCGGTCGGCTTCGACGGCCACTCTGAGACAGGCCACCGCGGTCAAGCTTCTCTCCCAATCAATGCGCAAGGACTCTACGCAACCCTTACGTGAATGTGTAAATGGAGAGTGACGTTCCATCGTGGGTGCGACACTGACGCCACGGGACCCTTCCCTCCCCCATCGCCCCCGCGCTATGACGAAGGGACCATGGCGAAGAATCCGGAAAGCCCTATCGAGCCCTTCAAACGCGCGCTGGCCAACGCCGCGCGCTCGCTCGCCGAGATGCCCGACCTGGAGATCGTCTATTCCGGGGAAGGTCCGCAACTCACCGGCAAGCGCGCGGTCTTGCCGCACCCCCCGCGCGACCTCACGCCGGCCGACGCCTCGCGCATCCGGGGCCTGGCTGACCAGATGGCCCTGCGCATCGCCCACCACGATGTCGCGGCCCACAGCAAGGCGCGGCCGGCCTCGGCCCTGGGCGCGCCGGTCTATGACGCCTTGGAGCAGGCCCGCATCGAAGCGGTCGGCGCCAACGCCCTTGGCGGGGTCAAGGACAACCTGCGCGCGGTGCACGAGCATGCCTGGGCCAAGAAGCCGCTGAACCAGTTGGAGGCCCTGGCCAATCCGCCGATGGCCGACGTGGTCGGCCTGCTGGCCCGCGAGCGGATGACCGGCGAGCCGCCGCCGGCCATGGCCAAGGCCCTGGTCGACCTGTTCCGCGCCGAGGTGGAGAGCAAGGCCGGCCCCGACCTCGACAAGCTGGCCGACGTCTTCCACGACCAGAAGGCCTATGCCCGGATCGCCCGGACCATCCTGCGCGACCTCTCCATGGGCGACGACCTCTCCGACGCCCCCGACCCGTCCGACGAGGACGAGGAGGGCGACGAGGGTGAGAGCGAGGCCAGCGATGACGGCGACGAGGGCGACGGCGAGGGCCAGTCGCCGCAGCAGACCTCCATGGACGACAGCGAAGCGAGCCATCGCGAGAGCGAGGACGCCGACAGCCAGGCCATGCAGGCCGACGACGATTCCGACGCCGAGGACAGCGACGAGCCGCCCGAGATGGGCGACGGCGAGCAGCCGGCCCGTCCCGATCTCAAGGGCGAGGGCAAGCAGGCCACCTACAAGATCTTCACCACCGCCCATGACGAGGTGGTGGCCGCCGAGGAGCTGTGCGACGCCGAGGAGCTGACCCGGCTGCGCGCCTATCTCGACCAGCAGCTGGCCAGCCTTTCCAGCGTGGTCTCGCGCCTGGCCAACAAGCTGCAGCGCAAGCTGATGGCGCAGCAGAACCGCTCCTGGACCTTCGACCTGGAGGAAGGGATCCTGGACGTGGCGCGCCTGACGCGGGTGATCACCGATCCCACCGCCTCGCTGGCCTTCAAGGAAGAGGAAGACACCGAGTTCCGCGACACGGTGGTCACCATCCTGATCGACAATTCCGGCTCCATGCGCGGCCGGCCGATCATGGTGGCGGCGGTCTGCGCCGACATCCTGGCCCGCACCCTGGAGCGCTGCGGCGTGAAGACCGAGATCCTCGGCTTCACCACCCGGGCCTGGAAGGGCGGGACCAGCCGCGAGGACTGGCTGAAGGCCGGCAAGCCCGCCCAGCCCGGCCGGCTGAACGACCTGCGCCACATCATCTACAAGTCCGCCGACGCCCCGTGGCGCCGGGCGCGCCGCAACCTCGGCCTGATGATGCGCGAGGGGCTGCTGAAGGAGAACATCGACGGCGAGGCCCTGATGTGGGCGCACCAGCGGCTGATGGGCCGCTCGGAACAACGCCGCATCCTGATGGTGATCTCCGACGGCGCGCCGGTTGACGACTCGACCCTGTCGGTGAACTCCGGCCACTATCTGGAGCGCCACCTGCGCGAGGTGATTGGCGAGATCGAGGCCAAGAGCCCGGTCCAGCTCATCGCCATCGGCATCGGCCACGACGTGACCCGCTATTATCGCCGCGCCGTGACCATCGTCGACGTGGAGCAGCTGGCCGGGGCCATCGTCGATCAGCTGGCCGAACTGTTCGACGAAGAGGTCCGCCGGGTCACCCGCAAGAACGCCAACCTGCTGCAGCCGCCGCCCAACACCCAGGGGCCGCAGGGGCCTGCCGCCCGGCGCTCGACCTTCAAGGAAGTGCGGAGAGCCGTCGCGTGAGATCCGGGCTGGTCCTGGCCGTGGCGCTCGCGCTTTCGGCCTGCGCCCAGCCCGCGACCCTGCCCGCCTCACCGGTCCCGGCCGGACCTGGGATCACCATCGCCGCGACGGCGGTCGCCCTGAACCCGCAGGATTTGGCCCAGGACCGCATCGGCGCGTTCCGCTACGCCGGCGGCCTGGTGCTGTCCTCGTCCGACACCGCCCGCTTCCATGGCCTGTCCGACCTGGCGGTCGGCGCCGGCGGTACGCTGACCACGGTCAGCGACGAGGGCGACCTGATCAAGGCTCGGCTGGTGCTGGACAAGACCGGCCGGCTGGTCGGCCTGACGGACGGACGCATCGCGGCCCTGACCAATCCCGACGGCAAGCCGTTGCAGGGCAAGCAGGCGGGCGATTCCGAAGGCCTGGCCCTGCTGGCGGGCGGAGACCTGCTGGTCAGCTTCGAGCAGCGCCATCGCATCTGGCTCTATCCGGTCGCCGGCGGCCCGCCGCGGCCGGCTCCTATGCCGCAGGCGGCCTTCCCCGACAACGGCGGGCTGGAAGCCCTGGGCCCGGACCCCGCCTCGGGCGCCGACGCCTATGTCGCCGGGGCCGAGGAGAGCGGCCAGACCTGGGCCTGCCGGGTCTCGACCAGCTGCGCGCCGGGTCCGGTCATCGCCAAGCCGCCGGAGTTCGGCCTGGTGGCGGTCGCCCGCCTGCCGCAGGGCCGCACCGCCTGGCTGCTCCGCGCCTGGGACGCCGCCCGCGGCAGCCGGATCAGCCTGGTCGTGCGAGACGACCGGGCCGAGGTCGCCCGCCTGGACCTGGCCCGGCCGCTCACGGTCGACAATTTCGAGGCTCTGGCGGCGGTTCCGGCCAAGGACGGAACCATCCGATTCTACCTGCTGTCGGACGACAATTTTCAGAACGCCCAGCGAACCCTGCTGCTGGCGTTCGACTGGAAGCCGTAAGGCCGCCTATTCGGGGACCCAGACGAAGCCGTCGTCCTCGGCGCGGACCCGTCCCACGCCTGGGAACGGGAAGTGCGGCGCATAGAGGCGCAGGTTCTGTTCGGCGGCGCGCTTGAAGAGGGCGCGTCGGCTGGCCTGGGCGGTGGGCGCGTCGCCGTCATAGTCGATGGTCCAGTCGGGCTTGCGCACCGAAACGACGAAATGGTGGGCGGCGTCGCCGATATAGAGCAGCCGTTCGTCGCCCGAGGCGATCTCGTAGGCGCTGTGCCCCGGCGTGTGGCCCTTCACGGCGACGGCGGTCACCAGGCCCGGCAGGATGACAGCGCCGGGCTGAAAGGCCGCGATCTTCGGGGCGATGGCGGCGACGGTGGGCGCGAGGCTGGCGTCGGCCTGCATCGCCTGCCACTCGGGGGCGGAGATATGGATCGCGGCGTTGGGGAAGGCCAGCAGGCCGCTTCCCAGCACCAGGCCGCCGATGTGGTCGCCGTGGCTGTGCGAGATGAAGATGTCGGTGACCTGGGCGGGTTCGACCCCAGCGGCGCGGAGCGGCGCGGCGAGCTTGCCGGCTTGCGGAGCCCACGAGACCCCGGCCGCGCCAGCGTCGAACAGCAGGATCTTGCCCTCGCCGCGCACCAGCAGCGGCTGGATGCTGAGGTTGAGGATATCCGTCGGCTGTCCGGCGGCCTTGAGCAGGTTGGTGACGTCGCTGATGGGACGCCCGACCCCGAAGGTCTTGCCGTCATTGGGGACCAGGAGATCGCCATCCTTCAGCGCCGTCGCGTCGAGCGCGCCGATCTTGAAGTTGAAGACATCGGCGGACGGAGAGGCCGCCGGCGGGGCGGCCGGGGCGGCGGGCTCGCTCTTCGGCGAACATCCGGCCAGGGCGATGAGGGCGGCCAGGGCCGCGACGGTCTTGCTTGGGATCATGGCGACGCCTCTCCAGGTCTGCTCGACGCAGACATAGGCTCAAGCACTCCACGCGCCAGGGCGCCCGTCAAAACAAAAAGGCCGCCCCGAGGGACGGCCTTTTCGAAATCCGACGAGATTGAGCTCAGGCGGCGGCGGTTTGCGCCGCGAGCTTGGCCTTCACCTGCTTCTTGATCTTCAGCGCGCGCGGCGAGAGGTTCTCGTCGCGAGCCTTGATCAGGAACACGTCCAGGCCGCCCCGGAAGTCCAGGGTGCGCAGGGCCGCGTTGGTGATGCGCAGGCGGAAGGTCTGACCCAGCGCGTCCGACTGCAGCGTCGCGGGCGCCAGCGCAGGCAGGAACCGGCGCTTGGTCTTGATATTCGAGTGGCTCACATTGTGGCCGACCATGGGGCCGATACCGGTGAGTTCGCAACGACGCGACATGGCTTCTGACCTACGCGAGAAATAAGGATGCGGCGGGCGGACCCGCGCGAGAGCCGGCGATATAGGCGAAGGCTGCGTCCGGCGTCAAGGCGGACCGGCCACGGAAGCGGTCATCTTGGGCCCAGAAGGCCAAAAAACCGCAAGCTGGACTGGAACGCGTTTGTGCCTCGGGGCCTTTGAGATACAATAGCTTGTAGGGAACAAAGGCTGAATCGAGCGGAGTCGCTGATTCGGTCACGGTTCGTTTCGGCCGTGTTCCGCAGGTTCCCCTGTTCGCGTTAACCGCGACTCTCCAAGCCGCCGCGGAAGCGGGGAGGCCCACACCTCGGGCCTCCCGCCTTGCTAGCTCAGCACCACCAGAACCACGCGACGATTGGCCGAACGGCCGGCGCGATCGTTGTTGGGGGCCACCGGAACTTCCTCGCCGTATGAGATGGAGGACATCCGGTTCAGGGCGACGCCCTGCTTGTTCAAGGCGCGGCGCACGGCCTCGGCCCGGTCGGCGCCGAGCTGCTCGTTATAGGCGTTCGTGCCGGTGGCGTCGGTGTGGCCCTGAACCTCGACATAGACATTGCGGTTTTCGGCCTTCAGGCGCTCGGCCAGGGCGGCGATCCGGGCTTCGGCTTCGGGCGACAGGGTCGCCTTGTCGAGGGGGAACTTCACCGCGTCGTCCGACAGGACCACGGTGTACATGAACTTGCCTTCGGCCAGTTTGCCGGCGGCGACCGCGCGTTCCAGCGCTTCACGGGAGGTCCGGTCCAGCTCGCCGATGCGGGTTTCGTGAACCGCGACCTTGGTGTCGACAACGCCGACCTGCTCATTGACGTACTTCTTGGTGGCGCAGCCGCCGAGGCTCAGCGCGCCCAACAGCAACGCGCCCATCACCACCACGTTCGTCTTCCTGGTCTTCATCTTTTTCTCCCTCAAGGGTCTCGGCACGCCAATCCGGCCTTCGGATCTCTCCGGCGTCGGTGCGTGCTGACGCCTTAAAACGGCCGTTTGGTGACATGGTTGCGGCGGGGTCTGGGCTCAGCTTGACCGTAGTTAACGGCGGCCAGCCCTCCAGCAACCCCTTGCGCAGGAGTCGGTTCGGGCATATTAATAACTGACCGGTCAGTTATTAGGAACCACGACATGCTCCCGGCGGGCGGACCAAAATTCAAGCGGCGCAAGGCGGAGCGGCCCGACGAGATCGTCACCGCCGCCTTCGAGATCTTCTCGGAAAAGGGGTTCGCCGCGGCGCGCCTGGACGATATCGCCGCCCGCGCGGGGGTCTCGAAAGGGGCGATCTATCTCTACTTCGCCACCAAGGAAGACATTTTCCGCGCGGTGGTCGAAATGGGCGTGGCGCCCAACCTGGGTCTGATCCAGGCCAATATCGCAGCACATCCGGACTCATTTCCCGACCTCATTCGCGGGGCGATCGGCGTGCTCGGCCAGATGCTCGCCACCACCCCCATCGGCGGCATCGTCAAGATGGTGGTCGGCGAGTCGCGCAACTTCCCGGAACTGGCGCGGGCCTGGCACGACACCCTGGTCCGCCCGGCGCTCGGCGCCATGACCCAGGCGATCACCGCCGCCCAGGCGCGCGGCGAACTGCGGCCGGGCGATCCGCGCCACTACGCCCTTTCTCTAATCTCCCCCATGCTGGTGGGCGTCATCTGGCGCGAGACCTTCGAGCCGGTCGGCGCCGAGCCCTTCGACATTCCGGCGCTCGCCAGGCAGCACGCCGAACTGTGGCTGCACGGCATGCTCGTCCAGCCGGAGGCCCAAGCATGAACCCGCAACGCCTGCTGGTCGGAGGCCTGCTCTTAACCGCCGCGACCATCGTCGCCGTGATCTGGGTCGCGCCCCGGCTCTCCCAGCCCAAGACCCTCACCGGTTATGTCGAGGGTGAGCCGCTCTATCTGGCCGCCCCGGTGGCCGGCAGCGTCGACCAGGTGTTCGTCCAGCGCGGCGACCGGGTCGCCGCCGGCCAGCGCCTGTTCGTGGTCGACCCGGCCCAGCTCAAGGCCCAGCGCGACCAGGCTCGGGCCGAGGTCGAGACCGCCCAGGCTCAGGCCCAGGACGCCCGCAAGGGCCAGCGGGCGGTGGAACTCGCGGTGTTCGACGCCAATATCGCCGCGGCCGACGCCCGTCTGCGCGACGCCGCCGCCGACCTGCGCCGGATTCGACCCCTGGTGCGGCAGGGCATCTACGCCCCGGCTCGGCTGGACGATTCCCAGGCGGCCTATGAGGCGGCGGCCGCCCAGCTCGCCGCCGCGCGCCGCCAGCGGCAGGCCGCCGCCCTGGGCGCCCGGGAGGACCAGATCCGCGCCGCCGACTCGCGGGTCGAACAGGCCGGCGCGGTCCTGGGCGCCGCCGACGCGCGGCTGACCGACATCGCCCCCCTGGCCCCCGGCGCGGCCCGGGTCGAGGAGGTGTTCTTCCAGCAGGGTGAATGGGCGCCCGCCAACCAGCCCATTGTCGCCCTGCTGCCCGACGACCGGATCAAGCTGCGGTTCTTCGTCCCCGAGCGCGAGATCGCCGCCTATCGGCCCGGCGGCGTGGTCGCTTTCACCTGCGACGGCTGCCAGGCCGGACTGACGGCGAAGATCACCTTCATCAGCCCGCGGCCCGAGTTCACCCCGCCGATCATCTACAGCCGCGACGCCCGCGACCGGCTGGTCTACCTGGTGGAGGCCAGGCCCTCGGCGCGGCTCAATCCCGGCCAGCCCGTGGACGTCGAACCAATAGGCGCCGGCAAATGACCCTCGCCATCGACGTCCGCGGCCTGAACAAGAGCTTCGGCGACAAGCACGTGGTGCAGGACGTCTCCCTGCAGGTGGAGGAAGGCCGGATCTGCGGCTTCCTCGGCCCCAACGGCTCGGGCAAGACCACCACCCTGCGGATGCTCTGCGGCCTGCTGACCCCCGACAGCGGCGAGGGCACGGCGCTCGGCCTCGACATCATCACCCAGGCCAACCTGATCAAGCGCCGGGCCGGCTACATGACCCAGAAGTTCTCGCTCTACGAGGACCTGAGCCTGGAGGAGAACCTGCAGTTCTCCGCTCGCGTCCACGGCCTCGACCACCGCAAGGACCGCGTCGATGCCGCCCTGGAGCGCCTGGGCCTGATCGAGCGGCGCAGCCAGCTCGCGGGCTCCCTCTCCGGCGGCTGGAAACAGCGGCTGGCGCTCGCCACCGCCACCCTGCACGAGCCCAAGCTCCTGCTGCTGGACGAGCCCACCGCCGGGGTGGACCCTAAGGCGCGGCGCACCTTCTGGGACGAGATCCACGCCCTCTCGGCCGAGGGCCTGACCGTGCTGGTCTCCACCCACTACATGGACGAGGCCGAGCGCTGTCATGAGATCGCCTACATCGCCTACGGCAAGCTGATCGCCCGCGGCACGGCCGACCAGGTCATCGCCGACACCCAGCTCGTCACCTTCAACGGCGAGGGGCCCGGCATCGACCGGCTCGCCGCCGAGATCGCCAAGCGCGACGGCGTCGAGATGGCCGCACCCTTCGGCCAGTCCCTGCACGTCTCGGGCACGGAGCGCGCGGCCCTGGAGGCCGCCATCGCCCCCTATCGCCGCGAGCCGTTCCGCTGGACGCAGGTCGAGCCCAGCCTGGAGGACGTCTTCATCCGGTTGATGGACCAGTCGGAGGACAATTTCCGATGAACGGCTTCTCCCCCACCCGGGTCTTCGCGGTGATGGTCAAGGAGTTCAAGCAGCTCACCCGCGACCGGGTCACCTACGCCATGATGCTGGGGCTGCCGGTGGTCCAGTTGCTGCTGTTCGGATACGCGATCAACTCCGAGCCGCGCCATCTGCCCACCGCCCTGCTGGTGCAGGAAGACAGCGTCTTCGCCCGCTCGATCACCTCGGCCCTGCACAACAGCGCCTATTTCGACCTGGTCGCCCATGCCCGCTCGCCCGCCGAGCTGGACGAAATGGTCCGGCGCGGCGACGTGCAGTTCGCCATCACCGTCCCCGGCGACTTCACCCGGCGCGTGGCGCGGGGCGACAAGGCCCAGATCCTGATCGAGGTGGACGCCGCAGACCCCTCGGCCACCGGCGCCGCCGTGGCGGCCCTGGCCGCCTTGCCCAACCAAGCCTTGGTCAACGACCTGAAAGGCGCGCTCAGGAACCGCGCCGGGAACCCGGCTCCCTTCGAGGTCGTCGTCCACCGCCGCTATAACCCCGAGGCCATCACCTCCTACAACATCGTCCCGGGCCTACTGGGGGTCATTCTCTCCATGACCTTGGTGATGATGACCGCGCTCTCGGTCACCCGCGAGGCCGAGCGGGGCACGATGGAGAGCCTGCTGGCCACACCCGTGGAACCCCTCGAGGTCATGGTCGGAAAGCTCGCCCCCTATGTGGTGGTGGGCGTCGTCCAGACCCTGATCATCCTACTGCTGGCCCGTTTCCTGTTCGACGTGCCCATGCTGGGCGGCTGGGTCGGGCTGACCCTGGGGATCAGCCTGTTCATCGTCGGCTCCCTGGCCCTGGGCTTCCTCATGTCGACCCTGGCGCGCTCGCAGCTCCAGGCCATGCAGATGAGCGTCTTCTATATCCTGCCCTCGATCCTGCTGTCGGGCTTCATGTTCCCCTTCCGCGGCATGCCCGCCTGGGCCCAGGCGATCGGCGAAGTGGTGCCGGTCACCCACTTCCTGCGCGTGGTGCGCGGCGCCCTGCTGAAGGGCCAGGGGGTCGAGGACATGTGGCGCGAACTGCTGGCCCTGGTCGCCTTCGTCTGCGTGGTCACGGCGCTCGCCATGGCGCGGTATCGGCGAACGCTGGACTAGATGGCCATTGCCAAAGTACCAGATTTTGGTACAAGTCACCGCATGGGAAAGAACACGTCTTTCAGCCTTGGCGATCACTTCAGCGCCTTCATCGAGTCCGAGGTGGCCAACGGGCGCTATGGATCGGCGAGCGAGGTCGTGCGCGCCAGCCTGCGGCTGCTTGAAGAGCGCGAGACCCATCTAGGCGCCCTTCGCGCGGCATTGATGGAAGGCGAGGAAAGCGGCCCGTCCGCGCCGTTCGATTTCGACGCGTTCATCGCGGACAAACGGGGCGACGAGACGAAAGGCGGATGACCGCCTACGTCCTTTCACCACGCGCCCGGACCGACATCGAGGGCATCTGGACCTATAGCCGGAGCCAGTGGGGACTAGACCAAGCGGAAGCCTATCTTCGCAACCTGCAGCAGGTGATCGAGACAATCGCGACCGACCCGAGGCGAGGCCGGCCGTGCGATCATATCCGACCGGGGTATTTCAAGCTCAACTGCGGATCCCACGTCCTGTTCTATCGGGTGGCCCACGGCAGCGTCGACGTCGTCCGCGTCCTGCATCAGCAGATGGATTTCGATCGTCACCTCTGACGCAGCGGTCGCATTACGGCGAATTAACCCGCCGCCGCGTTGCCCCGTGGGCAGCCTCCACCATAGCTTGCGCCCCAAACTCCTTTGGGAACCCTTCTCCTATGCACAGCCGTCGTGAACTGCTTTCGGGCGCCGCCGCCCTCGGCCTGGCCGCCGCCGCGCCGAAGCTCGCCCTCGCCGCCGCCCCGACGGGCGAGGCCGCCAAGATGTACGCCTTCTTCGACAAGGCCATGGCCGAGACCTTCCGCCGCCAGCCGGAGGTGCCGACCTATCTGGGCATCGACAAGGGCGTCCTGGCCTGGACCAAGTCGGAACTGTCGGACTTCTCCCTGACGGCGCTGGCCGAGAACAAGGCCAATAATACTCGCCAGCTCAAGGAGCTGCGCGCCATCGACCGCAGCCAGCTCACCGGCATGGACGCGGTCAATTACGACACCGTCGAGTTCACCTTCGCGACCGCGGAGGAAGGCAACCGCCAGTTCAACTATGGCGGCCAGGGCGCCGGCGCGCCCTATGTGCTGTCCCAGCTCACCGGCTCCTACCAGCAGATGCCGGACTTCCTGGACAACCAGCACGTCATCGAGACCAAGTCCGACGCCGACGCCTACATGTCGCGGATGGAGGCCTTCGGCCGGCTGTTGGACCAGGAGGCCGAGGTGGCGCGCCACGACGCCGGCCTGGGCGTGTTCGCCCCGGACTTCGCGCTCGACAAGGCCCTGACCCAGCTCGAGGCCTTCCTGGCCAGCGCCCCGGCCGAGGCGCCGGTGGTCAAGAGCCTGGTGCGCCGGACGGGCGAGAAGAAGATCGAGGGCGACTGGGCCGCCCAGGCCGAGGGCCTCTACGCCGAGAAGGTCCGCCCGGCCTTGGCCCGCCAGGCCGAGCTGCTGAAAGAGCTGCGCGCCAAGGCGATGCATGACGCCGGCTGCTGGCGCCTGCCGGACGGCGAGGCGTTCTACGCCGTCTCGCTCAAGCAATACACGACCTCCAACATCACCCCGGACGAGGTGCACAGGACCGGGCTTGAACTGGTCAAGAGCCTCAGCGCCGAGGCCGACGCCCTGATGAAGAAGGCCGGCTATTCGAAGGGAACCGTCGGCGAGCGCTACCGGGTCATGGGGACCGATCCCAAGCAGCTCTATCCCAACAGCGACGCCGGAAAGGCCGAGCTGCTGGCCAAGCTCAACGAGCAGATGGCGATCGTCACCAAGAAGCTCCCCGCCTGGTTCGGCCAGCTTCCCAAGGCGCCCCTGGAAATCCGTCGCGTGCCGACCGCGATCGAGGCCGGCGCGCCCGGCGGCTACTACAATTCCCCGTCCCTGGATGGCTCGCGCCCCGGCATCTACTGGATCAACCTGCGCGACACCGCCGAGGTCCCGGCCTGGACCCTGCCCACCCTGACCTATCACGAGGGCAGCCCGGGCCACCATTTGCAGCTCGCCCTCAACAACGAGGCCGGCGACCTGCCGCTGATCCGCAAGGTGATCGGCTTCTCGGGCTATAGCGAGGGCTGGGCGCTCTATGCCGAGCAACTGGCCGTCGAGATGGGCATGTACGACAACGACGTGTTGGGCCACATCGGCATGCTGCACGACGCCATCTTCCGGGCCGTGCGCCTGGTGGTCGACTCGGGCATGCACTCCAAGCGCTGGAGCCGCGAGCAGGCGCTGAAATTCTACCAAGACAGCATCGGCGACCACGAGGCCGCCGCGATCACGGAGATCGAGCGCTACGCCGTCTGGCCGGGCCAGGCCTCCAGCTACATGGTCGGCAAGCTGACCTGGCTGAAGGCCCGCGAGCGCGCCAAGAAGGCGCTCGGCCGCAAGTTCGACATCCGCAAGTTCCACGACGCGGGCCTGCTGGCCGGCGGCACGCCGCTGACCGTTCTGGACCGGGTGATCGACAACTACGTGGCGGCGACCAAGAAGGGCTGACGCCCTCGCCCGCCGCATGTTTCGCCTGAGGCGGGACATGCGGCGCGGCGCCGCTTGCCGAGCGGCGATTCCCATCCCACCTTCGATATATGAGTGACCGCCCTTCGGGCGCGGCGCCGCCGAGAGTGGTGGCGGTGCTGGGGCCGACCAATACCGGTAAGACCCACCTGGCCGTCGAACGGATGCTGGGTCACGCCTCGGGCATGATCGGTCTGCCGCTGCGCCTGCTGGCGCGCGAGATCTATGACCGCGTGGTCAAGCTGCGTGGGCCGCGCGCCGTGGCCCTGATCACCGGCGAGGAGAAGATCGTCCCGCCGCGGGCCCAGTATTTCGTCTGCACCGTCGAGGCCATGCCGCTGTCGCGCGAGGTCGAGTTCCTGGCGGTGGACGAGATCCAGCTTTGCGCCGACCCGGAGCGCGGACACGTCTTCACCCACCGCCTGCTGCATGCGCGGGGCCGGTCGGAGACCATGCTGATGGGCGCCGCCACCATGGCGCCCCTGGTTCGCCGGCTGCTGCCCAGCGCGGAGATCGTCACCCGCGAGCGGTTCTCGGCCCTGACCTATGCCGGGCCGAAGAAGCTGACCCGCCTACCCCGACGCTCCGCCATCGTCGCCTTCTCCGCCGACCAGGTCTACGCCATCGCCGAGCTGATCCGCCGCCAGCGCGGCGGGGCCGCCGTGGTCATGGGCTCGCTCAGTCCCCGCACCCGCAACGCCCAGGTGGCCCTCTACCAGTCCGGGGAGGTCGACTTCCTGGTGGCCACCGACGCCATCGGCATGGGCCTGAACATGGATGTTGACCACGTGGCCTTCGCGGGCCTGCGCAAGTTCGACGGTCGACGCACCCGCTACCTACATCCCCAGGAGATCGGCCAGATCGCCGGCCGGGCCGGACGCTATCTGAAGGACGGGACCTTCGGCGTCACCGGCGAGTGCGAGGACATGGACGCCGACCTGGTCGAGGCGGTGCAGGAACATCGGTTCGAGGCGACTACGGCCGCCGAATGGCGCAATGCGCGGCTGGATTTCGCGACCCTGCCCCGTCTGCTGGACTCGCTAGCCCGGCCACCGGAGCGCGAAGGCCTGAAGCTCGCCGCCGAGGCCCTGGACGAGAAGACCCTGCGCATCCTGGCCGGCGAGCCGGAGGTGGCCGAGCGCTGCGTGCGCGACCGCCAGGCGCTGACGCGGCTGTGGGAGGTCTGCCAGACGCCGGACTTCCGCAAGACCTCCGGCGAGGAGCATGTGCGGCTAGTGCGCGAGTTCTTCGGCTGGCTGACCACCCGTGACCGCAAGATTCCCCAGGACTGGATCGCCGCCCAGCACCACCACCTGGACCGCACCGACGGAGAGATCGACACCCTGGCCGCGCGGCTGGCCAGCGTGCGGACGCTCGCCTATGTCGCCAACCGACCCGACTGGCTGGCCGACGCCGGCCACTGGCAGGACCGCATGCGGCGCCTGGAGGACCGGCTCTCCGACACCCTGCACGAGAAGCTGATGGCCCGGTTCGTCGACCGGCGGACCAGCGCCCTGATGCGGGCGCTCAATGTTCGCGGCGAGATGCTGGCCGGGGTCAGCGCCGACGGCCAGGTGGTGGTCGAGGGCCAGTATGTGGGCCGCCTGACCGGCGTCGCCTTCGAGCCGGCCCAGGGCTCCTCGGTGCTGGAGGAGAAGGCCCTGCGCGCCGCCGCCGTCGCCGCCGTAGGCCCCGAGATCGCCAAGCGGCTGGGCAAGCTTGCCGCCGAACCGGACGAGGCCTTTGCGGTCACCCCCGACGGGGTGGTGCTTTGGCGCGGCGAGGCCGCCGCCGCGATCTCCGGCGGGACCCGATTCGCCCCGCGGGTACGGCTCTATGGGGAGCTTGGTCCGGCGCAGGCCCGTGAGCGCGCCGCCCGGCGGCTGGAGGCCTTCGCGGCCTCCGAGGCGGGGCGCAGGCTGGCGCCGCTGCGTCGCCTGGAGAGCGCCGTGGAGACCGGCAAGGTCAAGGGCCTGGCTCGGGGCCTGGCCTATCGCCTGATCGAGGCCGGCGGGGTGCTGGACCGCGCCGTTGTCCGCGCCGAGGCCAAGGGGCTCTCCCAGGTCGAACGCCGCGCCCTGAAGGGCCTGGGGGTGAAGCTCGGCGCCTTCAGCCTCTATCTGCCGGCCCTGCTGAACCCGCCGGCGCGGGGCTTCGCCCAGGCCCTGGCCCGCTCCGACTGGCGCCCGCCGGTCGACAAGGTCAGCGCCCTGCCCGATCCTCCGCCCACGGCCGCCGCCCTGGCGGCCTTCGGCCTGCGCGCCGTGGGCGGCCACGCGGTTCCGGTCGAGGCGCTGGAGCAGCTCGACGCCCTGCTGCGCGCCGCCCCGCGCCAGGGCCAGGGTTCGCTGCTGACCGACCAGGCCCATGAGGCCCTGGGCTGGAGCGCGGCCGAGACGGCGGCGATCCTGCGCGGACTCAACTTTACCCCCGCCGCCAAGGTCCAACCGGGTGAGCCCGTGGCGTGGCGCCGGCGCGGCGACAAGCCCTCCGCCCGCACCGAGACGCCGATGGCCTCGCCGTTCGCGGCCCTGGCGGCGCTCAAGGACCGGCCGGTCCCGGCCCGGCGTCCGCGCCGCCGCCGCAAGGCCAAGGCCGTGCGCCCATGAGCGAGGGCTGCCGCGCCGACGTGTGGCTCTGGCGGGCTCGGTTCTTCAAGACCCGGTCGCTGGCCGCCAAGTTCGTCGACGAGGGCAAGGTGCGGCTCACCCGCGCCGGCGCCGAGAGCCGCATCGACAAGTGCGCGCGGCCGGTGAGAGTCGGCGATCAGCTGGTTTTCGCCGTCGGCGGCAGGCTGACCGCCGTGGCCGTGGAGGCTCTGGGCGAACGCCGCGGCCCGCCGGCCGAGGCGCGCGGGCTCTATTCGGCGCTGCCGAGCGGCTAGACTCCGAGGACTACGGATGGTCTCGTTGCCGAAAAGGGAGGCCAGTATGTCCGAGACCTTGATCCGAGATACGTCGCACGCTTCGGCTGGCGAACTGGTCGAGGCCCTGGTCCGGCGCGACGTCAGCGCCCTGGAGCTGTTCGACGCCGCCGTCGAACGCATCGAGGATCGCGACGGGCCGATCAACGCCGTGGTGGTCCACGACTTCGACCGGGCGCGCGAAGCGGCCCTGGCCGCCGACGTGGCCCTGGCGCGGGGTGAACGCCGCCCGCTGCTGGGCCTGCCGATGACGGTCAAGGAATCCCACAATGTGGCCGGCCTGCCGACCACCTGGGGTTTCGAGGAGGCCAAGGGTTTCAAGGCGACCGTCGATTCCGTCGGCGTCCAGCGGCTGAAGACGGCCGGCGCGGTGATCCTGGGCAAGACCAATATCCCGGTGAGCCTGGCCGACTGGCAGAGCGTCAATCCCGTCTATGGGCGCACCAGCAATCCCTGGGACCTGACCCGCTCGCCCGGCGGCTCGTCCGGCGGGGCGGCGGCGGCCCTGGCCTCCGGCCTGGTCTCGCTGGAGTTCGGCTCCGACATCGGCGGTTCGATCCGCGTCCCGGCCGCCTTCTGCGGCGTCTATGGGCACAAGCCCAGCTACAACCTCGTGCCCCAGCGCGGCCACGCCCCGCCCGGGTTCGATGGCGGCGACACGCCCATCGCTGTGCTCGGGCCCCTGGCCACCACGGCCGAGGACCTGCAACTGGCCCTGGACGTCCTGGCCGGCCCGGTGGGCGACGAAGCCACCGGCTACCTGCTCGACCTGCCGGTCCCACGGCGCACCGAGCTGGCCGACTACCAGATCCTGATCCTCGACAGCCATCCGCTGGCAGCTTTGGACCGGGAGGTGAAGCACGCCCTGACGGAGCTCGCCAACCACCTGGACCGCCAGGGTGCCACGGTGGCGCGCCGCAGCAACCTGCTGCCGGACCTCGACAAGTCCCATGAGGTCTATATGGGCATCCTCGGCGCCACCATGTCGCGAGGTGGGCCACTGCGGCCCGACGCCATCTCCGCCCACGCCTGGATGGACCTGCTCGACACCCAGACCCTCATCCGCCGCCAGTGGGCCGAGCTCTTCAAGACCTTCGACGTGGTTCTGGCCCCGGTGTTCGGCACGACGGCCTTCCCCCACGTACAGGAGGCCGACCCCGCCAAGCGGACCCTGACCATCAACGGCAAGCCCACGCCCTATTTCGACCAGCTCGCCTGGGCCGGTATGGCGACGCTCGGCCACCTGCCGGCCACCGCCGCGCCCATCGGCCGCGGCGCCTCGGGCCTGCCGATCGGGGTGCAGATCATGGGCCCGTATCTGGAGGACCGCACGACCATCGATTTCGCCCGGCTGCTGGAACGCGAGTTCGGACGGCCGCCGCGGGCGGGAGACGCCTGAACCCATGAAATCGCTCCTCGCCGCCGCTTTCGCCGCCCTCGTCTCGACCACCGCGGCGGCGGAGCCACCGACTGAGCCCCACCTCGTGGTCGGCCTCGGCCAGCCCGCGGAAATCCGCATCGACAGGTGGGGCGTCAGCCACATCTATGCGGGTAGCGTCCGCGACGCCTTCTTCCTGCAGGGCTACAACGTCGCCCGCGACCGTCTCTGGCAGGTGGACCTGTGGCGCAAGCGCGGCCTGGGCCTGCTGGCCAGGGACTTCGGGCCAAGTTTCGTGGCCCAGGACCGGGCCGCGCGGCTCCTGCTCTATCGCGGCGACATGGCGCCGGAGTGGGCGGCCTACGGTCCCGGCGCGAAGGAGAACACGGAAGCCTTCGTGGCCGGGCTCAACGCCTATGTCGGCGAGATTCGGGCGGGTAAGCGGCCCCTGCCCATGGAGTTCACCATCGCCGGCTCCGCCCCCGATCTCTGGAAGCCCGGGGATGTGGTCCGCATCCGCAGCCACGGCCTGACCCGCAACCTTCCCAACGAAGTGGCCCGCGCCCGCATCGCTTGCGTCGCCGGCCTGGAGGCCGCCCGGCTCTACAAGCACCTCGAGCCGAAATGGGAGACCAAGGTCCCAGAGGGCCTCGATCCCTGCGATATCCCCGCCGACGTGCTGGACGACTACCAGCTTGGGACCAGCGGCGTGAAGTTCTCCGGCGCCGCGGCCAGGACCGCCATCCTGGAGGTCCCGCCCGAGGCTGTCGGCTCCAACAACTGGACGATCTCCGGCGCGCGGACAGCCACCGGCCGGCCGATCCTGGCCAATGATCCGCACCGCGAGCATGGCGCGCCGTCGCTACGCTACATCGTGCATCTGGAGGCGCCGGGCTTTTCGGTGATCGGGGCGGGAGAGCCCGCCCTGCCCGGGGTCTCCATCGGCCACAATGGGACCATCGCCTTCGGCCTGACCATCTTCCCGGCCGACCAGGAGGATCTCTATGTCTACGAGACCCGTGGCGACACCTATCGCTACGGCGACGGATGGGAGCCGGTACAGACCGTGGTCGAGGAGATTGCGGTCAAGGGCGAAGCCCAGCCGCGCAAGGTCACGCTGAAGTTCACCCGCCATGGCCCCCTGCTGAAGGAGGACGTCGCCAAGGGCCGCGCCTTCGCCCTGCGCAGCGTCTGGAGCGAAACCGGGACCTCGGCCTATTTCGGCTCCATGGGCTACATGACCGCCAAGACCTGGGATGGGTTCAAGGGCTCGCTGGCCAACTGGGGCGCGCCCTCCGAGAACCAGGTCTATGCCGACACCCGCGGCGACATCGGCTGGGTGGCGGCGGGCAAGGTCCCGAAGCGGCCGGACTGGGACGGCCTGCTGCCGGTGCCCGGCGACGGGCGCTATGAGTGGAAGGGCTTCCTCTCGATCGACGAGCTACCCAGCGCGCACAATCCACCGGCGGGCTGGTTCGCCTCGGCCAACCAGATGAACCTGCCCGACGGCTATCCCTACGCCCAGCGCAAGGTCGGGTTCGAATGGACCAACGGCGCGCGCATGGCGCGGATCGCCGAGGTGCTGGCCGCCAAGCCGAAGCTCACCCTGGCCGACGCCATGGCCCTGCAGACCGATCCCTACGACATCACCTCGCGGCGGATGCTGGCCGTGCTCGCGCCGTTGAAGTCCGACGACCCGAAGCTGACCGCCGCGCTTACCCTGCTGCGCGGCTGGGACCATCAGACGGCCGCCGATAGCCCCAGCGCCGCGCTCTACGAGGTCTGGATCGGCAAGCACCTGGGCAAGGCCGTGGTCGCCCGGGCGACGCCGCAGGCCGCCCGCGCCATCATGGGAAACGGCGACATCGCCGCGGTGATGCACCTCCTGGAGCATCCCGACGCCAGCCTGGACCCTGCCGCCCGCGACGCCGCGCTGCGTGAGAGCCTGATCGGCGCGTATGACGAGGTGGCCGGCAAGCTAGGTCCCGATCCGGAAACCTGGGCCTGGGGCAAGCTGCACCACGCTCGCTTCGAGCACGCCCTGACGCCGCTCGCGGCCCCCGCCCAGCGCGAGACCCTGACCGTGGGACCCGCCCCCATGGCCGGGACCAGCCTGTCGCCCCTGGCCGCGTCCTGGCGGCCCGCCGACTACCGGGTGATCTCCGGGGCCTCGTTCCGGATGGTGCTGGACGTGGGCGCCTGGGACAACAGCATGGCGATCAATACGCCCGGCCAGTCCGGCGATCCGCGGAGCCCGCATTTCGACGATCTCTTCCCGCTATGGGTCACCGGACAGTACGTACCGCTGAGCTATTCCCGCCAGGCGGTGGAGGCCGCGACGGAGCGGGTTTTGCGGCTCACGCCGGCAAGCTGAGCGACCGCTATCGGGCCTTGCAGATATCCTGTGGGCGCTCACCATTGACAATGTCGGGCCGGAGCCGGAAAAACCGCGGCCCAAGAGAGCGGCCGGAGCTTCAATTTCCGCGATGACCTACATCGTCACCGACGCCTGTATCAAATGTAAGTTCATGGACTGCGTCGAGGTCTGTCCGGTGGACTGCTTCTACGAGGGCGAGAACTTCCTGGCGATCAATCCAGACGAATGCATCGACTGCGGAGTCTGCGAGCCTGAGTGTCCGGTGGACGCCATCAAGCCCGACACCGAGGACGAGCCGGACTCCAAATGGCTGCGGATCAACACCGATTACGCCAAGGTCTGGCCGAACATCACGGTCAAGGGAACGCCCCCCGCGGACGCGGAGGCTTTCGAGCGCGAAACCGGTAAGTTCGAGAAGTATTTCAGCGAAAAGCCGGGCCGCGGCTCCTGATCTCGCCCGATCCGGCCCGGAATCAGGGCGCCAAGCCTTTCAATCGGCTGAATTTTATGCTATCGTCATAGATGACGTGGCGAGAGCGCTTACGCGCGCTGCGTCGTTTCTGCAGAAGAGCCGTCCCGGCCGACGTACGCCTTGCATAGGCGAAGGGTGTCTTAGAGGTCTAATCCGTTTCCACAGGGGTAAGGCGCCGCGCGGTTTTCGCGGAGGGTGTCCTTTGTCCTGTGGCGCAATGGTTAAGATTTCTTAACGGGTTCGGCCAAGTCGAAAGGACTTGAGCGAATGAGCAAGAGCGGTCTGGAATTCTCCATCGGCGATCATGTCGTCTATCCGGCCCATGGCGTGGGCCAGGTACAGGGGATCGAAACCCAGGAAGTCGCCGGCTATTCGCTCGAAGTCTACGTCATCACCTTCGATCATGAGAAGATGACGCTGCGGGTTCCCACCGCCAAGGCCCGCACCGCCGGCCTGCGCTCGCTGGCCGAGGGCAATGTGGTCAACCAGGCGCTCACCACGCTGAAGGGCCGCGCCCGTGTGAAGCGCACCATGTGGTCGCGCCGCGCCCAGGAATATGAAGCCAAGATCAATTCCGGCGACCTGATCTCCATCGCCGAGGTGGTCCGCGACCTGCACCGCGCCGAGAACCAGCCCGAGCAGTCCTATTCGGAACGCCAGCTCTATGAATCGGCCCTGGACCGCATGGCCCGGGAAGTCGCCGCTATCGAGCGCATCGACCGCGACGCGGCCATCGGCATCCTGAACAAGAGCCTGATCAAGGCCGTCGCCGCCTAGGGCGACAGCCCCTATCGAGCTTTCGACGCCCGGCGCTTGCGCCGGGCGTTTTCGTTCAAGCTTGAACGATGCAGTCCTCGATCCGGATCGGCAAGCGTCGGATCCGCACCCCGGTGGCGTGGAAGACGGCGTTGGCGATGGCCCCGGCGGTCCCCACCGTGCCCAGCATTCCGATGCCCTTGATCCCGCCGGGCAGGTGGGGATCGTCCTCGTGGATCATGTGGACATCGAAAGCGGGCATGTCGGCCTGCACCGGGATCAGATAGTCGGCGAGATTGTCCCCGAGCACGCGGCCTGAAGCCTTGTCGTCGACGGTCGCCTCGTGCAGGGCCATGCCGATCCCACCGATCAGCCCGCCCACATACTGGCTGCGAGCCAGGAGCGGATTGAGGATACGGCCGGCGGCATAGGCGGCGGTCAAGCGCTTCAGCCGCACCTCACCCAGCTCCGGATCGACGGCCACCTCGGCGAACACCGCCCCGAAGCCGAAGGCGCTGACCGGCCGGTCGGGATCGGGCGTCGTCTGGGCGAAGGCCTCCAGACCGCCGGGCGCAGCGCGGCCCGCCAGGGCGGCCAGCGACTCCGAGCGGTTGCCGGTCAGGCTGCGCACATGGCCATCCTCGAGAACGAGATCGGGCTGAGCCTCGCCAAGTAGGCTGGACGCCGGGTCGGTGGACGCCAGGGTGATCAACCGGGTGCGCAGGTCGCGGGCCGCGGCCTCCACGGCCGGCGTGAAGCTGGCCGTGGCGATGGAGCCGCCGGAATAGGGGCCCTCGGGCAGCAGGGTGTCGCCGATCTCCACCCGCACCCGGGCAAGCGGCACATCCAGGATCGCGGCCGCGAGTTGGCCCAGCACGGTGATCGTGCCGGTGCCCATGTCCTGGGTTCCGCAGCGGACGACAATCCCGCCGTCGGACTCCAGCGCGACGCTGGCCGCCGAGGCCATGCTGTAGACAGGGTAGCAGACCGCGGCCATGCCCCAGCCCAGCGTGCGGCGGCCGTCGCGCAGTGCGCCGGGAGCCAGCGGCCGGCCCGCCCAGCCGAAGGCCTCGGCGCCGACCTGATAGCATTCGCGCAGGCCGTTGCTGGACCAGGACAGGTCCGCATTCTGGTCCCGCACGGCGAAGTTCCGTAGCCGCAGCTCCAACGGATCGAGCTGGAGCTCATGAGCGAGCTCGTCCATGGCTGATTCCAGGGCGAAACTGCCCGGCCCCTCCCCCGGCGCGCGCATGGGATTGGGCTGGGGGGCGTTCAGCCGCACCAGCCGGTGCGTGGTCGCCACATTGGGGCAGGCGTACATCATCCGGGCCGTGGTCGCGACCGCGTCGGCGTACTCGGCATAGGTCGAGGTCGGGGCCACGGTGTCGAGGGCGATGGCGGTCAGGCGACCGTCGCCGTCGGCCCCGAGGCGCAGATGCTGGCGGGTCTCCTGCCGGCGTCCCACCAGGGTGAACATCTGGGCCCGCGTGAGCTCCAGGCGCACTGGTGCGCCCACATGGCGGGCGAGCTGGATTCCCAGGATCATGCCGGGATACCAGGCCCCGCCCTTGGCGCCGAAGCCGCCGCCCAGATACTCGCAGACCACCCGCACTTTTTCGACCTCGAGGCCGAAGGCGCCGGCGATGGCCGCGCGATGGGCGAACACCGCCTGGGTGGTGGTGTAGACGGTGAGCAGGTCCGGGCCCCAGTCGGCGATCACCGACTGGGGCTCCATCGGGTGATGGTTGTTGGCCGCGGTCTCGTAGCGCAGGTCGAGGCTCACCCGCGCTCGGGCCAAGGCGTCTTCAGGATCGCCGCGCAGGCTGTCGGTTGGCGTGCGGCCCGCGGTCCTGGGAGCGTAGGCTTCCCCCAGGAATAGGTCGAAGTCGGTGGCGGCCGGTTCGGCCTCATAGACGACGTCCACGGCCGCGGCGGCGCGCCGCGCCGCGATCGGGCTGCGGGCGATCACCACGGCCACCGGCTCGCCGGCGAAGCGCACCTCCGGCCCCTGCAGGTGCAGGACCGCGGCGGCTCGGGCCAGGGGCGCCGCGTTCTCATGGGTCATGATGGCGACGAAGCCTGGAAGCCTCTCGGCCCGGGAGGCGTCGATGTCCGTCACCCGGCCGCGGGCGATGGGGGCGGTCACCAGCGCCGCGTGCAGCAAGCCCGGAATCTGGGTCTCAGCCGAATAGCGGGCCTGGCCGGTCACCTTCAGGCGGGCCTCGAGGCGCGGCGCGGATCGGGAGTCGTTCATGTCTGGTCTCCGGCCTGGACGAGCGCCCGAAGCACCGTGCGCTTCAGGAGTTCGATCTTGAATCCGTTGTGGGCGAGCGGCTGCGCGCCATCGGCCGCGAGCCCCGCGGCGGCGCGGAAGACCGCCTCGCCCGCCTCGGCGCCGGTCAGGGCCGCCTCGCTGGCGCGCAGCCGCCAGGGCATGGTCCCGACTCCGCCAGCCGCCAGCCTGACCGACTGGACGCGGCCGTCCGCCACCTCCAGGGCGACCGCGACCGACACCACCGCGAACTCGAAGGAGGCCCGGTCGCGGATCTTCAGATAGAGGGAACGGCCGCCAGCATCGGGAACCTCGACGGCGACGATCATCTCGCCCGGTACCAGCACGGTCTCCCGCGCGGGGCTCTCGCCGGCCGGCAGATAGAGCGCCGTGAGCGGCAACACCCGCTCGCCCGCCAGGCTCCGCAGCCGCACCTGGGCGTCCAAGGCCACCAGGGCGACGGCGAGGTCCGAGGCGTGGGTCGCCACGCAGGAAGGGCCGCCGCCGAAGATCGCATGCAGCCGGTTTTCCCCCGCGACCGCCGCGCAGCCGGAGCCCGGCTCCAGCTTCTCGCAAGGTGTGATCCCGCTGCGGAAATAGACGCACCGGGTCCGTTGCAGCAGGGCGCCGCCCAGGGTGGCCATGTTGCGGACCTGGCCCGAGGCGCTGGCCTCGATGGCCTGAGCGATGGCCGGATGGCGGCGGCGAACTTCTGGATGGTCGGCGATATCGGCCAACCGCGCCGTGGCCCCAAACACCAGGCCGCCGTCGCGAGCGGTCACCTCCGCCAGGGGCAGGCGGCCGATGTCGATCAATAGGCCAGGCGCGGCGACGCCGGCCTTCCACAGCGGCATCAGGTCCGTGCCGCCGGCGATGAAGGCGGCGCCGTCCTGGCCGGCGGCGGCCAGGGCCTCACCCTCGGTCTGGGCGCGCAGATAGTCGAAGGCCCTCATGCCCGCAGCCCCGCGACCTCGGCGATGGCCGCCAGGATGTTGGGATGGGCTCCGCAGCGGCAGAGATTGCCGCTCATCTGCTCGGCGACTTGGGCCAGGTCGACCGCCCGGCCTTCGGCCAGCAGGCCCACCGCCGACAGGATCTGGCCAGGCGTGCAGTAGCCGCACTGCAGGGCGTCGTGAGCGATGAAGGCCTGCTGCATCGGATGTAGGTCCTCGCCGTCCGCCAGGCCCTCGATGGTCACGATCTCGCGGCCCTCCTGCATCGCCGCCAGGGTGAGGCAGGCGTTGATGCGCCGGTCGTCGACCAGGACGGTGCAGGCGCCGCAGGCGCCCATGTCACAGCCCTTCTTGGTTCCGGTCAGTCCAAGCCCGTCGCGCAGGACGTCCAACAGGGTGGCGCAGGGCTCGGCGGCCAAGCTGTGATCCACGCCGTTGACGCGCAGGGTCAGGGCCCGTGGCTCGCGAGATGGGTCGGTCATGCGATGTGTCTCCGGCCCAGACGTGCCGCCACGCTCCGATGGGGGCGCGGATCCGCCGGTCCGGCGGCGGTCTCGAAGATGTCTGGGTGAGACAAACCCTAAGCCTCGCGGCTATAATTCGTCCAATCGATTGATTGTATATTTGAAGTTCACGCCATGAATTTAGCCGCCCTCGACCTCAACCTGCTGGTCGCCCTCGACGCCCTGCTCAGCCAGGCCAGCGTCAGCCGCGCCGCCAAGCGGATCGGCCTGTCGCAGCCGGCCACCAGCCACGCCCTGCGCCGTCTGCGCGAGATGATGGACGATCCGCTACTGGTCCGGGTTGGGGCCGGCATGGAGCTAACCCCCCGCGCCCACGCCTTGCGCGCGCCGCTGAGCGAGGCCCTGGCCCATGTGCGCGGGCTGTTCGTGGCCGAGGACTTCGACCCGGCGACCAGCCAGCGGCGGTTCTCGCTGATGATGCCGGACCATGTGTTCGACCTGATCCTGCCGCCGCTGGTGGCCGGGGTGGCGGCCCAGGCGCCGGGCGTGCGCCTGGACGTGCGGCCCTGGCGCGGCCCCGGCCAGATGACCCCGGACCTGGCCCGCAACATCGACCTGGTCATCGCCTGCGCCGACGACGACTTTCCGGGCTTCCACCGCCGCACCCTGTTTCGCGACACGGACTCGACCGCGGTGCGCAAGGGCCATCCCGCTCTGCCACGACTTGGCGAGCTTCAGACCTTCCTGGCCACCGGACACGTGGCGGTGGTGGGCTACGGCCAACGAGTCGATCCGATCGACACCTGGCTGGAGGAGCACAGGGTCGCGCGGCGGATCGCGCTCACCGCGCCCTCCTACCTGCAGGCCCTGCACATGGTCTCGCTTTCCGACTTGATCGCGGTCGTGCCGCGCCGTCAGATCGTGATGCTGGCGCAGGCGCTGGACCTGGAGGTCCTCGCCCCGCCGATCGATCCGGGAAGCTTCGAGGAATACGTGTTCCACCCCCTCACCGCCCAGACCGACCCCGCCTCGATCTGGCTGCGGACCATGGTCGCCGGGGTGGCCGCCGGCCTGGCGGGCAATCCGTGAACGAGGCCGTCGCCGCGCCGATCGGCTATCTGGACCTGCTCGCCCGCGAGCGGCTCCCGGCCGATCTGCGCATCGCCTATGGCGCCGATCCGCTGCAATTCGGCGAGCTGTGGCTGCCCAAGGGCGAGGGCCCGCATCCGGTGGTCGTGTTGGTCCATGGCGGTTGCTGGCGCGCCGACCTGCCGGGGCTGGAGCTGATGGACTATGCGGCAGCCGACCTGCGCGCCGCCGGCAAGGCGGTCTGGAACATCGAGTACCGCCGGATCGGCCACGCCGGCGGCGGCTATCCCGGCAGCTTCCAGGACGTGGCGGACGGCCTCGACCACCTCCGGGCCCTGGCCGGGCCGCACCATCTGGACCTCGATCGGGTGGTGGTCTCCGGGCACTCGGCGGGCGGCCATCTGGCGGTCTGGGCGCTGGGCCGGCCGCGCCTGGCAAGGACCAGCCCTCTCCATGCGGCCGAACCCCTGAAGCTGCGCGGCGCCGTGGCCCTGGCCGGGATCATCGACCTGGAGGCCTACCATGCCGATGGCCCCGACGCCTGCGGCGGACCTGGAACGATCGACGCCCTGGTCGGCGCCCCGGCGCGCGCCGGCGACGTCTACGCCGACACCTCCCCGCCGCGCTTGCTGCCGCTGGGCGCGCGGCAGGTGATCGTGTCCGGCGACCTCGATCCCATCGTGCCCAGCCGCTTCGGCCAGGCCTATGGCGCCGCGGCGGCGAAGGCGGGAGATCCGGCCACGGTCATCGACCTGCCGGCCTCAGGACATTTCGAGCTGATCGATCCCACGGCGCAGGCCTGGATCGGCGTCCGCGCCGAGCTCGACGCCCTACTGGGCTGACTCAGACCCTGACGAAGATCGGGCCCCACAGCACCTGGTAGCGGCGCGCGTCCAGCCGCCGCTGCGGCCGCAGCTGGTAGACGCCCGGCGCCAGGACCGGCGCGGCGCCCTCGGCCATTTGCGGGACCGTCGTGGTGTCGACCGGGTTGCTGACCGCGAAGCCGTCGATATGAGGACTGGCCTGCGAGATGGCTCCAGCCAGGTCGGCCTCGCGGCCCAAGCGGAAGGGCACCGGCGCGCCGAGCTCCCCGTCCGGGCGCGAATAGAGCCCCACGGCATAGGTGCGGTCGCCGCGCACCGCTACTCCGATCCCGACCCGGGCGTGGGTCGGCCGCAGGAGGTTGCCCCAGTGGGGCGGGCTCTTGCGCCAGATGGCCATCAGCTCGGCAGGCGTGGTGGGGGTGTCGGCGCGGCGATAGGCGATGTTCTCGCTGGCCGAGCCGATCATCCGGCGCGCCAGGATGCTGACCCGGTGGCTGGGATCGAAGCCCTCCGGGCTCACATGCTCCACATAGGCGCGGGCGGCGAGGTCGCCGGCGTGGGCGCGGGCGGCCAGGGCCAGCTCGTCGCTCCAGGCGCAGGGCGTCGCGCCACGCTCGGCGCGGACGGCGTTGGTCAGGCGAAGGATCTCGCGCTCGGCGACGGGATCGAAGGCGCCGGCGTCGGCTAGGCGGGCGCGCAGGCGGATCTCATAGTCCAGCCAGGACTGACCGGGGATCGCCGCGAAGGCGGGGGTCGCCGCCAGGCCGGCCAAGCCCGTGAGCAGGGCCCGGCGTCCCACGAGGACGCCCCCTGCCAACGGCGAGGAGATTGGCGCTCGACGCCCCACTGGAAACACTCCGCCGGTTACCTGGCCCTCAGGCGGCGGCGCCGAAGGCCTTGATCACGGGGATCAGCTTACCGGGGTCAACTGGTTTAAGAATTAACGGCGCCTCGTCGAAGCCTTCGCTGGGCAGGACGCCGTAGCCGGTGGCGAAGACGAAGGGTACGCCCCGCGCCCGCAGCGCCAGGGCCAGGGGGAAGACCGTCTCGCCGCCGCCCAGGTTCACATCGAGCACGGCGCCGTCGGGCAACCGCACCTGGGCGGCGAGCCAGGCCAGGGCCGGCGACAGGGAGCCGAAGGAGGCGGCGATCTCGCAGCCGAGATCGATCAGCAGGTCCTCCATCATCAGGGCCAATAGCGGCTCATCTTCCACCAGGATCACCCGAGGATGATTCATGTGCGTGACATCCGGTCCGACAGCGGCGCGCGAAGCCGGAAGACGACCCCCTGCGGATCGAAATCGATCACCGCGGCGCCGTTGAGGTCGCGGGCGATACCCTGTTCGATCAGCCGGGACCCGAAGCCGCGCCGGGGTTCGGCGGTCACCGGCGGTCCGCCGCGTTCGCTCCAGGTGAGAACCAGCATGGGCCGCTCATCGGCCCCGGCCTCGACGGTCCAGGCCACCTCGAGGCGGCCAGAGTCGCGGCTCAGCGCTCCGTATTTGGCGGCGTTCACCGCCAGTTCGTGGAAGGCCATGTGCATGGCCACCGAGGTCTCCGGGGCCAGTCTTATGGGCGGCCCGCCGGCCTTGATCCGCTCGCCATCGACGCCACCGAAGGCCGCCAGGGTCTGGGCCAGGACCTCGGCCAGGGGCGCGCGGCCCCATTCCTCGCGGGTGAGCAGCTCGTGGGCCCTGGAGAGCGCGCCCAGCCGGCCGTTGAAGGCCTCGACGAAATGGCGCGGCGATTGCGCGTGGCGCAGGGTCTGGTCGGCGATCGACTGCACGGCAGCCAGCGTGTTCTTGCAGCGGTGGTCCAGCTCGCGCAGCAGGAATTTCCGCCGCTCCAGGGTCTCCGATAGCGAGGCGTACATCAGCGCGCTGTCCAGGGCGGTGGCGGTGGCCCGCGCCATGATCTGCAGCTTGGCGACCTCGTCTTCCGTGGGCTGGCGTTCGCTCGCCCAGTAGGCGCCGATGGCCGCGATAGGGTCGCGGGGACGCACGGGGGTCATGACCAGGCTTTTGACAAAGGTCGGCCGGTAGGCGTCGTGCGGGATGCGGGGGTCCTGGTAGATGTCTCGGATGACCACGGTCTGGGCGTTCAGCATGCACCAGCCGGAAATGCATTCGGACATGTCGAACCGCCGCCCCTTCCACAACGGGCCGATGGCGTCCTCGTCCAGGTAGAAGCACCTGCCCTCGTCGCGCAGGATGAAGGCCACGCCGTCGGCGCCGGTGATCCTGCGGGCCGCCGAGCGGATCACGCCGGCCACCTGGTCGACGGTCCTCGCCGAGGACAGGTCCTCGATGGTCTCGACCAGAGTCAGCAGCGGGTCGGGTGTCGCATCGCCGCGTTCCCGAAGAACCGCCGCCCGCACCATGCCCGACCCTCCTAACTTACGCGTGGGTTGAGTCGAAGCTTGCTCAGTGAAATCCCACAACGCAAGTCAATCTGCAGTTGATCGGCTTTCCTAATGGTTGACGCGTGAGGCTAGGCGGTAGTGACGATTTAGGATTCCCTGACTGGCGCTGTTCTGATTCAACGCTTCTCTTTGGAGGGTGTGTTGGAAGGCGAGGTTCTTCGGGACGATCAGTGGGCGCGGATCGAGCCGTTCGTGCCGGGCGGTCGC
>NZ_JAUYOJ010000159.1 GCF_030697925.1 Phenylobacterium sp. | reverse complement strand
CGATCTCATAGGCGTAGCTGTCCTGTCGGGAGAGCAGCGCGAGCACGCAGAGCTCGAGCACCCCCTTCTTCAGCTGGACTTGAACGGCTTCCGCCACGACGCGCACCTCCACTTCGAGCTAACGTGTATCGCACGGTAGTGGTCAGTGCAAGGTAGCATGCATTACAAGTTAGTAAGCTCGGCCCGTTGCGAAAGGCGACGGTTTGTCGATAGTCGAAAACATGCTCCGTCTATTCACTTTCTGCATGGCCGCCCTGTCGATTTCGGCGCCCGCCCAGGCCGCCGACTGGCGGGCCCTGGACCCCGAGCAGACCCTGGTCATCGAGACCTCCAATGGAACGATCCTCGTGGAAATGCGACCCGACCTGGCGCCCAGGGCGGTGGAGCGGATCAAGCTGCTAGCCCGAGAGGGGGTCTATGACGGCCTGCTGTTCCACCGGGTCATCGAGAACTTCGTCGACCAGACCGGCAACCCGAACAACGAGGACGGCGGGGTCTCCAAGCACCCCGACCTGGCGCCGGAGTTCACCTTCCGCCTGAAGCCCGACCAGCCCCATGTCATCGTCCGCAACACCAGCGACGCGGTGGAGGGCTTCGTCGGATCGACGCCATTCATCGGCGCCCAGGACCTGCTGGACACCAACCCGCTGGGCCGCCGCGCGAGCGGCGCCTACTGCCCCGGCGTCGCCGGCATGGGGCGGCAGGAGGCCATCACCACCGCCAACAGCGAGATCTTCTTCATGCGCGAAGCCAGCCGCCGGCTGGACGGCGACTACACGGTCTGGGGGCGGGCGGTGAAGGGCCTCGAGGTGATCCGCGCCATGGCGGTCGGCGAGCCGCCAGCCAAGCCCGACCGGATGATCAAGCTCCGCGTCGCCGCAGACATCCCGGCCGCCGAACGGCCCAGGGTCGAGGTGCTGGACGAGCGAGGGCCGGCCTTCAAGGCCCTGGTCGACAAGGTCCGCGCCGCCAAGGGCGCCGACTTCACCGTCTGCGACATCGAGATTCCCGCCCGTTGAGAGGCCGCCTAACGATCCGCGCGGGATTTCTGGCGCGCGGGACTCAGAGGCTGCCGCTATAGCCGGGCTCCAAGCAGAGGAGCCGACGCATGGTCGCCTGGACGGACTGGATCGCTTTCGGACTGATCGCGCTGGGCATGGCCATGACGCCCGGCCCCAACATGATCTACCTGATCTCGCGCTCCATCAGCCAGGGTCGCCGCGCGGGATTCATGTCCCTGGCCGGGGTGGCGGCGGGCTTCATCTTCTACATGGTCTCGGCGGTGATCGGCCTGACCGCGATCGTCATGGCCGTGCCGATCGCCTACGACGTCCTGCGGATCACCGGCGCCTGTTACCTGGCGTGGCTGGCCTGGCAAGCGCTGAAGCCCGGCGCCGCCTCCCCCTTTGCGGTGCGCGAGCTGGAGCCGCACGGCGACGCCCGGCTCTTCGCCATGGGCCTGTTCACCAACCTGCTGAACCCCAAGGCCGCGGTGCTCTACCTGTCCCTGCTGCCGCAATTCATGCATCCGGAGCGCGGCGACATCCTGGCCCAGGGCATGATCCTGGGCGCCACCCAGATCGCCGCCAGCGTCGCCTGCAACAGCGTGATGATCCTGGCCGCCGGCTCGGTGGCCACGTTCCTGGCCACCCGGCCGACCTGGGCCATGGTCCAGCGCTGGCTGATGGGCACGGTGCTGGGCGCCCTGGCCGTGCGGATGGCGCTCGACTCGCGCCGCTAGGCGAGCGCCGGCTTCACCTGCCGGCGGATCATGATCGAGGCGACCGCCGCCACTAGGGCCGCGACGCCGGCCAGGACGAAGGCTTCCAGATAGCGGCCCTGCGACGCGCGCAGCACCCCCGCCATCACCGCCGCTGTGGCCGCGCCCGCCTGGTGCCCAGCGGCGATCCAGCCGAACACGATGGGCCCGTCCCGATCGCCGAACGCCTCGGTGGCCAGGCGCACGGTGGGCGGCACGGTGGCGATCCAGTCCAGGCCGTAGAACACCGCGAAGATCCCGAGGGCGACGATGGAGAAATCCGTATAGGGCAGGACCATCAGGGAGAGCCCGCGCAGGCCGTAATAGACGAACAGCAGCTTGCGCGGGTCATAGCGGTCGGTGAGCCAGCCCGAGAGGGTCGTGCCCACTAGGTCGAACAGCCCCATCAGGGCCAGCAGGGTCGCCGCTCGGGTTTCCGGCAGGCCCTGGTCGGCGCACATGGCGATCATGTGGACGCCCACCAGGCCGTTGGTGGTCAGGCCACAGACGAAGAAGCCGGCGAACAGCAGCCAGAAGGTCCGGGTCCGCGCCGCGCGGAACAGGGCGCCGAAGGCCACGGCCAGGGCTCCACCCGCCGCAGGCGGCGGGATGGGGACATAGTCGTCGGAGGCGCCGTAGGGCTTCTGGCCGATCGCCTGCGGGCTCTCGGGCAGGAGAAGCCAGACGACAGGCGCCAGCAGCGCCATGACCCCGGCGATGATCAGCACCACCGGCCGCCAGCCGCCCTGCTCGGCCACCATCGCCATGCCCGGCAGGAAGATCAGCGAGCCGGTCGCCGTGGACGCCGTCAGCAGGCCCATCATCAGCCCGCGCCGCGCCACGAACCAGCGGTTCACCACCGTGGCTCCCAGCACCATGGCCACCGCCCCGGAACCCAGGCCCGCCATCACACCCCAGGTCGCCACATACTGCCAGGGCTCGGTCATCAGGGACGAGAGGCCGGTCGAGACCGCCATCAGCAGCAAGGCCAGGGCCACCGTGCGCCGGATCCCGAACGACTGCATCAGGGCCGCGGCGAAGGGGCCGGTCAGGCCGTAGAGGAAGATGCCCACCGCCGCGGCGGCCGACACCGTGCCGCGGTCCCAGCCGAAGGCGCGCTCCAGCGGCAGCATCAGCACGCCGGGCGCGGCCCGCAGGCCAGCGGCGGCCATGAGGGCGATGAACACGGCGCCGGCGGCGACGAAGGCATAGTTTCGCCCGAACGGGCGCGGAATCGGGCGGGTCATGCCGGTGAACCTAGTCGGGGCCGCACGATCCGTTCAACCAGACTTCCTGAAACCGGCCGCAGTTTGCCTCGCCGCGCCTAATTCGCCGCCAGGTCCACCAGGCCCAGATCGACCTGGTCGTCCTGGCTCTGCGAGAACAGCACGGCGCCGGTGGACGACACGCCCACCGAGCCGCAGCAGTTGGGGATGTCCACCAGCTTGCGGGGGGCGCCCGTCCACGGGTGCAGCCAGACGGTCGAGGGCGAGGCGCGATAGCCGCGCATCACCACCAGGCCATCGGGGCCGACGGCCCACTCGTCGTAGCCGCCGAGCTCGACCGGGGGGACCGGGCGCCCGGGAGACAGGGCGCGCAACCTCGTCTCGCCCACGCGCATGCCGTAGAGACGCCCGTCTTCGCCGCCGCGCAGCACGCGCCAGCCCTCGCCGCCGGGCAGGGGCCGGGGCTCGGCGCCGGGGGTGAGCGCGATCCGCATGACCCGGTAGCCGGCCGCCGTGCGTTCCACATAGCTCAGGCTGCGCCCGTCGGCGGCGTAGACGGGGTCCAGCTTGTCGAGACCGTCGTGGGTCACCGGCCGCAGCCGCGAGCCGTCGCGGGCCACGGTGTAGATCTCCGCCCGGCGTCCCTTCACGGCTATGAAAGCGATGGTCTGGCCGTCAGGCGACCAGGCCGGCTGGTGGACATAGCTGCCCACGATGGAGGTCAGGCGCACCGAACGGCCGTCCTGCGTGGTGATCCAGAGCTCCGAGGAGCCGCTGCGGTCGGAGGTGTAGGCCACGGTCCCGTCAGCCGCGCCATCCGGGTCCCAGTCATTGCCGTCGTCGGTGGTGAGCGGTCGCACCCGTCCATCGGGCGCGACGACGGCCAGGTTGTTGCGGCCGCTCGGCAGTTCCACCGCCACGCGGTTCCGGCGATCGGCGGACATGCGGCTGAAGCTGATCTGGCCCAGGCCCAGGCTCACCTGCCGCGGCGGACCGTCGATCTTGGTGTCGACCGTCCACAGGCCAAAGGCCCCGCCGCGGTTCGAGGCGAAGAACACATGGCGGCCGTCGGCGGACCAGACATAGCCCGGCGCCTTCCAGCCGTCGGTGGTCAGGGCCCGCTCCCGGCCGGTCTTCACGTCCAGCAGGAACAGGTCGTCGGCCCCGTGCATCAGGGTCCGGCGGAAGAGGACATGGCGGCCGTCCGGCGACGCCATCGGATCACCGTCGCCCAGGGTCGAGGCCGGCGGATCGGTCAGGTCGCGCACCGCGCCAGTCTCGATGTTCACCGCCCGGATGCGCCAGATCGAGGCGGCGTCCCGCCGGTCGCCGAACACCAGGGTGTTCTCGTCCAGCCAACTCACCCGCGCGTAGGTCGCGGACTGGCAGCGGGCGACGATGCGTTCGGGACCGAGCGGGATCGGCGTCACTACGATGCTGCATTCGCCGGTCGCCGGGGTTCGCACGAAGGCTATCCGGTCGCCCTTCGGAGACCAGGCGGCGCTGTGGTCGTCGGCCGGGTCGGTGGTGATCCGCACCGGCGTCCCCTGCCCCACGCTGCGCAGGTAGAGATCGCGGCGCGAAAGCAGGTCGGCGCGCTGGGCGTAGACCAGCTGACCGCCATCTGGCGACAGGGCCGGATGGGTCTCCAGGCCGCGCTCCGAGGTGAGGGGTTGGAAGGCCCGCGCCGTCCAGTTGACCGGGCGCGGCAGGGTGATCAGCAGTACGGCGACGGCCGCCACCGCGACGCCGATGAAACCGGCGGCCATCACGAGGGTCTGGCGCGAGACCTTGGGCCGCACGCGCTCCGCCGTCGCCGGCTCGGTCGCCGGGGCCACGCGATGGACGTCGGCGCTGGCCTGCAGGCGATAGCCCACCGTGGCGATGGTATCGACGCTGATGCGCGGATTGTCGCCGAGCGCCTTGCGAAGCTGGGCCACGCAACGGTTTAGCGCGCCCTCGGTGACGATGCGCCCGCCCCAGCAGAGGTCGATCAGCTCGTCGCGGCTCACCGGCTGGCCGCGAGAGCGGTGCAGGGCCACCAGCACCTTCATCACCCGTGGCTCCAGTGTGACGACCTTGCCGTCGTGCTCGAGCTCCAGGGCGGCGGGACGCACCTGGGTCCCCGCCAGGCTGAACGGGAGTTCCCGCGCCAGGTTGAGCTCAGGCCATCGGATGGCCACGTGTTCGTTCATCGCGAAACCATCACGAATTAATCACGCCCACAGCCACGCCGTCCCGGCCGCACTGTCCGACAAACCCCGGTCTCTGAACAGTCCAGTTCACCCGGGATTACAATAATGAAATGTTCGGCCGCGCCCTTCGTGCTCGTGCTCTTCGCCTCGACCTCCGCCCTCGCCCAGGAAAGCGCGGTGAAATCGGCCGCCGACGCTTTCGGTGAGCGCGTGGGCATCGAACAACTCGGCCTCTACGGGGAGGGGCAGGTCCGCGGCTTCGACCTGCAGGCCAGCGGCAACTACCGCGTCGAGGACGCCTATTTCGCGCGGATGGCGCCACTGAACGATCCGGTGGTCGGCGGCGTCAGCGTGAAGGTGGGGGTGAACGCCTCGCGCCTCGCCTATCCCGCGCCCTCGGGCGTGGTGAACTATCGCCTGCGCTCGCCCAGTCCAACCAACCGGCTGACGGTCGGCGGCGGCCGCCGCGACTTCGGGACCACGGTGGCGCAGGCCGAGGGATCCTGGACCGCGCCCTCCAAGGAGGTCTGGATCGCCGGAGCCACCTTCTACCGCCCGAATGTCACCTGGGGGTCAGGCGGCAACGGCGAGGCCTTCGACATCGGCGCGGTCGCCGGCTGGAACCCCGCCGAGAACCACAGCCTCCGGGTCTTCGCCTCTTGGTACGCCCGCGAGTATGACGGCGATTGGTCCGTGCTGGCGCAGGACAGCGCCCTGCCTCCGTCGGCGAAGGCGTTGCGCCAGTTCTCGCCCACCTGGGCCAATGTCCGCGCGCAGAACACCAATCTCGGCGCCCTCTACAAGGGCGAGGCCGGCGGCTGGACGCTCGACGCCTCAGCGTTCCGATCGATCTACAGCAACGACGCATCCGACTTCACGGTTCTCGCCACCCTCCGCGACGGGAGCGCGACGTCGACCACCTTCGTGGGGCCCGGCCGCACCAACCTGTCGGACTCCTATGAAGCCAGGGTCTCGCGGGTGATCGACGGCGGGGCGATCGACCACCTGGTCAGCGCCTCCCTGCGCTATCGGCGCGCCGAGGTGGACCTTTCCTCGTCGGTAAGCGTCGCCAACGGCGCGTTCAACCTGCGCGACCCCGCCCCCTCCGCCCCTGCCCGCCCGGCCTGGAGCGGGTCGCGCGGCGAGGACCGGACCGACCAGCTCACTGCGAGCCTGATCTACGGCCTGGTCTGGGAGGACCGGCTGCAGGTCCGGCTCGGCGCCCATCGCAGCCGCTACGAGAAGGAAGTTCTGGCCTATGACGGCTCGACCGCGCGGGGCGAGGACCAGGCCTGGTACTACAACGCCTCGGCCGTCTGGAGCCTGACCCCCTCGACCAGCCTGTTCGGGAGCTATGTCACCGGCCTGGAGGAGTCTGGCTTCGCGCCGCAGAACGCCACCAACAGCAACCAGGTGCTGCCACCGGTGAAGGCCAAGCAGAAGGAGATCGGCGTGCGCCACGCGCTCACCGACAATCTGACCCTGCTGGCGGCCGCCTTCGAGGTGTCCAAGCCGACCACCGGCTTCCGCGCCGACGGCTCCTATGGCCTGGTCGGCCAGGTGTCGCACAAGGGGTTGGAGGCATCCCTGGCCGGGCAGCTGGACGAGAAGACCAGCATCGTCGTGGGCGCGGTCTCCTACGAGGCCGAGATCACTGGGCCCCTGGTGACGTCCGGGGTCGTGGGCGCCCACCCGGCCGGCATCTCGGAGCTGATCGCCAACGCCAGCGTCGAACGCCAGATCACCCCCGTCTGGTCGCTCGACGCCCAGGTGAACTATCTGGGCGAGGCCTATGCCGACAGCCGCAACACCTTCAAGGCGCCAGCGCTGACGACCTTCGGCCTTGGCGCCCGCGCCCGCTTCAACGTCGCCGAGCGTCCGGCTCAGCTCCGCCTGCTGGTGTCCAACCTGACCGACGAGCGCGGTTGGTACGCCTCCACCAGCGACCTCCTCTGGCCCATCGCCCCGCGCACCGCCCGCGCCATCTTCACGATGACGTTCGGGGGTTAGCGCCCGTCGTAGACGATCCGACCGGCCACCACGGTCATCACAGCGCGGGCCTTGGCGATCTCGGGGAACGGCGCGGTCATCAGGTCGACGGAGAAGACCGAGATGTCGGCCAGGGCGCCGACCTTCAGCAGGCCGAGTTCGGTCTCGCGGCCGGCGGCGTAGGCCGGGCCCCGAGTGAGCAGGGCCAAGGCCTGCTGGCGGGTCAGGGCCTCGTCGAGGCCCCAGTCCGGCCCGGCGAAGCCCTTCAGGTCGTGGCGATAGGCGGCGGCGTAGAACTCCACCAGCGGATCACCCTTCTCCACCGGGGCGTCAGAGCCGCCGGCCACCACCGCCCCGCTCCTGACCAGGCTCTCCCAGGCATAGGCGCCCTTCAGCCGTTCGGGGCCCAGGCGGGCGGGGGCGAAATAGAGGTCGCCGATGGCGTGCGAGGCCTGCATCGAGGCGATCACCCCAAGCTCGGAGAAGCGCGGCAGGTCCTCCGGCGACAGCACCTGGGCATGCTCCACCCGCCAGCGGGCCTTGCGCAGGGCGGCCGGGTCGTCGGCGAAGGCCTGCTGGAAGGCGTCCAAGGCCAGGCGGTTGCCGCGATCGCCGATGGCGTGGATGGCGATCTGGGCGCCCGACGCGCGGCCCCGCTTGAGGAAGGTGTCGATGGTCTCGCGCGGAGTGAGGATCAGACCCGTCCCCTCCGCGTCGGCATAGGGCGCCAGCAGGGCCGCGCCCCGCGAGCCCAGGGCGCCGTCCATGTAGAGCTTCACCCCGCGCACCCGCACCAGGCCGCTCGGGTCCCGCGTGGGGCCAGAAGCCAGGACGGCGTCGGCGTCCTGCGGCGACATGTAATTGTCGAGGCGGATCGGCATCTCGCCCCTGGCGGCCAGGGCCTGCTGGTAGCCCACCTCCTCGCTCGAGGCGCCCATGTCGTGCAGGCCGGTCCAGCCGCGCGAGGCGTAGAGGTCGACCCCGCGCTTCACCGCCTCAGCCTTGGCCGCGGCGCTGGGCGGCGGGATCTTGCCGCGCACCAGGGCCATGGCGTTGTCGATCAGCATGCCGGTGGGCTCACCCGCCGCGTCCTTGAGGATCTGGCCACCTGCCGGGGTCGCCGTGTCGCGGGTGACACTCGCCAGGGCCAGCATGGCGCTGTTGGCGACGATGGCGTGGCCGTCGGCGCGGCCCAGCACCACCGGACGGTCCGGGATCGCCCGATCCAGATCCTGGCGGCTGGGGAAGCGCTTCTCGGGCCAATGGGTCTCGATCCAGCCCCGGCCGGAGACGGCGCCGGCCCCCGGATTTGCCACATTCCAGGCTTTCAACCGGGCCACCAGGTCCTCGACCGACTCCGTCCCCTCCAGGCTCAGCGTCATCTCGCGGAAGCCGATCCCCGACAGGTGGGCGTGGGCGTCGACGAAACCCGGAAAGGCCGCCGCGCCCTTCAGGTCGATGTCCCTGGCGCCTGGGACCGCCCGGCGCGCCCGGGCCAGGGGACCCGCGAAGGCCACCTTGCCGTCCTTGACCGCCAGGGCCTCGACCGAGGCCTCCCCCGTGTTGATCGGCCCGCCATGGATCAGCAGATCCTGGGCCCGGGCGGCAGGCGCGACGGCCAGCATCGTGGCGGCGATCGCCAATCGGAGAAGTTCGATGCGCATGGGGCCTCCCGCGGACTCGTTGGGGCCACAGCTAGGCGGGCCTCGAATTCGAAAGCAAGGCTCCGGGCCTAGTCACGCTCGCCGCGAACCGCCAGATTGCCGGCATGAGTTCGGGGGACGATGGTTCGGAGGACGGGTTCGGCGCGCGCCTGGGCATGGGGCTGCTCGTGCTGGCGGGTCTGGCCGTGGTGCTGGCCTATGTCGACCGCATCTTCCTCGACCTGCCGCTCTATCCCGGCGACGAGGGCGCCTACCTGATCCACGGACTCTACGGCAAGGCGGTGGCCGCCGATCCGAAGCTGAGTCCCGATCTGCAAGGCCTGAACAACACCGCGTTCCTGCTGATCATCCGCGCCGTCACCTACGGCACGCACAACCTGATCGAATGGCTGCGGGCCTTGGGAGCGACCGCCTATTTCGCGGGGATCCTGCTGGTCTGGCTGGGCGTGCGTGGACGGCTCAGCAGCCGAGAGGCGCTGGGTTTCCTGCTACTGGCCGCGGCCTTCCCCTATTACCGCTTCGTCTTCGCCATCATGCCGGAGGGATGGTATGTCGGGTTGTTGGGCCTGATCATCCTGGCGACGATCAAGCTCTACCTGTCGCACCCCGTCACCCATGCCCTGGTCGCCGGGGCGCTGGCCGGGGTGCTGGTGCTATTGAAGCCGCACGGCCTGGCGGTGATCGCCGCCTTCCCGATTCTGGCCCTGCTCGATCTCGCCTGGGGGCGGCGCGAACTCACGTCCTTCGTCGCGCGCGTCGTGATCTTCGCCCTGGCCTTCGTCGCGGCGGGAAACCTTGTCGCCCTGCTCGCCGGAGAGCCGATAACACGGCCGTTCACATTTTTTGTCGGCGACCACTATGCGAAGGCCCTCACCAGCGAGACCACGCCCGCCTCCCTGATAGTCGCCCTGCGCGCCCTGGCGCTGCTGGTCGCATCGAGCCTGCTCCTGGCCGGCGTCCCGATCCTGACCGGACTTCTCAGGCTCGGAATGCGGTGGAATTGGAGTCGGGGCCGTGGGCGCTTCGACCTCGAGCCGCAGGAGATCGCCTTCCTCCTCGTCCTGCTCTCGTTCGGCGCGACCCTGGCCATGACCGCGATCTTCACGATGAAGGCGCTTGTTTACGGTCCCACCGAGGCCAACCGCCTCTGGGGTCGCTATTTCGAATTCTTCATTCCGATGATCTGGCTGACCGCCGCCCCCTTCGTCCTGGAGTTCGAGCGGGGTGGCGGTCGCTGGTGGCGGATCGTGGCGGGCGTGGTTCCCCTGGCCGGCCTCGCGGGGCTGATCGTCTTCGTGCGCGGCGGGATATTTCTATTCCCGTGGGACGCGACGGCGCTCACCGCCTTCTTCCGCCCGGACCCGGCGAAGTTCGGCATGATCCCGCTGGTTCCATACTTCGCCATCGCGGTCGGCGCGACCCTGGCGGCCTGCGCCGCCACAGGCTCGACGAACTGGCGGGCGCACAGGATCTGGCTCGCCTATTTCGTGCTGCTGGGCGTGCTCTCGACAGCCCTGGACCGGGCCTGGGAACGTGATGGTTGGCCTGCTCGCGAGGCCTTGAACACGGAATTGCATGTCGCCGAATTGCTCGTGAGCCAGGAATCCGGCCTCTTGGCGGCCATCGTCGACGATCTCAACGCCGGCCACACCACCTTCTGGCGGTTGCAGGCCAGGCCGCACATGATCCTCGTCGCGCCAGACGCCGATGTGGCCGATCAGGCCCTGGCCGCCTACGACACCGTGATCGTCGTCGGCCCCCACGATCTGGTCGGCGACGGATGGAAACCGCTGTTCCTGGGACAGCGACTCGCGGTCTTCCGGCGCGAGGCGGCCCTCGCCACTAGGGCGCGCCTTGGGCTTGAGACCGGAACACGCTAAGAGCCGCCCCGGGGGGCCAGCTCGAAGCGCGGCCGACAATCTGAAGACGGATCGAAGATGCTGAGCTGGTTCCAGGCGATGATGCCGAAGGAGGAGAAGTTCTTCCATCTGTTCCGGGCCCATGCGGAAACCCTGGTCGAGGGCGCCGTCGCCCTGCGCGACGTCCTGAAGGGCGGCGACGGGGTACCCGCCGCCTGCGCCCGGGTGTTCGCCCATGAGACCGCCGCCGACGACATCACCCGCGAGGTGCTGACCGCCGTCCGCCGCACCTTCATCACCCCCTTCGACCGCAGCGACATCAAGGACCTGACCACCTCGCTCGACGACGCCATCGACCAGATGCAGAAGACCGCCAAGGTCATCACCCTGTTCGAGCTGCGCGAGTTCGAAGACCCCATGCGCGAGATGGCCGACATCATCGTCGAAGCCGCGCTGCTGACCCGCGAGGCGGTGGGCCTGCTGGACAAGATGCGCCAGAACGCCCACCGGCTGAACGAGCTGACCGAGCACATCACCCAGATCGAGGACCGCTCCGACGCGATCTACGACGCCGGGCGCAAGGCGCTGTTCCTCGCTCACCGCAAGGACGACCCCATGGCCTTCGTGGTCGGCGTCGACATCTACAGTCACCTGGAGAAGGTGATGGACCGCTTCGAGGATGTGGCGAACCGCATCAGCGGCATCGTGATCGAGCAGGTCTAGGGAACGCCACGTGGACCTTTTCGGCTTCACGCCGCTCCTGATCTTTCTGATCATCGTCGCCTTGGCGTTCGACTTCCTGAACGGCCTGCACGACGCGGCCAACTCCATCGCCACCATCGTGGCCACCCGCGTGCTGCCGCCCTTCGCGGCGGTGGCCTGGGCGGCCTTCTTCAACTTCATCGCCTTCCTGTTCTTCGGCCTGCACGTGGCCAAGACGGTAGGCGCGGGGCTCGTCGAGCCCAACCTGATCACAGACGGCCTGATCTTCTCGGCCCTGATGGGCGCCATCGGGTGGAACCTGCTCACCTGGTGGGCGGCGATTCCGTCGTCGTCCTCCCACGCCCTGATCGGCGGGCTGGTGGGCGCGGGCCTGGCCAAGGCGGGCGCCGACGCGGTGATCTGGACCGGCCTCAACAAGACCTTGGCGGCCATCGTGCTGTCGCCGGGTACGGGCTTCGTCCTGGCCCTGCTGCTGACCCTGATCGTCTCGTGGGCCTTCATCCGCTTTACGCCGTTCGCGGTGGACGGTGTGTTCCGCAAGCTGCAGTTCGTCTCGGCCTCGCTCTATTCGCTGGGCCATGGCGGCAACGACGCTCAGAAGACCATGGGAATCATCGCCGCCCTGCTGATGGCCCACGGCATGGGCCCGGCGTCCGGCGAGTTCCATGTACCGCTGTGGGTGGTGCTGTCCTGTCAGGCGGCCATGGGCCTGGGGACGCTGTTTGGCGGCTGGCGGATCGTGCACACCATGGGTTCGAAGATCACCAGGCTGACCCCCATGCAGGGCTTCTGCGCCGAGACCGGCGGGGCCATCACCCTGTTCGCGGCCACCAGCCTTGGGGTGCCGGTCTCCACCACCCACACCATCACCGGCGCGATCGTCGGCGTCGGCGCGGCGCGGCGGGTCTCGGCGGTGCGTTGGGGCGTGGCGCGGCGGATCGTGGTCGCCTGGGTGATCACCATCCCGGCGGCCGCGGCGATCGCGGCGGTGACCTACTGGCTGGCCGGGCGGTTGATGGGGTAGACCGATGCGGTTCGTTCTCTTCAAAGGTCAGTCGCAATACGGTTCGCTGCGCCTGCATATCGATCAGATCGCCGTGGCCTTGGGCGGCCTGGGCCACGAGGCCGAGATCGTCGACCTGGCCACGCCCGACGCGTGGACCCGGCTGGCCGAGAGCCTGGAGGCCCAGGCCGACTGCTATCTGGGCGTTGGCGGAGTGGGTTCGGAGGTCCAGCCCGACGGAATCTCGATCTTCGACAGCATCGGCGCGGCCTATGTGGCGATCCATGTCGACCACCCCGTGCACATGCTGCAGCGGGTGACCCTGCCGATCAAGCGCGGGGCCTTCTTCTTCCTCGACCGGACCCACGTGCAGTTCGTGGAAGCCTGGCCCCAGTCCCGCGGGATCGGCAAGCTGGGCTTCCTGCCGCCCGGCGCCAACGAACTGCCCGAGCAGCCCGACACCTCCGACGAGGCCTTCGCCCGGCGTGACATCCCGCTGCTGTTCACCGGCACCTATCGCGGCGAACCGCAGACTCCGTGGCGCGACGAGCCGGAGAGCCCCGCCCGCACCATACTGGAGGATGTAGCCCGGCGCATGGCCGCCGACGCCACCCTCCCCGTCGTCAAGGCGCTGCGCGCGGCCCTCGCCCAGGCGTTCAAGGCCGAGCTCACACCGGAGCTGTTCAACGACTTCGCCCCCTTGCTCCAGGCCCCCCAGGCCTATGCCGAGACCGTTCACCGCGACGCCGTCCTCAGGACCCTGGGCGAGGCCGGCGCCCCGCTTCATGTCTACGGCCTGGGCTGGGAGCCGCTGATCGAACGCTATCCCAGCTTCCGCTACGGCGGGGTCGGCAGTTTCGAGGAGACGCTCACCCTGCTGCGCCGAGCCAAGCTGGTGCTCAACATCAACAACGGTTTCGTTGAGGGCGGTCATGAGCGCGTGTTCACAGCCATGGCCGGCGGCGCGGCCGTGATCAGCGACGAGAGCCGCTACTATGTCGAGGCCTTCCGCGAGACCGAGCTGGCCACCTACTACTGGAAGGCGTTGAAGGGCCTGCCCCGCAAGATCGAGGCCCTGCTGGCCGACGATCGCAAGCTGGCCGCCCAGGCCCGCGCCGGCGCCGCGCGCGTGGCCGCCGACCACACCTGGCAAACCCGGGTGAAGACCATCGTCGAGGCCGTCAGCGCCCTGCCTTGAGGGCGGCGTATTCGGCCGGCGTCCCGCAGAAGATCACCTCCGCCGGTTCGATCAGGCTATAGCCGATCCGCGCGCCCTTCCCGATCAGGTGGTTGTAGATCGGCGCCACATAAAGCTCGGCGGCCTGCGGCGCGCGACGCTCGGCGTCCAGGGCCATCCGGAAGTCCCCGGCGCGGGCGAAGTGGTAAAGCCCGGTGCAGCAGAGGTCCGAGATCGGCCGCTTCTCCGCCGTCTCCAGCGCCCGCGGCTCAGGACCATCGGCAGGCCTGACGTAGGACCAGTTGGCGCCCTCACCGCGGAACACCTCCAACCAGCCGTCCAGGTCGTCGAACCAGCCCCCGGGAAAGGTGAAGCCCGGCCGGAAGGTGTCGATGTTGAAGATGGTCAGCGGCGTCGCATCCGCAACGTCCACCAGCCCCTGCTCCACCGTCTCGGCCTGGCCGGCGGTTGGTCGGTCCAGGACGCGGACGTCGAACGTCGCGATCCCCAGCCGCTCGGCCTCGGCGGCCACGAACGCCTCGGCGCCCGACGCCACCACGAAGCGGAAGGCCATGGTGTCGAACAGGGCGCTGAAGCTTCCCACCGCATGGGCGAACACGCTTTGGCCGGCCAGTGGCAGACGATACTTCGGCTCTTCGTATCCCGCCTCGAAGAAACGCCGTGACGCGCCCGCCATGGGAATGACGATCATGCCGCCTCCAGCTCCCGGTAGAGCCGCAGGGCGTTGGCGATGAAGGCCGCCTGTCGGTCGGGCCGATCGGCGTGCAGCGGCAGCATCGACAGGAATAGCCCGGTGGTCACGGCGCGCACCTCGCTCGACAGCCCGCCGACCCCGTCGACCTCCAGGTCGCCCAGGGCGGCCTCGAGCCAGGGTTGGGCGGCGATCGGCTCGAAGGCGATGGCGTAGTCGTCGCCGTCCACCCGTGGCCGGCAACGGCCGGCGACGATCTGGTCGTAGCGGCCCACCACCGAATGGCCCAGCTTGGCCAGGTCGTAGCGCAGGTCGCCATAGATGGTCGGCTTGTCGCCCACCAGGCCGCGCGGATCGATGGCCTTGATCCGACGCACGCGGGAATCATAGAGGATGTTCGAGAAGCAGAAGTCGCCGTGGACCACGGTGTCCCCCCGCCCCGCGTCCAGGCCGTAGGCGGGCGTCAACCGTTCGGCGATCCCCACCAGGGAGGGACAGGGTCGGCCCTCGAAGCGCAACGGACGGTCGATTGGAAACCCGGTGGACCGCCCGAAGTCCTGCAGCCGCGCCAAGGTCTTGTCGGCGGCAATGGAGCGCAGCGCCGCATCGCCCGATCCGCCGCCGCGATGGGCCGCGCACGCCCGTAGGAAATCCTCGCACGAGGCCAGGATGCGCAGCCACGGCTTGCGCCCCAGGGCGCCATGCACGAACAGCTCCGACAGCACGGGCAGGTACTCGTATTCCGTCTCGTAGAATACCTTGCCGTCCTCGGCGCCGAAGCCCAGCAGCCGTCCGCAATAGACCTGCACCGAGGGCGGCGCCTCCTGCAGCCAGTGGGTCTCGGCCCAGATCTTGGCCTCGTCCAGGCTGGACTTGCGCGCCGTCAGCCCGTCGATCCGCACGGTGTTGAAGGCCCGCGCCGTGGTCGCCGCCAGGCGGGAGCGGAAAAAGGTCTGCAGGTGGCCGAAATCGAGCCAGGCCTGGGCCGGGACCACCTGCGCGGCGTGGCCCTGAAGATAGTGGTTCACCCCACCCACGAAGTCGCCACGCATCCGGGTCAAGGAGCGCAACAGGTCCAGCGCCGAGGTGAAGGCGAAATAGCCCGCCGCCACCGGCCAGCCCTCGTGGCCATCTTCCCCGGCCGGCGTGTCGACAAGCCGCGCGATCCGGCCGTCGCGCCCGACCTCCATCTCGGCCCAGGCGTATTCGCTGCTGCGCTGGCCGCCCACCACGACGTCCAACCGATCCAACGGCGGGTCGAGGATCAGGGTGTCGCCGTGCAGCAGGCGCACCGGCCCCTCCCCGGCCCCGATGGCGTTGAGCGCGTAGACCACCGCCTCGCCCAGCCTCAAGCCCTCCGGGATCGGGATGATCTCGACATTCAGAGCCGCCAGCCGCTCGCTGTCGAAATCGGAGACGGCATAGGTCTCGGGCAGCACCAGGTGGTGGCGCTCGGCCGAGCCTAGGGCCTCGATCTGCAGTTCGTAGAGCTTGCGCACGCCCACCGGCAGCATCGACGGCGGCAAGGGCCCGAACTCGGCGGCCAGTTCCTGGCCGACCACCGCACCGGACATGATCAGCCGCACGCCGTTCATGGCTCCAGCCCCAGCAGGGCGCGGACTTCCTCCAGGCTCAGGGCGACGAATTCGCTCGGCCGGATCGCCTTGTCGTCGACATAGAAGCCCTCGGTCCCGCACCAGGGCTTGCCCACGTGCAGCTCGTCAAATGGCACGTCGTGGCGCTTCAGCCATTCGACGATGACCGGCAGGGTGTTGGCGTTGATCTTGCCGATATCGCCGGCATAGGTGCGCATGTTGCGCGCCGAGGCCACCACGATCGTGAAGCCCTGCGCCCTGTATTCCCGAAGCCGCCCGATCAACGGCAGGTTCGGCTCGCGGTCGGCATAGGCGCGTGCCGGATCGTCCAACGCGATGGTGCCGTCGAGATCGAAGACAAGCCGCTTCATGGTCGCAGGCTCCGGCGGGCTCACCCCGTCGTCTTAAACGATTCTGGGCCGCCGACCTCGGCAGCTTGCCGACGCTCATCAGATTGGCGTCGGCGGCCAGGCGACTGAAGGGCTAGCCCCAGACGCGCTCGGCGTAGCTGATGAAATTCCGGCCCAGCACCTTGTCGATCACCCGTTGGCTGTGGCCCCGGGCCGCGAGCAGCCCCGCCAGCTTGTGGAACTGGTCGGGCCCCCGCAGATCCAGGACGAAGGGCTGGGTGTCGGCCCGTTCCCCCTTGGCGGCGATGCCGGCGGCCTTGCGCTCGGCGTGTTCCTGGGCGAGCGCGGCCTTGTAGGTCTCCATGTCGTCGATGGTGGCCACCGAGCCGTCGGTGCCGATCCCCACATGGTCCTCGCCGCAGACCTTCAGGGCGTGCTCGATATGGGCCACCACGTCGGCGGCGCTGGCCTGGCTGGTCGGGTTCAGGAACGGCATGAAGTAGATGCCGACGAAGCCGCCTTTCTCCGCCACCCCGCGCAGCTCGGCGTCGGTCTTGTTGCGCGGCAGGTCGGTGAGCGCCCGGCAGCCGGTGTGGTTGATCGAGATGGGCGCCTTGGACACGGCGATGGCGTCCAGGCAGGTCCGCTCGCCCGAGTGCGACAGTTCGACCATCAGCCGGGCGCGGTTCAGGCCGGCCACCAGCTCACGCCCCAGCGGGGTCAGGCCGCGGTTCTCCGGCGCCATGGAGCCGTCGCCCATCATGGTCGGGAGGTTGTACGTGACCTGGACGATCCGCACCCCGCGCGCGGCGAACTCGTCGATGCGCTCCAGGTTCTCGCCGATCTGCACAGAGTTCTGGAAGCCGTAGATCACCCCGATCTTGCCGTCGGCCCCGGCCTTGGCGATGTCGGCCGCCCTGCGCACCAGCGTCAGGTCGGCGGCGATGTCGGCGATGATCCTGTCCCAGACGTCGAGGGTCTTCAGCGTATAGGCGTAAGGCTCCTGGGGCCCGGCCACATAGCCGAGCGTGATGTTCACCGCCGTCAGGCCGGACGCCTTGGCCTCTCGCAGGCCCCGCGCGTCGAAGTCGACGGAGGCGGCGTCGGCCGCCGGTCCCGCCGGCCGTCCGATCTGCAGGTTTGGATTCGAAAGTCCGCCCAAGGCGTTGACGATGATCGCTTTTTCGGTGCGGGCGAAGGCCGGGCCCGCGGCGAGGGCGGCGGCGAAGCCCAGGGTCTCGCGGCGGGAGATCATGGCTGGCTCCTTCGTGCGGCCAGGTCGGCTTGGGGATCGTAGTCGGCGCGGGAATAGGCCACGCCCCGCTTCACGGTGGTGACCACCGTGCGCAGGTTGCGGATGTCGGCGGTGGGGTCCTTGGCGACGAACACCAGGTTGGCCAGCTTCCCGGCCTCGATGGTCCCGAAGTCCGGGTCCTTGCGCACCGAGAGCGCGCCATTGCGGGTGGCGGCCACGATGGCCTGCATGGCGGTGAAGCCCGCCTTGTCGACCAGCAGCTCCAACTCCTCGTGCAGCGACGGATAGGCGGCCTCCGGCGCCGAGGCGCCATCGGTGCCGGCGGAGATGGTGACGCCCGCCTCCAGCGCCTCGTGGGTGAGTCGCGCGGCCAACTCCGTCGAACAGTAGGGCTTGGTCGGCCGGCCCTTCATGGCCTCATAGATGCTCACGGTGGCGTCCAGAACGACGCCATCGGCCTTCATCCTGGCGTAGAGCCCGGCCATTGCGGGATGGACGTCCTTGCCGAACCGGCCTTCCTCGACGGCGGCGCGATTGTGGTACTGGCCGGGGACCGGGTCTGACACCTGGTAGGCCAGCATGCAGACATGGCTGACCACGTCGGCCTTGGCGTCCAGCACCTGCTCGGGGGTGGCGGGAAACACCGCCGCGTGGGCCCAGATCGGCACGCCCTGGCGGTGGGCCTCGGCGGCGATCGCGGCCACCGTTTCGCCTGGCAGGTTCGCATAGACCTTGATCGCCGAGGCCCCAAGACCGCGCGCCTGGGCCACGGCCAGGGGCAGATCGGTCCGCGGCCCGATGGCCTGCATCCAGCCGACCTCGCCGGCCTTGGCGCCACGGGAGGCCGCATGCACCCGCTTGTCCTCGAAGAAGGAGGGGCCAGCCATCAGGGCGGCGTAGTAGATATCGGGCCCGGCGATCTCGCCGATCCGCTCGGCGCGGGACAGGTCGGCCACGTTACGCAGGTCGTCGGCCATGTCGCGGATCGAGGTGATCCCGCCATAGAGGCTGCGCTTCAGCTCCGCCTCGGCCCAGGCCCGAGCGGGCGGCGTGGCCAGGTGCTGGTGGCTGTCGGTGAGGCCCGGCAAGACATACTGGCCGGCGACGTCCACCACCTTGGTTTGCGGCGGCAGCTTGAAGGCGACCTCGCCGTCGCGCCAGACCCGCTCGATCCGCTCACCCTTGACCAGGATCGACATGCCGGGCTTGGGCGGCGCGCCGGTCCCGTCGATCAGGGTCGCGCCCTTATAGACGGTGAGCGATTCGGGCTGCGCGCTGGCGAGGCTGGGAACCAGGACGATGACGGCGGCGAACACCGCGGCGCGGAAAGCGATCATACCTCCGGTTTAGCGCGGCTCATCGCGTCCCCGAAAGGCCAAGCTCACCTACCGGTGGTCGGCGACTATCTCGGCAGCTTGCTGACGCCCATCAGGTAGGCGTCGACGGCCTGGGCGCACTGGCGGCCCTCGCGGATCGCCCAGACCACCAGGGACTGGCCGCGCCGCATGTCGCCGCAGGAGAAGATGTTCGGCGTCGAGGTCTTGTAGTCCGTGACCGGGGCCTTGACGGCGCCGCGCGGGTCCAACTCGACGCCGGCCTGCTCCACGAACGCATTGTGGCGCGGGCCCACGAAGCCCATGGCCAGCAGGACCAGGTCGGCTGGCAGCTTGAACGCGCTGCCCGGGACTTCCTGCGGACTCAGACGACCGTCCGCGCCCGCCACCCATTCGATGCGCGCGCACTCGATGGCCTCGACCTTGCCGTTGGAGCCCAGCACCTGCTTGGTGGTCACGGCGAAGTCGCGCTCGCATCCCTCTTCCTGGCTGGACGACGTGCGCAGCTTCAGCGGCCAGTCCGGCCAGGTCATGAACTTGTTCTCGCGGGCCGGCGGCTGCGGCATGATCTCGAGCTGGGCGACCGAGGCCGCGCCATGGCGGTTCGAGGTGCCGATGCAGTCGCTGCCGGTGTCGCCGCCACCGATCACGATCACATGCTTTCCGGTGGCCGAGATCGCCCCGGTCGGCGCGGCGCGCAGTTCGTCGTCGCCGGCGTTGCGCTTGTTCTGCTGGGTGAGGAAGTCCATGGCGTAGTGGACACCCTGAAGCTCGCGGCCCGGAATCTCCAGGTCGCGCGGGTTCTCCGCCCCACCGGCCATGACCAGCACGTCGTAGTCGTCCAGCAGGCGCTGGACCGAGACCGTGACCCCGACTTCGAAATTGGTGCGGAAGATCACGCCTTCCTGCTCCATCTGGGCGATCCGGCGATCGATCAGATGCTTCTCCATCTTGAAGTCCGGGATGCCGTAGCGCAGCAGGCCACCAATCCGGTCGCTCTTCTCGAACACGGTGGGCGCATGGCCGGCGCGGGCCAGTTGCTGCGCGCAGGCCAGGCCTGCCGGGCCCGAACCCACCACCGCGACTCGCTTCCCGGTGCCGCGCGGCGAGCCCTGCGGCTTGATCCAGCCCTCGTCCCAACCGCGATCGACGATCTGGCATTCGATGGTCTTGATGGTCACGGGGCTGTCGACGATGTTCAGCGTGCAGGCGGCCTCGCACGGCGCGGGGCAGACCCGGCCGGTGAACTCCGGGAAGTTGTTGGTCGACTGCAGGTTCTCCAGCGCCGCCATCCACTGGTCGCGATAGACCAGATTGTTGAAGTCGGGGATCTGGTTATTGACCGGACAGCCGGTGTGGCAGAACGGAATCCCGCAATCCATGCAGCGCGCGGCCTGACCGGCCACGGCCGGCGGCGCCAGCGGCTGGGTGAATTCCTTCCAGGTCTTCAGGCGCTCGGACGGCGCATCATAGACGCGATCCTGGCGCTCGATCTCAAGAAAGCCGGTGGGCTTGCCCATGCTCTTAACTCCCCGACTTTGAAAGCTATTCGGCCGCGACGGCCGCGGCCGCCTGGCGTTCGGCGGCCATGTCGACCAGGGCGCGCCGATAGTCCTTGGGCATGACCTTGACGAAGGCCCCCAGCGAGCTCTCCCAGGATTCCAGGATCTCACGGGCGCGCCGCGACCCCGTATAGAGGTGGTGGCGCTCGATCAGGATGCGCAGGCGCTCAGCGTCGAAGGACAGCATGTCGCCCATGCCGCTGTTCTCGACCGACACGGCTTTCTGGCTGGGCGCGTTGTCGTGGCCCGGGCCGGTCACGCTCACGCGGTCCAGGTCGACCATGGCCTTGTTGCACAGGGCGTCGAACCGGCCCTTCGGGTCGTAGACATAGGCCACGCCGCCCGACATCCCGGCGGCGAAGTTCCGTCCCGTGTCGCCCAGCACCACCACCACGCCACCAGTCATGTATTCGCAGCCGTGGTCGCCCAGGCCTTCCACCACCGTCACCGCGCCGGAGTTGCGCACGGCGAAGCGTTCACCGGCCACGCCCTCGAAATAGGCCTCCCCGGCGATGGCGCCATAAAGGACCGTATTGCCGACAATGATGTTCTCGGTCGGGTCACGGTTGGCCTCGGGCGGCTGGCGCACGACCACACGGCCGCCGGACAGGCCCTTGCCCACATAGTCATTGCCGTCGCCGGTCAGCTCCAGGCTGATCCCACGCGCGGCGAAGGCGCCGAAGCTCTGGCCGGCCTGGCCGCGGAACTTCAAGCTGATGGTGTCGTCCGGGAGGCCGGCATGGCCGTAGCGGCGCGCAACCTCGCCCGACAGCATGGCGCCGACGGTGCGGTTGATGTTCTTGATCGGGTATTCGCGCAGGACAGGCTTGCCCTCCTCCAGCGCCGCCTGGGCGTCGGCGATCAGGGTGTTGTCCAGCGCCTTCTCCAGGCCGTGGTCCTGGCGGTCCATGTTCCAGAGGCCGGTCGGGCTCTCGGACGGGATAGCGTAGAGGAGCTTGGAGAGATCGACGCCGCCGGCCTTCCAGTGGTCCACCGCGTGGCGCATCTCCAGCCGGTCGACCCGGCCGATCATCTCGTTGACCGTGGCGAAACCCAGCTCCGCCATGATCTCGCGCAGCTCTTCGGCGACGAAGAAGAAGTAGTTGATCACGTGCTCTGGCTGGCCGGTGAAGCGAGCGCGCAGCACGGGGTCCTGGGTGGCCACGCCCACCGGGCAGGTGTTGAGGTGGCACTTCCTCATCATGATGCAGCCGGCCGCGATCAGCGGCGCGGTGGCGAAGCCGAACTCATCGGCCCCCAGCAGGGCGGCCACCGCCACGTCGCGCCCAGTGCGCAGGCCGCCGTCGGCCTGGACCGCCACGCGGGTGCGGAGTCCGTTGAGCAGCAGGGTCTGCTGGGTCTCGGCCAGGCCGATTTCCCAGGGCGAGCCCGCATGGGTCAGGGAGGTCAACGGCGAGGCGCCGGTGCCGCCCTCGTAGCCCGAGATGGTGATGTGGTCGGCGCGGGCCTTGGCCACGCCAGCCGCGACCGTCCCCACGCCGACTTCCGAGACCAGCTTCACCGAGATGCGGGCCTTGGAGTTCACGTTCTTCAGGTCGTGGATGAGCTGGGCCAGGTCCTCGATCGAATAGATGTCGTGGTGCGGCGGCGGGCTGATCAGGCCCACGCCCGGCGTCGAGTGCCGGACCCGGGCGATATTCTTGTCCACCTTGTGGCCGGGCAGCTGACCGCCCTCCCCGGGCTTGGCGCCCTGGGCCATCTTGATCTGGATGTCGTCGGCGTTGACCAGGTATTCGGCGGTGACGCCGAACCGGCCAGAGGCCACCTGCTTGATCGCCGAGCGCATGGAGTCGCCGTTCGGCAGCGGAACGAAGCGATCCGCCTCCTCCCCGCCCTCGCCGGTGTTCGACCGGCCGCCGATGCGGTTCATGGCCATGGCCAGGGTGGTGTGGGCCTCGCGACTGATCGAGCCGAAGCTCATCGCTCCGGTGGCGAAACGCTTGACGATCTCGGCCGCGGGTTCGACCTCGTCGAGAACGATCGGGGTCTCGGCGGTCTTGAAGCGCATCAGGCCGCGGATGGTCAGCAGGCGCTCAGACTGTTCATTAATCCCCGCCGCGAAGACCTTGTATTCATCCGGCAAATTGCCGCGCACCGCGTGTTGAAGTTTGCTGACCGTCTCGGGTGTCCAGGCGTGCTCCTCGCCGCGCAGGCGGAAGGCGTACGTCCCACCGACGTCCAGCATCGAGGCGTAGATCGGGTTGTCGCCAAAGGCGTCGCGGTGACGGCGCACCGTTTCCTCGGCGATCTCGCGCAGGCCGACACCCTCGATGGTGGTGGCGGTGCCGGTGAAGTACTGCTCGATAAGCTCGCTCGACAGGCCGACGCCGTCGAAGATCTGCGCGCCGCAATAGGACTGGTAGGTGGAGATGCCCATCTTGGACATCACCTTCAGGACGCCCTTGCCGACGGCCTTGATGTAGTTCTTGCGCACGTCGTAGGCGGACAAGGTCGAACCGGTGGAGACGCGGATCTGCTCCAGGGTCTCGAAGGCCAGGTAGGGGTTCACGGCTTCCGCGCCATATCCCGCCAGCACGCAGAAATGGTGCACCTCGCGAGCTTCGCCGGTCTCGATCACCAGGCCGGTCTGCATGCGCAGGCCCTGGCGGATCAGGTGGTGGTGCACGGCCGCGGTGGCCAGCGCCGCCGGGATCGGGATGCGGTCGGACGAGACCTCCCGGTCCGACAGGATCAGGATGTTCTTGTCGGCCAGGACATTGTCGGTGGCCTCGCGGCAGACGCGGTCCAGGGCGCGTTCGAGCCCCGCCACGCCCTCCTCGGCCGCCCAGGTGGCGTCGATGGTGGCGGTGCGGAACGAGCCGTCCACCAGCTCGCTGATCGAGCGGATCTTCGACAGGTCCTCATTGGTGAGGATCGGTTGCGAGACTTCCAGCCGCTTGTGGGTGCCGGCGTGGCGACCGAGCAGGTTCGGCCGCGGCCCGATCATCGAGACCAGGCTCATGACCAGCTCCTCGCGGATCGGGTCGATGGGCGGATTGGTGACCTGGGCGAAGTTCTGCTTGAAATACTCGTAGAGCAGCTTCGGGCGCTTTGAGAGCACGGCGATGGGGGTGTCGGCGCCCATGGAACCGATCGGGTCCTCCCCCGTCCGGGCCATCGGCTCGAGGAAGAACTGGACGTCCTCCTGGGTGTAGCCGAACGCCTGCTGGCGATCGAGGAGCTGGGCGCCGTCGTTGGCGTGGGCCTCGTTGAAGGCGATCTCGGGCAGCTCTTCCAGCTTGAACTGGGTCTGGGAGAGCCATTCGGCGTAGGGCTCGGCCTGGGAGAGGGTCGCCTTGATCTCCTCGTCCTCGATGATCCGACCTTCCTCCATGTCGATCAGCAGCATCTTGCCGGGTTGCAACCGCCACTTGCGGACGATCCGCTCCTCCGGAACGGTCAGGACCCCGATCTCCGAGGCCATGATCACATGGTCCTGGTCGGTGACCACGAAGCGGGCCGGACGCAGGCCATTGCGGTCCAGGGTCGCGCCGATCTGGCGGCCGTCGGTGAAGGCCACGGCGGCCGGGCCGTCCCACGGCTCCATCAGGGCGGCGTGGTACTCGTAGAACGCCTTGCGCTCGGCGTTCATCAGCGGATTGCCGGCCCAGGCCTCCGGGATCAGCATCATCACCGCGTGCGCCAGCGGGTAGCCGCCGGCCAGCAGCAGCTCGAGCGCATTGTCCAGACAGGCGGTGTCCGACTGGCCGTGCGGGATCAGCGGCCACATCTTGTTGAGGTCGGGCCCCAGCAGGTCGCTCTCGAGCGTGCGCCGGCGGGCGTTCATCCAGTTCACGTTGCCGCGCACCGTGTTGATCTCGCCGTTGTGGGCGATGAACCGGTAGGGGTGGGCGAGCTTCCAGGACGGGAAGGTGTTGGTCGAGAACCGCTGGTGGACCAGGGCCAGGGCCGATTCCGTGATCGGGTTGGCGAGATCCTCGTAGAAGGTTCCCACCTGGCCGGCCAGCAGCAAGCCCTTATAGACCACCGTCCGGGTCGAGAAGGACGGCAGGTAGAGCTGGGTCAGGCCCGGCAGGTTCATCCGCGTGGCCATCTCGGCCAGGGGGTTCTGGAGCTGCTTGCGCACGGTCAGCAGCTTCCGCTCGAAGGCGTCCTGGTCCTTGGTGTTGGGGCCGCGGCCGACGATGGCCTGGCGGATCACCGGCATCTGGGCCAGCACCGCCGCGCCCAGGCCCTCGGTGTTGATGGGCACGTCGCGCCAGGCGATGAAGGTCTGGCCTTCCTCCTTCAGGAAGTGCTCGGACTGGTGGACGGCCACCTCGCGGGCGGCGGCGTCCTGCGGCAGGAAGCACATGGCCACGGCGTAGTCGCCGGGCGGGGGCAGATCGACGCCCTCCTTGCCGGCCCAGTCGCGCAGCAGGCCGTCCGGAATCTGGATCAGAATCCCGGCGCCATCGCCCACCAGCGGATCGGCGCCCACGGCGCCGCGATGGTCCAGATTGACCAGGATCTCCAGGCCGCAGGCCACGACCTCATGCGATTTGCGGCCCTTGATATTGGCCACAAACCCCACGCCGCACGCATCGTGTTCGTTGCGCGGGTCGTACAGACCTTGACGTTCCGGAGCTCCCATCGGCGTCCCTCACTCGTAAGCTCGCAGGCGTGCACGGACGCGGCCAAACCCGACCGTTCCGCACGCCAATTCGGCGCGCATCTACACGGCAAGATCAACCCTTGTCGATGGGTCAGAACCTGCGGAATTGAAAAGATTTTCTAAGGTGCGACGTCTAGTAGCGATTTATCGGCGCTTCGCGCGGCGTTGCATCCGGTGAGGATCATGGCCGTAGCGAGCTCGCTGCGCAGGGTCCCCAGCATCTTCTCGACCATCGGCTGGCCCCCGGCGCCCAGGGCGTAGGCCCAGGCCCGGCCGACGAAACAGGCCCGGGCGCCCAAGGCCAGCGCCTTCAGCACGTCCAGCCCGGAGCGCACCCCGCCATCCATGAAGATCTCCAAATCGCCGCCGACCGCGTCCACCACCGCCGGCAGCGCCGAGATCGAGGACCGCACTCCGTCCAGCTGCCGCCCGCCGTGGTTGGAGACCACCAGGCCCTGCGCGCCCGCCTTGACCGCCTCGCGGGCGTCTTCCGGATCCAGCACCCCCTTGATGACGATGGGCCCGTCCCAGGTCTTCCGCACCCAGTCGATGTCGGACCAAGTGACGGTGCGGTCGAAGTTCCTGGCGATCCAGCTGAGGAAATCGGTGACCCGCCGGCCTTCGGTGACGGCGCTCTGCACGCAGCCCAGGGTGTGCGGCCGGCCATGCAGCCAGACGTCCCACAGCCACTCCGGATGGGTCGCCCCCTGCCAGGCGGTGTTCAGCGCCCCCGACAGGCCGTTCGCCCCGGTGAACCCCGAGCGGATGTCGCGATAGCGCGAACCCGGCAGCGGCAGGTCGACCGTGAAGACCAGGACCTTGCAGCCGGCCGCCTTGGCGCGCGCCAGCAGCTCGGCCATGTAGCCGCGGTCCTTCAGCATGTAGAGCTGGAACCAGGGCGCCGCGCCGGAGGCCGCCACCTCCTCGACGGAACAGACCCCCACCGTCGAGAGGCAGAACGGCACGCCCGCCGAAGCCGCGGCCCTGGCCGCCTGAACCTCGCCGCGGCGGGCGTACATGCCCGCCATCCCCACCGGCGACAGGCCCACCGGAAAGCTCATGGTCTGGCCGAACACTTCGACGCTCATGTCCAGCTGGCTCATGTCGCGCATGACCCGCTGGCGGAGCGCAATGGCCTCGAGGTCGGCCACGTTGCGACCCAAGGTCACCTCGGCGTAGCTGCCGCCATCGATATATTCGAAGAACATCTTCGGCAGCCTGCGCCGCGCCAGTTCGCGATAGTCGGACACCGACGCCGGCTTCATCTTGGCTCTTCCCGTTTCCGACCGGCCTCCTTGGTAGGGTCAAGCCGGGCCGTTGACAAATGTTCCGTGTTTGTTCTTATCGGCTCATGCAAATCCGACTCGCCCTCCCCTCCGACCTGCCGGCCGTCCGCGACCGGCTCCGCGCGGTCTTCGGGCCGCAGAGGGCCGAGCATCGGATGGATCCGGTCTCTCAGCTCATCAAGGCGGTGATCAGCGCGCGCACCTATGACGAGGTGGCCTGGGCCGCCTTCATCCGCCTGCGCGCGGCCTTCCCGAACTGGGCGACCTTGACCCTGGCCGATCCGACCCAGATCGAGCCGGTGATCGATCCAGTGACTTTCGCCGAGGACAAGGCGCGGCGGCTTCCGATCCTGATCCGGGTGATCATCCTCAAGCGCGGCGAACTCAACCTCGACTTCCTGAAGGACGAGCCGCTGGACGAGGCCATGGAGTGGTTGACCCGACTGCCGGGAGTCGGCGTCAAGGCTGCGGCGGCGACGCTGAACTTCAGCACCTTGGCGCGGCCGGTCCTGACCGTCGACACGCATGTCCACCGGGTCAGCGCCCGGCTCGGCCTCACCCCGCGCGGCGGCGACCGGACCCTGGCCTTTGACGGCCTGATGGAACAGGCCCCCGCCGAATGGGACGCCGACCGGTTCTTCGAGCTGCACTGGTTGCTCAAAGCCCACGGCCAGTCGATCTGCAGCCACTTCGACCCGGCCTGTGACCTGTGCGCTCTGCGCGACGCCTGTCCGCGCATCGGGGTCGGCCGCGACCAGGGGGGCGATGTGGTCGCGTTCCACGATCCTCGGACGCTCCCCGGCGAAGGAGCCGGAATCTGACGCCTACGGCGTTGGAGTGCGCCGCTGACCGCGCTAGTTTGCGGCCACGGATTCTAGGAGCGATCGATGACCGACCGGATTGAACGGCCCTGGGCCCTGATGCGTCACCATGCGGGCTGGGCGGACGTCTTCCACATCGAGAGCGAAACCGCGGACTCCATCACCGGCTTCTATCCCGACCGCGAGACCGTGGGTCCGCCGGTCAACTACAGCGTCCGCGCCGTCCTCGCCCGCTTCCCGACCATGGAAGCCGCCCGCGCCGCCCGCGAGGGCGCTGTGCTGGAATGGCGCAAGCACGACGAAGGGGTCCGCGAGGCCGAGACCAAGCTGCGCGAAGCCGAGAAGGCGCGCGAGGAAGCCTGGCTGGGCTGCCTGCGCGACGCGGCCAACGGGGGCTAGAGCCGCAGCCCCTTGGCCGCCGCCCACGCGACGCCCACCGCCAGGATCAGTCCCACCAGCAGGCTCCATAGTCTTCCCCGCCGCAGCGGCTCGGCGGCGAAGGCGCTCTTGCCGGTGATCATGGCCCCGATCAGGTTCTGGCGCTTCCAGGCCCAATAATAGGCCACGGCCAGCAGGTGCAGGACGACCAGCCCTTGCAGGACGCGGAACAGCAGCTCGTGCCACTCGGCGCAGAGCCGGCTGGTGTCGAAGTCCACCATGTACGACAGGGGCCCGGACTCGACGCCGTCGATGTCGCCGGCGAACAGACCCAGCACGGTCAGAGCCAGCATCACGGCGATCATCGCCACAACGCTCCAGGCGCCCACGGGATTGTGCCCGGCGGCATGGCTGGGGCTGCGTTCGCCCACGGTCTTCAGATAGGCCAGGGTCGCACTGGGGCCGGTGAGGAAGCTCGCGAACCGCGCGGTCGAGCCGCCGGCCACGCCCCACCAAAGCCGGAAGACCAGCAGGCCCAGCACCCCATAGCCTGACCACCTGTGGAGCAGCATGTTCTCCTCAGCCGAGAACCAGGCGACCAGGATCAGCACCACCAGCGCCCAGTGGAAGATCCGGGTGGGCAGATCCCATAGCGCCACCCCGGGCACGCGAGGGGTTGTCGGCTGGCTCATTTTTCCTCGGCGCGGAACGGCTTGTGGCAGCCGCCGCAGGCGCCGCCGGTGGCCTTGAACTGCACCTTGACGGCCTCGATATCGCCCTTGCCGGCCGCGACGCGCAGTTTCTGGCTCTCGACCTGCAACGCCTTGGTGGCGTCGGCGAACTTGGCGGGCTCGGCCCAGATGTCGGCCTTGGCGCGCATCTTGATCCCGGTCTCGGGACCGGAGTCCTTGGGGAACCACTTGGGGATGGCCAGGGAGAAGCCGTGGACTTTCTTGGCCTCCGCGGCAATCAGCTTGGTGTCCGGCGCGTCCTTCTTGAGCTCGTCATTGATCGCCTTGAACGACTTGCCCATTTCCTTGTAGCCGGCCTGGCGCAGGGCGACGGCCTTTTCCACCGAGGTCGCAGCGACGGCGGCGCCGGCGGTCAGGGCCAGCACGAGGGCGATACCGGCTACACTGGTTTTTTCGGGCATGGACGACGTCTCCGTTGGGATGTGGGCTACAGCGGAGTTTGAGACGAGCCCGCTCGAGGCGTCAATCGAACCTAGCGCCGGGTGACCTTGACGGGAACACCTTCACGGGCGGCGTCCGCGATGAGGGCGCCGCACGCCGCGTCCTTGGCCAGGCCCAGGTCGACGAACGGCAGGACCACGGCCAGTGGCGCGGCGACGGTCGCCAACAGGGCGGCGAACCCGCCCTGGGCGATGGCGCGACCGCTCTCCACCCCGATCTTGGGTTCGGTGAGCGGTCCCTTGATGGTGATGGGGGCGGTCAGGCGCACCAGGCGCGCCTCCTTCGGGTGGCCCTGGATGCGGAAGTTCATCCGTTCGCTCCCCAGGTCGACGCTGCCCTTGCCGGTCCCCAGCACCGGCCCGGTGTCGAAGACGATGCGGTTGGCGGTCATCACCCCGTCCTTGACCTGGAAGTGGGCCACGGCGCAGCGCACCGGGACCTTGCCCTTGTCCTTGGCGAGCAGCAGGCCCAGGCCCTTGGTCACATTGATCCCCAGCAGTTCGGCGAAGGCCTCGCGGATCTCCCCGCCCGGGACCACGGCCAGCACCTCGCCATTGGCGTTGGCGGCGGCCCGGTGAACCGAGGCGCCCGCCCCCGTCAGCTTGATCCGGCCGACGAAGGAGCCGGTGAGCGGCGTGCCACCGGTCTTCATCGGGAAGAGCTGCTCCAGCCGGGCGTTGGTCAGTCTCAGATCGACGCTGGTGACGGGCGTGTCCTTCCGCGCGTCAAGCCGCACAACGCCGCCGATCCGGCCCTTGGATAGGTCGAAGCTCACCGGGTCGGCAGTGAGCACGCCGGCGTCCAGCCGCACATGGGCCGAGGCCGAACGCAGCGGCGCCATGGCGTCGCGCACGCTGGCGGCGTTGTATTTCACGTCGGCGTCCATGGCCCGGACCCGGTCGACCTTCAGGGTGGCGTCCGGCAGCAACCGCTTCTGGGCCTGCATCTGGCGGGCGACCGCGGCCTGCTCGGGCGAAACGGTTTCGCCTCTGCCGACCGCCGGCGCGCCGCCGAAAACCGCGGCCAGATCGTCGAAGTCCAGCTGCTTCGAGCGCAGGTCGGCCCTCAGGAACGGCCGCTCGCGCGCCGTCTCGACCGTGAGTTCCCCCGCCAGGTCGGTGTCGCCCACCCGGCCGCCGATGCGGACGATCTTCCAGACATTCACATGCCGGGTCATCCGCCCGGTCAGCCGGTACGGCGGGGTGTTGGGCAGGGTCACGCCGGTCAGGTCGTAGAGGTCGGCCAGGTCGGGGCCCCTTGCCGTCACGTTCATGGCGAACCGGCCAAGGTCGAAGGGCTCCAGGATCGCGCCCTTGGCCAGCACCCGCGTAGCGCCGGCGCGGATGTCGGCGTCGAAGGGATAGGGCTTGTCCGGGTCGATGTTCAGCAGCGGGCCGCCGGTGACCTCTAGCAGGAAGGGGGCTGCGTTGATCGAGCCCTTCCCCACCATCAGGAACCCGCGATTGGCCGCGCCCTGGGTCTCCGAGGCATTGAGCGTGGCGTCGAGGACGATCTTGCGCTTGGCGTCGGTGAACTTCAGCCGGCCGTCGTCGATCACGAACCGGCGGATCGGCGGTAGCCGCAGCGGCTCATCGGTCTTGCGCCCGTTCGAGAAGTCCCAGGTCGTCCGCCCCTGCAGGTCGCGCAACAGCAGCAGGTTGGGCCTGGCCGCCTCCAACTTTAGGAGCACCACCCGCCCCCGCAGCAGCGGCAGGGCCTCGATCTGCACATGCAGGCGCTCGATCCGGGCCGTCTGGCCGGGGCCGGCCCATTTTGGGTTGCCGATGCGAATCTTGCCCACCGTGGCGCTGGGCTTCAGCGACAACAGCATGACCTGGAGGTCACCCTCGATGGCCACCTCGCGGCCGGTGCGCATGGAGGCGTAGCGGGCGATCGGGCCGCGCAGGTGGTTCCAGTCGAACAGGATTAGGAAGAGGGCCAGGGCGATCGCCACGACGCCCGCGAATCCGCCCGTCCAGGCCAGCGCCTTGTGGCGTCGGGACATCTTGCGCAGGGGTTGCGGTGGCGGGTCGTCGGTCAAGCTGGCGCTCCGGAGACTCCCCAAAACGCGCGAACCGCCGGTTAGGTTACCGCCTCAATGGCGCACGCCGTGGCCGGAAACCGCGGCCAGACCGGTCAGGGCGATGATCTTGAGATCCAGCAGGAAGCTGCGCCGCGCCAGGTAGTCGGCGTCCAGCCGCGCCTTGTCGGCGATGGGCAGGGTGTCGCGGCCGTTGATCTGCGCCCAGCCGGTGAGGCCGGGCCGCAGGACCTCCACCCCGGCCGCAGTTCGCAGGGCCACCAGGTCGTCCTGATTGAACAGGGCCGGCCTGGGCCCCACCAGGCTCATATCGCCGGTCAGGACGCTCCAGAGCTGGGGCAGCTCGTCCAGGCTGGAGCGCCGCAGGAAGCCGCCCAGCGGCGTAACCCAATCGGTGGCGTCGGCCAGGAGATGGGTCGCCACGTCAGGCGCGCCGATCCGCATGGTGCGGAACTTCGGCATGGCGAACAGGTCGTTGCCCCGCCCGACCCGCCGCGACCAGTGCAGGGCCGGGCCTGGGCTCTCCAGGCGCACGGCGATCGCCACGGCGGCGAGCACCGGCGAAAGCAGGACCAACCCCGCCAGGGCCGTCACGATGTCGAACGCCCGCTTGACCACTGCTCCTCCCACCGTCCCTCGGGTGCGGGGAGAGCCTTAGCGCGGCAGGCGCCCGCCCGCCAAGCTTAGGCGGGGTCGTCGAGGGCGGAACGGGTGGCGCGAGGCGCCTTCGGCTTGGGCGCCGCCAGCTCGGGTTCGGGCGCGGGTGCGGCCTCGACCAACGGTTCAGGGTCGGCCAGGAGTTCTGCGACCGCGACGAAGGCTGGCTCAGGTTCGGGCTCGGCCGCCACGACCGGTTGCGGGATCTCGACCTCGGGCTCAGCGACCAGAGCGGCCTCGAGGACCGGTTCCTGGGGCGCCTCGAGCGCGGCTACGGCGGGCGCCGTCGCAAACAGGGCCTCGAGGTTCGTCGCCTCCCGCCAGCGGCTGAGCCACCAATAGGCGACGCCGGCCGAGGCCGCGCCAGCATAGAGGAACCAGAACGGCGAGGCCGCACCCAGTGGCACATAGATCGCGCTCTTGGGATCGAACTTAAGCTCCGAGGGGGACTCGGGAAGGGTTTGCGACGGGATCAATGGACGCCTCCAAACGGCTAAGGTTTGTGCGATGCAGCAAATCCTAGTCGATCTCTTCGCAAGCGCAAAATGAACCTTAGGTGGCGGTCCAGATTCGCGCCGTCCCGCCCTGCCCCAGGGCGCCCACTGTCCAGTCGCAGATCGATTGCAGGGTCTGGGCCATGCCGTCAGGCGCATTGGCCACGACCAGGGCGCAGCCGTTCATCTTCATGGGATCGCTCAGGGGCCGCATCCGCGCCTCGGCGATCAGCAGCGGTCCGACCCCAGCGTCCTCGGCGTCGCGCACGAAGCTGTCGAAGGTCTCCAGATCCTTGAGCGGCAGCCAGACCAGGGTCACGGCCCGGGGGTTCCGGGCCGTGACGGCGCCAAGGGTCTCTACGCACCGGTGGTAGTCGTCGGCCTTCTCGAACGGCGGATCGATCAGCACCAGGGCCTCGCCGTCGCGCGGCAGTCTGGCCACCACTTCGGCATAGCCGTCGGCGCAGACCGCCCGCGCCGCCGGCCAGGGGGTCAGGGCCTGGGTCAGGGCCGCATGCTCCTCGGGCCGCAGTTCGCAGGCGAGGTGGCTGTCGCCCTTGCGCAGGGCGCCGGCGATCAGCAGAGGCGAGCCCGGATAGAGCCGCGCCGGCCCGCCGCCGTTCAGCTGGCCGACCGCGTCGCGCAGGGGCTGGAGCGCCGCCGGCAGATCCTTGGCCTTCATCAGCTGGCCGATCCCCGCCCGGGCCTCGCCGGAGCGCTGCGCCTCGTCGCCGGACAGGTCGTAGAGCCCGCGGCCGGCATGGGTGTCGATCACGGTCAACGGCCGAGGCATCCGGGAGAGCAGATCCAGCAGGGCAGCATGCTTGACCAGGTCGGCGAAGTTCCCGGCATGGAAGGCGTGGCGGTAGTTCATCGGCGTCGGAACCCTGCGGCGCCGCTCATGTTGAGCGCCTGCGAGGGGCGTTCCTGCCACGGCTCGTGGAATTTCCAAAGGCGCGAGATGCCCCGCTACACCGCGGACCGGCCGCCTAAAGCATTCCCCTAGGCGTCCCTCGCGTAATCGGCGTTAAGGTCGGCCAAAACACATCCAGGGAGGGCTCACATGCTCGGAGACAAGCTGCGTTTCGGCGCCTTCATCGCGCCGTTCCATCCCATTGAGGAGAACCCGACGCTGGCCATCCAGCGCGACCTCGAACTCGTCCAGTGGATGGACCAGCTCGGCTATGACGAGGCCTGGATCGGCGAGCACCACTCCGCCGCCTATGAGCTTATCGCCTCGCCCGAGGTGTTCATCGCCGCCGCGGCGGAGCGCACCAAGCACATCCGCCTGGGCACTGGGGTCTCGTCCCTGCCCTATCACCACCCCCTGATGCTGGCCGACCGTATCAACCAGCTCGACCACATGACCCGTGGCCGGGTGATGTTCGGCGTCGGTCCCGGCGCCCTGGTCTCCGACGCCTTCATGATGGGCATTCCGCCCTCCAAGCAGCGCGATCGCATGGACGAGGCCCTGGACGTCCTTGTTCCCCTGCTGCGCGGCGAAACGGTCACCCACAAATCCGACTGGTTCGAACTCGCCAACGCCTGCCTGCAGATGACCCCCTATTCGCGGCCCAGCGTCGAGATCGCGGTGGCCAGCCAGGTCTCCCCGACCGGCGCGCGGGCGGCGGGCAAGCATGGTGCGGGCCTGCTGTCCCTGGGCGCGACCTCGACGGGCGGCTTCAACGCCCTGGCCTCCAACTGGGCGGTGGCCGAGGAGCAGGCCAGGGACCACGGTCAGACCATGGACCGCCGCGCCTGGCGGCTGGTCGGCCCCATGCACATCGCCGAGACCCGCGAGCAGGCCATGGCCGACGTCCGCTTCGGCCTGGAGAAGTGGATCTACTACTTCCGCGAGATCGCCAACCTGCCGATCGTGCCGGCGGACGCCGAGAACCCCGTCGAGGCCCTGATAGAGTCCGGAATGGCGGTGATCGGCACGCCCGACGACGCGGCGGCCAAGATCCAGCAGCTCCTGGACGAAAGCAAAGGCTTCGGCGCCTTCCTGTTCATGGCCCACAACTGGGCCGACTGGACAGCGACGAAGAAGTCCTACGAGCTGTTCGCGCGCTATGTGGCGCCCCGCTTCCAGGATCTGAACCTCAACCGCCAGGCCTCCATGGACTGGGTGAAGTCCAACAAGGCCGAGTTCACCGGCCAGATGCAGGCCGCCGTCGGCGCGCGGATCGTCCAGCACATGATGGAGAAGGGCTCCGAGAACATCCGGCCCGAGATCGTCGAGATGATCACCGGCGGAGCGAAACCCCCCGCCGAATGAGGGGGCGGCGCCCATCATCACGCAGGCGTGAACGCCATGCGTGTCTGGCTTAATCTTGCAACTGACCCGCGATTCGCGTAGTCTGTAAAGCGTCAGAAGCCGCTATTGCGACTTCAAGTTCACGAAAATCGATTGTCGTTCACCTGGACCCTGTGCGTACGGGGGCGGCGCCGCTGTGTGTGGGATATGGCATAGACGAAGGCTAGGCCTGAGCAGCGACATCAAGGTCCGTTCACCCATCTTGGAAGGGAAGCAACGTGGCTAAGAATCCTACCAACGGCGGCGATCACGCCGCGAACGGCGCTGGCGCCAACGGCGCCGGTATCGACAACATGCGCATGGCGGCCCTGCAGGACAGCGGTGGCGAAGAGCTTCAGACCGGCCGTTATGTGATCACCTACAAGGAAGGGGCGCTGGAGAGCGGAACCTCCTCCCTACAGGCCGACGGCCTGCGAATGGCGGACGCACGCGACTTCGCCGACCAGGACATCAGCATCGCCGATCTCGGGGACGCCGACGCCTTCGTCCTGCCGGAAATCGGCGTGGCGGTGGTCAGCGCCGCGGCGCTCCAGCAGTCGCGCGTCAGCGCCGTCGAGGCCCTGGCCGCGGACAGCCCGATCGAGGCGGTGGAACCGGAATATTTCGCCTTCGCCGATAATGTGGCCACCGAATATTTGCGCGGGTTCCGGCGCGCGGTCGACGTCATCGTCATGGACTTCGAGCAGTTGGAAGACATCGAGCCCGACTCCGATGTCGAGGCCGAGGTGCTGGGCGCGACCTGGGGTCTGGCCCGCTGCAAGGTTCCGCCCAGTTCCCGCAGCGGCGCGGGGATCCGGGTAGCAGTGCTCGACACCGGCATGGACCTGGGCCATCCCGACTTCACGGGCCGGCAGTTCTTCGCCCAGACCTTCGTCGGCCAACCGGTGCAGGACCTCCATAGCCACGGCACCCATTGCATCGGCACGGCGGCGGGTCCGCTCGCCCCGCCCGGCGTCACGCCGCGCTACGGCATCGCCTACAAGGCGCCGATCTATCCCGGCAAGGTCCTGACCAATTCCGGCTCCGGCACCACGGGCAGCGTGCTCGCCGGCATGAACTGGGCGATCGCCAACCAGTGCGCGGTGATCTCGATGTCGCTGGGTTCGGCCTCGCCGGTCCAGGCCGCCTACACGGCCGCGGGCCGCGCCGCGCTCCTGCGGGGCTGCCTGATCGTCGCCGCCGCCGGCAACCATGCCGGACCGACCGGATCGCCGGCCAATTCGCCGACCATCATGGCGGTGGCCTCGCTCGACCCGAACCTGGCCCCTTCGAGCTTCTCCTGCTTCGGGAAGATCGAAATCGCCGCCCCTGGCCGGGATGTCTATTCCTCCGTGCCGCGGCCGACCCGTTACGGCGTCAAGAGCGGCACCAGCATGGCCACACCGCATGTGGCGGGCTGCGCGGCCCTCTGGGCGCAGACCCACCCCAACCTGCGCGGCCAGGCGCTGTGGAACAAGCTGATCGCCACCGCCCGTCCGCTGCCCTATCCCCGTACGCGGGTGGGCGCTGGATTGGTCCAGGCGCCGGCCTGATTGAGGTCACGCCCGCAGCCCCCCGGGGCGGCGGGCGTCCTTTCGGTAGGAGGTAAGCATGGCCGACGCCAAGCGCTGGGTGGTGACCGCCGCCCCCGAGCGGTCGCTGCCCGAGATCGCCAAGACCCTGTCTGACCAAGGCTTCTCCATCGATCAGCAGCTCGACGACATCGGCGTCCTGATGGGCAGCGCCGACGAGGCCCTGGCCGAGCGCATTCGCGGATTGCCGGGCGTCGCCGACGTCTCCCCCGACGAGGACGTCGACATCGGCCCGCCGGATTCGCCCGAGACCTGGTGATCGGCTGGCTTGGCGTGGCGTTCCCCTCTAGCCTGGGCCCGTGAGCTCAGGGGATCGCCGTGGACGTCCAGGCCTATTTCGACCGCATCGGCTTCTCGGGCCGCGCCAGGCCGGACCTGGCGACCCTGACCGCTCTGCACCGCGGTCACCTGCGGGCGATCCCCTATGAGAATCTCGACGTCCAGTTCGGACGGCCGATGACGCTCGATCCGGCGGCGGCCTTCGACAAGCTGGTCACCCGGCGGCGCGGCGGCTGGTGCTACGAGATGAACGGCCTGCTGGGCGCGGTGCTGCAGGAGATCGGCTTCTCGATCACGCGGATGTCGGGCTCCGTGGCCCGTGGGGAGCGCGACGACCGTCCGCTGGGCAACCACCTGGTCCTGCGGGTCGAACTCGACCAGCCCTATATCGCCGATGTGGGCTTCGGCGACGGCATCCTCGAGCCCTTCCCGATGACCTTCCGGGCGCATGAGTGCGCCGGCTACCGGTTCCGGCTGGAGAACCTGGACGGCGAATGGCTGCGATTCCACAACCACGCCAACGGCGGGGCGCCCTATTTCGACTTTACCCAGGCGCCGGCCTCACCCGACCAACTGAACGCCACCTGCCGGTGGCTCTCGACCTCGCAGGAGTCGATCTTCGTCCAAACCGCGCTCGCCTTCCGCCATACCCCGGACGGCATCGTCAGCCTGCTGGGCCGCGCCCATCGCCGCATCCGACCGGACGGCAAGGAAACCCGACTGCTCAATTCGGCCGAGGAGTTCGTCGGCGTGCTGAAGCGCGACTTCGACCTCGACGTGCCGGAGGCCGCCGACCTCTGGCCCGCCATCCACGCCAAGCACGAAGAGTTGTTCGGCGAGGACGCCCAGGCCTGAGCCCTAATAGGTTCCTACCCGCCAAGTCATAAAAGCGTGCCTGGACATCCTGGGCGTGCGGTCCCACATCCTCAGGCGTTGGGGAAATGGAGACGCAGACATGCTCGACCTTTCGCTTCCGCCGTCCGTCACCGTCAGTCCGACCGTCGTGGGCGTCTCCGTCCTGACCGACGACGGGATCATCGTCCAGATCAGCCTGCCGCGCCCCCGCGGCCTGCACGATCTGCCCGCCGAGGAGGTCGCCGACCGCGCGATGACCCTGGCCAAGGCGGCGCTGAAGACCGCCTCGGAGACCCTGGAAGCCGCCTAGCCCTCGGTGTCGATCGAGGCCTGCATGGCGGGTGCGTAACGGGGACCGGTGACGGTCTTTTCGTTCACCAGGGCCTCGACCCTGGCGATGGTTTCCACTGACAGCGTCACCTCGGCGGCCTTGGCGTTCTCGGCCATGTGGGTCGGCGAGGTGGTGCCCGGGATCGGCACGATGATCGGATCCTTCGCCAGCAGCCAGGCCAGGCAGAGCTGGGCCGGGGTGCAGCCGGCCTCGGCGGCGAGCGCCGCGAAAGCCTTGTAGAGCTTCAGGTTGGCGGCGAAGGCCTCGCCCTGGAAGCGCGGCATGTCCTTGCGGAAGTCCCCCTCGCTGAGCACGCTCGGATCGGGGACGCCGCCCGCCAGGAAGCCGCGGCCCACCGGGCTGAACGCCACGAATGCCACGCCCAGCTCGCGGCAGGCGTCCAGCACCGCGATCTCCGGATTGCGGGTCCAGGGCGAATATTCGGTCTGCAGCGCCGTGACGGGATGGACGGCGTGCGCCCGGCGCAAGGTGTCGGCGGAAACCTCCGACAGGCCGATCGTCTTGATCTTGCCCTCGGCGACCAGTTCGGAGAGCGCGCCGACGCTCTCCTCGATCGGCACGCGCTTGTCCCAGCGGTGCAGGTAGTAGAGGTCGATGACGTCGGTCCCCAGCCGCTTCAGGCTACCTTCGCAGGTGGCCTTCAGGATCTCGGGCCGGCCGTTCAGCTCGCGCTTGTCGCCATTGGTCAGGCCGCATTTCGAAGCCAGGACGAAGTCCTTGCGGTGCGGGCCCAGGACCTCGCCCACCAGGGTCTCGTTGTGACCGATCCCATAGACCGCTGCGGTGTCGAAGAAGGTATAGCCGGCGTCCAGCGCCCCCTTCAGCACCTGATGAGCCTGTTCGCGCGGCGGCGGCGGGCCGTAGGCGTGGGACAGGCTCATGCAGCCCAGCCCGATGGCCGAGACTTCGAAGGGACCGATCTGACGTCTATCCATGCCCGCGCTCCATGCCTCTGGTGACGCTGGCGAAAAGCGTCGAGGCGGGGCGTCAGGTCAAGTACAGCTTAGGGGTTGACCGTCATCTTGATGACGATCCGGCCCGGATTGGCCAGCGCGAAGCTCTCCGGAACCTCGACCTGGGCCGCCAGCTTCACGGCCGCATCGGCCGTGGCGCCCTGGGCGTCGAGCGCCTTGCAATCCTTCAGGCCGGTTTCCGACACCTGGCAGTCCAGCAGCACGGCGGTGGCGATCGCCTCGACCATGGGGGCTGGGGCGGTGGCCGAGGCCGGCTGAGCGGCGGAAGACGCCGAGAGCGCGGCGGCGGCGGCAAGTACGGAAAGCAGCATGGGGCCTCGGCGTTTACGAAGATTAGTCAATGGTGAAGCCGGGCGGAACGCAAGTGTTTCATTCCGGCGCCTTCGGAAATCCTCGTCGCAACGGACGCGCCAACTCCAGCGCGGACGCCTGGATCGAAGGCAGGCGCCTAGCTTTTTCGCAGCGCAGCAAATATTTCATCGCACTGCGAATTTGGCCTTGAAGCTGTGCGGGAGCCTGCGGTATCCGAGTCGTGGGCGAAGCGGTCGCGACAGATTTGGCCGCCGTCCAAAGGGAAACGTCGGGAGGTGGTTGGTCTTCAACCCCCTTTCGGGACTTCAAATTATGATCCGTTCTTTCGCGCTTTCGACCCTGGCCGTTCTGGCCGTCTCCGCCCCTGCCCAAGCCGCCGCCTCGTCCGTGACGGTCGCCCTGGTCGGCAAATCGTCCGCCCAGATCGAGGCTGACATCACCAAGGCCGCCAAGAAGGTGTGCTTCTACGAGACCCGCAGCGAGACCCTGGCGCTCGACGCCTATGGCCGTTGCGTGAAGGCCACCACCAAGGTGGCGATGGAACAACTGGCCACCGCCCAGGCCCAGGCCGGCACGACCCTGGCCGCCCGCTAGGCCCGACAGAATCCAAGTAGGCAAGGGCCGGCGGCGACGCCGGCCCTTGTCGTGTCGCAAGCTTGGTCATTCTCGCGAAGCAGCCCTATGGTGATGAGAGCAACCGTAGGGTGCGTAGATGTCGCGACTAGCCGCATTGTTTGGGTTCTGGCTCGCGGTCTACGCAGCGCCTGTGTTTGCGCAGACGCCTCAGATCAACGCCGCGCCAACCTGTCTGGAAGAGCCACACGGGGTTTGCCGTACCGGTCGCGAGTTCACAGTCGACGACACTGCGGCCCGCTTAAAGGCTGCGGACCTCGCGTGGTGGATCGAGGGCGACACCCTCAACGTCGTCGCGCGTCGTCCGGGCGATTGCGCCGTGCTTTGCTGTGCGGTTCAGACACCGATGGAACGGGTCGAGGGAGACGTTGATCTCTGGGCCATGTCCGTGCGGATTCCCGATCTGCAAGGCGCACAACTCACCATCAACGTGCTTCCCTCCAGCCAGCCGATGGCGCATTGGCGCGGGCCGCGGGCGGCGAAGCCAGCTATTCGCGCAACTGTACCGGACGCTTGGATCCGCGACCTGACGGCGCCGTCTAGGGCCATGGGGGAGCCTCGAAAGCTGACCATCTACGCTCCGCCGAACCCGCCGCCGGGCCGCCGCTATCCCGTCATCTACGCGGCGGACGGCGGCAGCGTGCGCCAATGGGCCGGGATCGTCCATGCGCTGGTCGAGGCCGGGAAGCTCCCTCAGGTCATCCTGGTTGGCCTCTGGCCGGCGCCTGCCGACGCCGTTCGTGGCGCGGCTTTAGGCGTCCAGTTTCGCCATCAAGAGTATCTGATCGGCTTTGAGGGCGGTGACGCCCGGTTCACGGCGCACGAACGCTTCCTACTCGAAGAGGTCGCGCCGCTGGCCGAGCGGCAGTTCGCCGCCGCGACCGACCCACGCGAGCGGGCCGTGGCGGGCTACTCGAACGGCGGCGCCTGGGCGCTGCAAATGGGCGCGCGGCATCCAGGCGTCTTTGGAAAGGTGATTTCACTGTCACCGGCCGGCGCATCGGGCATCGGCATATTGCAGGGCGCCAAGTTCGGCGACGTCTTCCTTGGGGGCGGAACGCTCGAGCCGACCTTCGCGACCAACGCCCGCACAGCGGCGGCCCTGGTGGCGCCCCGAGCGGATCGCCTATGGTTGGAGGTTCGCACCGCCGGCCATAGCCACGACCTGTGGGAGGACCTGTTCGCCGAGGCCGTGGTCTGGATGCTGGGCGACGCCGATCTCTCAGCGACTTCGGAGGCCCCCGCCCAATGATCGACATCGCGCCTGACCTCGCCGCGACCCTGGACACGGTTCGCGCCGTCGCGGGCCAGATGGAGGACGACTGGTGGGTGTTTGGCAGCGCCGGAATGGCGATGGTGGGAGTTCGCGGGCTGTCACCGCCCGATCTCGACCTCATCGTCAGCGAGCGCGACGCCCGTCGGCTGATCATGCTCTGGAAGGGCGAGCTTGAGGAGAACCGACCGAGCGCCCTCTTCCGCTCCCGCCTGTTCGCCAAGGCCCGGGTCGCGCCACTGCCGATCGAGATCATGGCGCACCTGGAAGTCCAGACGGGCGAGGGCTGGCAGGTGGTTCAGCCCCGGACCCGCCATGCCCATCCCTGGCGCGACGGCGTCATCTATACTCCCACCGCCGCCGAGCAGGCCGAGATCTGCCGGTTGTTCGGCCGGCCCAAGGACCTAGCGCGGATCGGCGCCCTGGAGGCCCTGGCCTAGCGCCGGTCCTCGTGGACGCGGACGATCAGCGACTGGCTGGCCGTGGCCATCAGCTCGCCGTCCTGGGCGAACAGGTACATGGCCCCGTGCCCGAATCCGCCGTGGACGCCCAGGATGCGGATGTCGCACAGCGCCCAGTCGGTGGGCACGATCGCGCGCACGCGGATGGTGTTGTCCAAGCTGTTGCCGCCGGCGTTGAGCCCCAGCGCGTTGCCCACCGCGCCAGGGACGAAGTCGGCCATGATCGCCAGCATGGTGGCGTCGATGGCGATGGCCTCCCTGGGCCGGATCCACAGCAGCAGGCGGCCGTCAGCCTCGCCGTCGCCGGCGTCGGTGCCGCCATAGCGGCCCTTGGCCACCCGCACTTCGATGCGGCTGTGCAGGTCCTCCCCGCCCCCGCGCCAATGGGCGGCCGGCGGGCAGTTCTCTGGCGGGTCGCAGTCGGGCATCGTCAGCCACTGGCGCGACAGGTCGCTCGGCCGCGCGCCCAGAGCGGCGTTGACCGTGAAGATCTCCTTGTCGCCCACATGGCCGATCACCCGGGCCTGGCTGTTGTACTTGCCGGCCGCCGGAACCCAGACATCCAGGTCCACGACGCTGGGCGGCCGGGCATAGGACAGGTACTGCGCCGTGGCCCAGATCACCGGCCGCTCGCAGGTCCGCTGCAGGGCGGCGATGGACGAGCCCAGCCCCACCCCGCCGAACATGAACAGGTTCCCGGGCGGCCCGACGCAAACGCCCGGGGTCAGCGGCAGGTACCAGCGGTGCGGATTGTGCGTCGCCTGGATGTCGAAGAAGAGCGGTGCTGTCATGGTCAGCGCGACGCCGCGGCCGCTTCGGCCTCGTTCCGCAGGCGCTTCTCGGCCTCCCTCATCAAAGCGTCGGTGGAGAGGTTCTTGGCCTCCCGAGCCTTGATCTCGTCGACCAGACGCTGGTCGGAATTCTGCACGTGCAGGGCGTAGAGGAAGGCGCCGAAGCCGCCCAGGGCCGCCACGGTCAGCACCAGGGCCGCGATGGCCGCCATGCTGGTCCAGGCCTTGGTCTGCTGGCCGGGGGGCGCGGGCTTCAGATAGGCCGCCCCGATGAACACCACCCCCGCCAGGAAGGTCGCGCACCCGGCCTGGTGGATCATCGCCCGCTGGCCGACCAAGTCGGCATTGGCCACCACGCTGGGCGCCAGGCCGATCAGCCGATTGCCCTCGGTGAGCTGCGAGACCTCGATGGTCCCGGCAAACACCACCTGGGCCAGTCCCAGCAGGGCGAGAATCCATCCGGCGATGATCATCAGGGCTCTCCGCGCCGCGCGCCTGGCGGACTCAGTTCAGGGAGTTTCTAGTTATCACGCCGCACCGCGCTTTCGACTTCCGCTCGCGCAGTCTTGACCGCCGCTGCGGCAGGTGGGCGAGATTTCGCCAATCTCAAAGGGAAGGAAACGCCATGGCCCAGTTCAAGCTGCTCATCGACGGTCGTCTGGAGGACGGCGACTCCACGATGGAGGTGATCAACCCGGCCACGGAAGAGTCGGTCGCCACCTGCCCGCGCGCCTCCAAGGCCCAGCTCGACAAGGCCGTGGCCGCGGCCAAGGCCGCCTTCCCCGCCTGGCGCGACACCCCGATCGCCGAGCGCCGCGCCGCGCTGGTCGCCATGGCCGACGTCATCCAGGCCAATGCGCCGGAGTTGGCCCGCCTGCTGACCCAGGAACAGGGCAAGCCCATCGAAGCTGCCACCGGCGAGGTCTATGGCGCTGCGGCCTTCTTCCGCTACTTCTCGACCCTGGACCTGCCGATCAAGGTCCTGGACGACGGTCCGGGCCGCAAGGTCGAGGTGCGCCGCCGGGCGCTGGGCGTGGTGGGGGCCATTGTCCCCTGGAACTTCCCGATGATCCTGATGGCCTTCAAGGTCCCCGCCGCCCTGCTGGCCGGCAACACCGTGGTGCTGAAACCCGCGGCCACCACTCCGCTCTCCACCCTGCGTTTCGCCGAGCTGGTGAAGGACATGGTCCCGCCCGGCGTGCTCAATGTCATCGCCGACGCCAACGACCTGGGCGGGGCGCTGACCGCCCATCCCGACGTGAACAAGATCTCCTTCACCGGCTCCACCGAGACCGGCAAGAAGGTGATGGCCGGCGCGGCCGATGCGCTGAAGCGCATCACCCTCGAGCTCGGCGGCAACGACGCGGCCATCGTGCTGGGCGACGTCAATCCCGAGGCCACGGCCGGCAAGATCTTCAGCGCCGCTTTCCAGAACTCCGGCCAGGTCTGCATCGCCGTCAAGCGCGCCTATGTGCATGAGAGCATCTATGACGCCGTCTGCGATGAGCTGGCCAGGCTCGCCGACGCCGCCGTGGTGGGCGAAGGCCTGCAGCAGGGGGTCCAGATGGGGCCGCTGCAGAACAAGATGCAGTACGAGAAGGTGCTGGGCGTCATCGAGGACGCCCGCAAGACCGGCAAGATCATCGCCGGCGGCCTGGCCCCCGAGGGCAAGGGCTACTTCATCCGCCCGACCATCGTGCGCGACATCACCGACGGCACGCGGCTGGTGGACGAGGAACAGTTCGGCCCGGTCCTGCCAGTGATCAAGATCCGCGACGGCGAGGATGCGCTGGCCCGCGCCAACGCCTCGGTCTACGGCCTGGGCGGCTCGATCTGGTCCAACGACCTGGACGTCGCCTACGACCTGGCCGGGCGAATGGAGAGCGGCACGGTCTGGATCAACAAGCACGCCGAACTCGATCCCGGCATCCCGTTCGGCGGGGCCAAGACCTCGGGCATCGGATCGGAACTCGGCGAGGCGGGCCTGGCGGAATTCACCCAGATGCAGGTCATCAACATGGCGCGCTAGGCGCCCGAGAGGTCGGCCCATGGCCAAGCTCAATCGCGACGGGGTCGAGATTTATTACGAGGTGCATGGGGAGGGCCCGCCCCTCCTCCTGACCCACGGCTTCTCCGCCACCGCCCAGATGTGGAAGGGCCAGATCGACTCCCTGGCCCCGCATTTCCAGCTCATCACCTGGGACATGCGCGGCCACGGCCAGTCGGACTATCCGGTCGACCCGGCGGCCTATTCGGAGGAAGCCACGGTCGCCGACATGGCCGCGATCCTCGACGCTGTCGGCGCCAAGGACGCGATCATCGGCGGCCTCTCGCTCGGCGGCTATATGAGCCTGGCCTTCCATCTCGCCCATCCGGAGCGCACGCGGGCCCTGCTGATCATCGACACCGGGCCGGGCTACAAGAAGGACGAGGCCCGCGAGGGCTGGAACGCTAACGCCCTGAAGCGCGCCGACCGCTACGACACCGACGGCCTCGGCCTCCTGGAAAAAGGCAGCGCGGAAACCCGAACCGCCCGCCACCGCGACGCCACGGGCCTGGCTCACGCCGCGCGCGGCATGCTCACCCAGCGCGACGCCCGGGTGATCGAGAGCCTGCCCCACATCGCCGTGCCGGCCCTGGTGGTCGTGGGCGCCGACGACACCCCCTTCCTGGCCGCCAGCGACTATATGGCCGGCAAGATCCCGAACGCCCGCAAAGTAGTGATCGAAGGCGCCGGACATGCGGCCAACATCGACCAGCCGGCGGCGTTCAATGCGGCGCTGCTGAATTTCCTGGAAAAATCTGGGTTGATGGAGGCTTGAGAGCCTTCGGCGCCGGTCGGACGTGGTCTCCTCATCCGACCTGGAATGCGCCAAGACGAGCGCAGGCCGAACTAGGACGCGAAGCGCGCCCGCCGGGTTGTTCCCTTTTTGTTCTTACTTTTAAGAACAACCTGAGCTATAGTTTGGCTGCGCTGGAGGCGTGTGCTTGGGCCCGCCCATACCCATCGCTTGAACAGAAAAGCCGGAGAGGTGATTGGCATGGCTGGCATTCAGCTGGCGCGCGTTGGCGTGGGCGAAACAATTGAAGAATTTATGGAGCGGCGACGCCGGGAGGCGGCGCGGCTCCAGGCGGCCGAAGCTGCTGGTCGAGACACCTGGGCGGCTTCAACGGGAGCCGGTCAGAGCTTGGCCGCGCCTAGGACTGCCGACATCGTGACCTTGGCAGTCTCTACGGCCTGGATCTGACGCCGGGCGTCGAGGCGCCAGCCGTATATTTCTTCGATCACTCTGACGATTACGAGCAGCCGCATTGGGCGGCTGGATCGTCGCTAGGCGTCTTCTTGCTGCTCTTGGCGGACCATGACCGGGCTCACGC
>NZ_JAUYOJ010000128.1 GCF_030697925.1 Phenylobacterium sp. | reverse complement strand
CCTGAAGGCCACGACGGAACAGGCGTTCGCCATGCTGGCGCGCGGCGGCGTCGCCAACGTGATCGGCATGATCCCGGTGGGGACCAAGATCGAACTCGATGGCTACGAGTTCCTCGGCGAGAAGCGGATCCAGGGCAGCTTTATGGGATCCAACCGCTTCCCCGTGGACCTCCCTCGGTTCGTCGACTTCTACATGCAGGGCAAGCTTCATCTGGATCAGATGATCTCCCGGCGCATCAAGCTCGACCAGGTCAACGAAGCCTTCGAGGAACTGAAGCGCGGCGAGCTCGCCCGCAGCGTCATCCTCTTCGACGCCTAGCCTCACAGGCGGTCGGGTGCGGCGGACTCTAGCCGCATCCCTCCAGCCCGCCCGGATCCCTCCCCTCCCTCCTCGAACAGGAACGACTCCATGCCGCAGATCACATACGTCGAGCACAGCGGCGAGGCGCACACCCTCGACATCGTCATCGGCCTCAGCGTCATGGAAGGCGCGGTCAAGAACAGCGTCCCCGGCATCGACGCCGACTGTGGCGGCGCCTGCGCGTGCGCCACCTGCCACGTCTATGTGGACGAGGCCTGGCTTGGGGCCTTGCCCGAGAGGTCCCCGACCGAGGCGCAGATGCTCGAGTTCGCCGACGGCGCGACCTCCAACAGCCGCCTGTCCTGCCAGCTCAAGGTCACCGGCGCGCTCGACGGCCTTCGGGTCACCATGCCCGAGAGCCAGTAGCGCCAACCCGTTTGGGCCCACAACCCCTTCAGCCTGCGGGCCCGATCGGCGCCCGCCTCCTCATACCGCACCAGAGGCCATAACCATGAGAGACTATCGGAAGCACTACATCGACGGCGCGTGGGTCGAACCGCTCGGCGGCGCCACGCACCAGATCATCAACCCAGCCACCGAAGCCGTCGCCGGACAGATCTCGCTGGGGACCGATGAAGACGTCGACCGGGCCGTGCAGGCGGCTCGGCGGGCCTTCCGGACCTTCTCCCGGAGCTCCCGCGACGATCGGTTGGGGCTGCTCAACGCCATTTTCGGCGGCTTCGCGGCGCGCCAGCAGGAACTGGCGGACGCCCTGGTGGAGGAACTCGGCGCCCCCGCCAAGCTGGCCCTGGAGGCGCAGGTCGGCGCGGGGCTCATGCACCTCATGAACGGCATCGAGGCCCTCAAGACCTACGCCTTCGATCAACCGGCCAGTGCCCGCACCGCCGTGCGTCGAGAGCCGATCGGCGTCGTCGGCATGATCACGCCTTGGAACTGGCCGATCAATCAGGTGATGTGCAAGATCGTTCCGGCGATCGCGACCGGCGCCACCATGGTGCACAAGCCGTCCGAAGTGACGCCTTTCACCGCGCACATCATCGCCGAGATCCTGCATGCGGCCGGCGTTCCCGCCGGCGTCTACAACCTCGTGGACGGCGATGGACCGACCGTGGGCGCGGCGATCTCGGCGCACGCCGATGTAGACATGGTTTCCTTCACCGGATCGACCCGGGCGGGGATCGACGTGGCGGTGCGCGCGGCCAGCACGGTCAAGCGCGTCCACCAGGAGCTCGGCGGCAAGTCCCCGAACATCGTGCTCGAGGACGCGGACCTGCCGCGGGCGATCGGCGAGAACATCTATCGCCTGATGATGAACAGCGGCCAGACCTGTCACGCGCCGACCCGGCTGCTGGTGCCTCGGACGAGACTGGAGGAAGCCAAGGCGATCGCCGCTCATGTGGTGGAGACACTGTCGGTCGGAGATCCGACCACCGCCGTCTACATGGGGCCGGTCGTCTCAGAGAGGCAGTGGACGCGGATCCAG
>NZ_JAUYOJ010000118.1 GCF_030697925.1 Phenylobacterium sp. | reverse complement strand
GCGTGGTGGCCTTCATCGACGGCGGGGCGGTGGGCGACCGCCAGTTCCCGGCCGGGGACGATTTCAGCGCCGGGGTCGGTCTCGGTGTGCGCTACGACCTGGGCTTCGGCCCGATCCGCGCCGACATCGCCATCCCGCTGGACAAGCGCAAGGGCGACGCCGCCTTCCAGATCTATCTCAGCATCGGACAAAGCTTTTGAGCCCCCCGTCCGAAAATCCTCCGGAAACCCCGGGCGAAAAGGTCGAGGCGATCGCCCACGAGGTGGCCGACGAGGTCGTGAAGGTCGCCAAGACCTCGCTGCTGCCCAAGATCATCATTGGGATCTGTGTCACGGTCTTCCTCCTGATGATCGCCGCGGCGCTCACCACGCGCTACGGGGTGCTGCTCCCTCAGGGCAGGCTGCTGATCGAGGCGCGCGCCAGCGGGCTCAAACTGGGACGGTTCGGCAAGCTGAAGATCGAAGGTTTGGGCGGCGACGTCTGGCGCGATTTCACCATCCGGCGGCTGACCGTCAGCGACGAGAAGGGCGTCTGGCTGGAGGCGAAGAATGTCTCCATCAAGTGGCGTTACAGCCAACTTCTCATGCGAAGGCTGGACGCCGACCAGGTGGTCGCCGAGAAGCTCACCCTGCTGCGCCGGCCGACCCTGGCGCCCAAGTCGAAGTCCCGCGGCCTCCCGGTCTCCATCGTGCTGGACGAGGTGCGGACCCGGGTCGAGATGACGCCGGCCTTCAGCTATCGGCGCGGCGTCTACGACGTGGTCATGAGCCTGGACGTCCGGCGCCGCAACGGCGGCCAGAAGGGCAGGATCGCCGCCGCCAGCGTCCTGCACGCCGGCGACCACCTGAACGCCCAGTTCGATTTCGGCGGCGGACGGCCGCTGCTGCTGATCGCCGACGCCGAGGAGGCCCGGGGCGGGGCGCTGGCCGGCAGCTTGGGCCTGCCCGTCGACCGCCCGTTCGCCCTGAAGGCCCGGGCGGACGGCAAGGGCGCGACGGGCAGGTTCTCCGCCGTGGCCACGTCAGGCGACGCCAAGCCCCTGGAGACCCAGGGCGCCTGGAACGCCCAGGGCGGCTCGGCCCAGGGGCGGGTGCGGCTGGACGCTTCGCGCCTGACCCAGCCCCTGGTGGCGCGCCTTGGGCCGGAAGCGGCCTTCTCGATCACCGGCGCCAAGGCGCCAGGCTCGCTCTACGACCTGACGGCCCGCGCCGCCTCGGCCAATCTGACGCTCGAGGCTCGCGGCCTGGGCAATCTGGGCGAGCGCCGCCTGGGGCCACAGGGCCTGGCCGTGGTCGCCACCGCCGGCGAGCTCTCCAAAATCACCGGCGGTCCGGCCATGGGCGCCACACGGGTCTCTGGCAAACTTACCGGCCGCCTGGACGATCTCCGCTTTGTGGGGACGGCCGACGTGGCGCGGCTGAAGCTGGGCGAGTACGGCCTGGACCGGATCTCCGGACCCATCGAACTGACCCGTCGCGTAGGCGTCCTGGCGGCGAAGGGCCGGATCGCGGGGGCGGGAGGGCGTGGGAGCGGCCTGGCCGCGGCCTTGCTGGGCGGCAAGCCGACGGCGGCCTTTGACGGTGCGCGGCTGGCGGACGGCCGGCTGCTGCTGCGCAGCCTGGACGCGACCGGCGTCGGGTTGAAGGTCCAGGCCACCGGCGGGCGCGGCCTGATCGGCGGCCTCAACTTCAAGGGGCAGGCCCAGTTCTCCAACCTGGCGGCGGCGCGGGCCGGCGCGTCGGGCGCGCTCGCCGCCGACTGGAGCGCCACCCAGGGCGGGGCCGGCGAGCCCTGGACGGTGTCGCTGGACGCCAAGGGCGCGAAGTTCGCCAGCGGGTTCGGTGAGCTGGATCGTCTGCTGGGCGCGTCCCCAAGCCTGAAAGCCGCCGCCAATATCGAGGGTCGCAAGGTCTCGGTCTCCCAGGCCGACCTGGGCGGCGCGATGCTGAAGGCGGGGGCGGCCGGCGTGCTGGACGCCGACGGGGCCCTGCGCTTCAAGCTCGACTGGTCGGCTACCGGCCCGTTCCGCGCCGGTCCCGTGGAGATCACCGGCAAGGCCAAAGGCTCTGGCGCCGTCACCGGATCACTCGGCAACCCGCGCGCCGACCTGATCGCCGATTTCGACGCCATCGACGTGCCGCGCCTGCCGCTGAAGGACGCAAAGGTCACGCTCAGCTTCATGCGCCGGGCCGATGGGGCCAGCGGGGTGATGACTCTCAGCGCCGCCAGCGACTACGGACCGGCCGCGGCCCGCTCGGCCTTCCGCTTCCCGCGCGGCGGGGTCGACCTCACCGATCTCTCGGTCAACGCCGCAGGCCTGACCGCCCAGGGATCGCTGGCCCTGCGCCGCCGGGCGCCCTCGGCGGCCGACCTGCAGGTGACCGTGGCCAGGGGCGCTTTCCTCGATAGCGGCCAGGTCACCGGCGCGGTGCGCATCGTCGACGCCGCCGGCGGTCCGCGCGCGCGCCTCGACCTGACCGCCAGGAACGCCGTCATGCCGGGTGGCAGGTTCGCCGTGCGCGACGGATCGATCACCGCCGACGGGCCCGTGGCAAGGTTACCCTACAAGGCCCAGCTCCGCGGCGTCGCCAGCGCCGGCCGTTGGGCCCTGGACGGCGGCGGCGTCCTCACCGACGTCGATCCCGGCTACCAACTGGCCTTCGACGGCATGGGGCGGGTCGGCCGCCGCGACCTGAAGACCACCGAGACCGCCCGGATCGGGTTCGGCGGCCCCGACCGCACGGCCCGCCTGCGGCTGGCGGCCTCGGACGGCGGCCAGATCGCCCTGGACGCCAAGCTTGGCCGCGACAGCGCCGACATCCGCGCGGAGGTCCAGCGCCTGGGCCTGGGCTTGCTCAACGAGGACCTGATCGGCAAGACGGACGCGGTCATCGTCCTGACCGGCCTCGGCGGACGGCTGGACGGGACCCTTGACGCCAAGCTGGATGGCGCGCGGGGCCGGGGATCGCCCGCTGACCAGGGCGTCGACGGGACGCTGAAGGGCCGCCTGGAGGGTGACGTCATGACCCTCGACCTGAAGAGTTCCAACGCCCAGGGCCTGCGCGCAGAGGCCAATGTGGTCCTGCCGGCCGCGGCGAGCGCCAGTCCGTTCCGGGTCGCCATCGTGCGCACCCGGCCGATGCGCGGCCGGTTCTTCGCCGAGGGAGAGGTCAAGCCCCTGTGGGATCTGCTGATGAGCGGCGAGCGTGAGTTGGCCGGCCAGGTGCGGCTCGAAGGTACGCTGGGCGGCACCCTGGCCGACCCGAACGCTGTGGGCTCCGGCCAGATGGTCAAGGGCCAGTTCTCCGATGGCGCAACGGGGCTGGCCCTGCGCGACATGACCTTGCGGACCACCTTCGCCGACAATGCAGTCAATGTGACGGAAGCCACCGGCGCCGACGGCCATGGCGGCACGGTCGCGGGGTCGGGCCGCATAAGCCTGTTCCGCGAGGGGACCTCGACCCTGCGGCTGGATCTCAAGGGCTTCCGGCTGATCGACAACGACCAGGCCCAGGCCTCGGCCACGGGCCAGGCCACCATCGACCGCGCCGCCGACGGCAAGGTCAGGCTGAGCGGCGCCCTGACCATCGATCGGGCCGACGTGGCCGCTAAGCTCTCCACCCCCTCGGGGGTGGTGGCCATGGAGGTAGTCGAGCGCAACAAGCCTGCCGACCTGGTCAGCGTCCTGGCGCCGCCGGCGCGCAAGGGCCTGGCGGTGGCCCTTGATGTGAGCCTGAAGGCCCCGCGGCGCATCTTCCTGCGTGGCCGCGGCCTGGACGTGGAGCTGTCCCTGGACGCCCATGTGGGCGGCTCGACGGCGCGGCCGGCCCTGTCAGGCACGGCGCGCGTGGTGCGGGGGGAGTACGACTTCGCCGGCAAGCGGTTCGAATTCGACGAGCGCGGGGTGGTCTATCTGGCGACCTCACCGCAGGCCATCCGCCTCGACCTCTCGGCCACCCGGGACGACCCGTCCCTCACGGCGGTGGTGCGCATCCGCGGTACGGCCGCCAAGCCCGAGATCACCCTGACCTCGTCTCCGGTCCTGCCGAACGACGAGGTGCTGTCCCAGGTGCTGTTCGGCCGCTCGGCCTCGCAGCTCTCGCCGCTGGAGGCCGCGCAACTCGCTTCGGCCCTGTCGTCCCTGGCGGGCGGCGGCGGCTTCGATGTGATCGGCAACCTGCGCACCTTCGCGGGCCTCGACCGCCTGGCCCTGGCGGGGGGCGACGAGACGGGCGTCAGCGTTTCCGGCGGCAAATACCTCACCGAGGACGTCTATCTCGAATTGACCGGCGGCGGACGCGAGGGCTCCTCGGCCCAGGTCGAGTGGCGGATCGGCCGAAACCTCTCCATCATCTCCAAGCTGGCCAGTCAGGGGGACGGCAAGCTGGCCGTCCGCTGGCGGCGGGACTATTGAGGGGCATATGCGCGGGTTTCTGATCGGACTGGCCGCAGCCGGGAGCCTGGCGGCCTGCGACAAGCCCCTGACCGTCCCGGACGCGTCGGGCGTCTGCTGGCGGCTGGTCGACAACGGTCCGAACGGCAAGCCCGAGTTTCGTCCGATTGCACCCGAGGTGCCGAGCCTGGAGGCCTGCGCCGTCCGCCTCGACGGAATACGCATGCGCAACGGCATGCCCATGACCGGCGGTTTCCAGGGGCGTTATATCTACGCGTCGGATCGGGAGGTCACCGCGGCCAATGGGCCGAAGGCCCAGCGCTATCGGCTCTTCACGCCCGACCAGCTCGCCAAGATCCGCCAGGGTCTGCAGACCCTGATTGACGCCGGGTAGGCGAGCGCCTTGGCCTTCGCGGCCAGGCGCTCGCGTTCCCGGCTAGACCCTTTCCGGTCAGATGGAATCATCTGACCGGATGAAAAGGGTCTATTTTCAAAAGTTTAGAGCGAGACGGCCGCCTGAACCGGCATCCACTTCAGGCTGCCACGCCCTAGGCGAAGTCGCCGATGGCGATGTCCGAAAGGCTTCCGCCGACCAGCACGACGGCCACGTCCAGGGTCGCCGGATCGTCGTCCGTGTTGGCGAAGACCACGAGGTCCGCGCCGACCTGCATGGCGACATAGTCCGCGCCGCCGGCCACGGCTTGCAGGGCCGCAGTCATCGCCGAGGCGAAGTCGTCGGCGATCCCGAAGTCGACGGTGTCCTCCGCGCCCGGCCCCGCGCCCATCACCAGCCGATCCTCCCCCGAGGTGAAGTCGAAGATCTGGTCGAGACCATCGGCCGTGTCGGAGATCCCCTCGATGACGAAGTCATCGGCGCCAGCGCCGCCGGCCAGGCTGTCGGCCCCGTCGCCGCCCACGAGGGTGTTGTTCCCGTCATCGCCGCTCAGGCTTTCGCTCCCCGTCCCGCCCGGAACGGTCTCCTCGCCGGGCGGCGGGTCGAGCCGCTTGGCCAGGCCCGGCGGCAGGTCGGGGCGATGGCTGTGCACATTGTCGGTCTGGCCCGGCGGGTCCACCCGCCAGCCTCCGGTCTCACTGTTGCCGACGAGCTGCAGATGCTCGCCCCGGTTTGCGCCGGCCTCACTGGGTTCTGACTTGATCTTGGCGGCCATAGGTCGGTCCTCTCTCGGTAGCTGACCGAGCGAGAATTCCGAGGCCGGCGTGAAGAATTAAAAAAGGATGACAGTTAAGTGCGACTAACCGCGCGGCCCGATGGGCCCGTCAACCGCTCCGCGCCGAGCGTCCGCCGCGCCTTGCATAGTCCTGCGTGCCGACGGTGAAGACCTCGTCCCCGGGCTCGATCGCCTCGATGGGAATGTCGGGCAGGCGGGCTAGGCGCTCATAGAGCCGGCCGAAGTCCTGCAAGGTCGCGTCCAGCAGGGCCTGCAGCGACGGGATCACGAAATAGACCTGCTGGAAGTCGTCGATCCGGTAAGGCGCGCGCATCACCCGCTCCAGGTCGAAGCCCAGGCGGTTGGGGGAGGGGTCGTCCAGGGCGAAGATCGATTCCGCCCGGCTGGAGACGATGCCGGCGCCGTAGATCCGCAGGCCCTCCGGGGTCTGCAGCAGGCCGAATTCCACCGTGTACCAATAGAGCCGCGCCAGGTTGTGCAGCTGGCCGCGGCCGAGCGCCCGCAGGCCGCCCTCGCCATAGGCCTGCATATAGTCGGCGAAGGTGGGGTCGGTGAGCATCGGCACGTGGCCGAAGACGTCGTGGAAGACGTCGGGTTCTTCCAGATAGTCCAGCTCGTCCGGCTTGCGGATGAACTGGCCGGCCGGGAAGCGACGATTGGCCAGGTGCTCGAAGAACACCTCGTCCGGCACGAGGCCTGGCACGGCCACCACGCTCCAGCCGGTGAGCCTGGTCAGTTCCTCGTTGATCCGCGAGAAATCCGGGATGCCACCGCGATGCAGGTCCAGCGAGTCCAGCCCGTTCAGGAAGGCGTCGCAGGCCCGGCCGGGCAGCAGCTTCGTCTGGCGCTCATAGAGGGTCGTCCAGACCTGGTGCTCGGCCGGGGTATAGGCGGCCCAGTCCTGGTCGATGGTCCAGTCGGCGCGCGCGCCGGGGGGAGGGCTGGAGTTGAAACCATCTGCGCTCATGGCGAGAGAATGGCCTTGAATCCGCGAAAGTTCCGTTCGAACTGCGCGTCAAAACCGCCAGGTCGCGGATAAAGATTGCGTGAGAGCGGCGTGGTGTCGAACGCTCGTGCCCGAGGTCTTAGTGGCTGATGCGCGGGCGAAGATTGTAGTGACCTTCGCTGAAGCTCTCGAAGATCAGCGAAGCCTGCGGGTGGCCGATCGGCTCACCGCTCTCGTCCGGCAACAGGTTCTGCTCGGAGACGTAGGCGACGTAGGCGTTTTCCTCGTTCTCGGCCAGCAGGTGATAGAACGGCTGGTCCTTGCGGGGCCGGATGTCCTCGGGGATCGACTGCCACCACTGTTCAGTGTTCGAGAAGGTGGGATCGACGTCGAAGATCACCCCGCGGAACGGGAAGTGACGGTGCCTTACGACCTGTCCGATGGCGTACTTCGCCAGGCGTGGCTCCGCCAGGACCCGGGGCCGGGTGACAAGGTCGCTGCCAACTTTTTCGATTCGAGCGTCCATGAAGGAGAATCTAAACCACGTCACCTAACCGGAAGGTGAACGTAGCGCTCATGGCCCCGTGTGCAAGGCTGCGCCTTCCGAGAGGCGAGCCATGTTGCTACAGTCTCTCCTGAAACGAGGCGCCAATCTTAGCGCCTGCATAAGGACGGGTGGCGGTCCATGCCTCAGGCGCCCTCGAGCCCGTTCGCTTCGGACGGACTCCGGACCCTATTTCTGTACGCGTTCGAGGCGACTGGCCGGTGACATCCGAACCGGAGTCCGCCGCGCCCCGCAACGGGGCCGAGACGCCCTGCTATGGCGCCCTCGACCTTGGCACCAACAACTGCCGGCTGCTGATCGCCACGCCCGCCGGCCGCGGCTTTCGGGTGGTCGAGGCCTATTCCCGCATCGTGCGGCTGGGCGAGGGGCTCGGCCAGTCGGGACGGCTTTCCGACGCGGCCATGGAACGGGCGCTCGCCGCCCTGCGGGTCAGCGCCGAGAAGGTCCGCCGCCGCCGGGTGGTGAAGCTGAAAGCCATAGCCACCCAGGCCTGCCGCTCGGCCGTCAACGGTCCGGAGTTCGTCGCGCGGGTGGCGGCCGAGACCGGCCTTCAGCTGCAGATCATCAGTCCGCGCGAGGAGGCCCAGCTCTCCGTGGCCGGCTGCCTCAACCTTCTGGATCGCCGGGCCGACGCGGCCCTGGTGGTGGACGTGGGCGGCGGCTCGACCGAGCTCTCCTGGGTTGACCTGCAGGTCGGCGGCCTGGAGACCGAGATCTCCAAGTTCGCGGCCGGTCGCCTGCCGATCAAGGCCTGGCTCTCCATCCCCATCGGGGTGGTTACCCTGGCCGAGCGCTTTCCCGAGGGCGCGACGGTCACCCAGGGCTGGTTCCGCGAGATGGTCGAGACGGTGAAGGCCGAACTGGCCGCCTTCCGCAGCGCCGACTCCATGCGCGAGGTGTTCGACGCCGACCGCGCCCACCTGGTCGGGACCTCAGGGGCGATCACCAGCCTGGCCGGAATGCATCTGGGCCTGCGTCGATATGACCGCAGCCAGGTGGACGGCATCTGGATGACCCGCGACCAGTGCGACGCCGCGGCGAATCTGCTGCTGGGCCTCAACGCCCGGGAGCGGGCCGAGCAGCCCTGCATCGGCCCCGACCGCGCGGATTTGGTGCTGGCGGGGGCGGCGATCCTGCAGGCGGTGCAGGAGCTCTGGCCCTGCACGCGGGTGCGGGTGGCCGACCGCGGCCTTCGCGAGGGCATCCTCATGTCGCTGATGTCGGACGCCGGAACCGGCCGCAAGCGTCGCCGCCGGCGTCGCGGCCGTAGATCGGCCGGGGCTTCCCCTGTAAACGCTCCGGAATGACCGACGAGCCCCCACGCAAGCGGATGGTGAAACGCCCCACGGGCGGAACCGAGGAAGGCCGGGCCACGCCCGAGCGTCTGAAGACCGCCCGGGACCGCACGCCCTCGTCACAGGCCTGGCTGTCGCGCCAGATCAACGACCCCTTCGCCGCCAAGGCCCGCGCCCACGGCTATCGCTCTCGCGCGGCCTACAAGCTGACCGAGCTCGACGACAAGCTGAAGCTGCTGAAGCCCGGCGCCCGGATCATCGACCTGGGCCTGGCCCCCGGCGGCTGGACCCAGGTGGCGGTCGAGCGTGGAGTGACCAATATCGTCGGAGTCGACCTGCTGCCGGTCGATCCGATCTCTCCGGCCCACATCCTGGAGATGGACTTCACCGACCCGGCCTGCGGCCCGATGCTGATCGACCTGTTGGGCGGTCCCCCGGATGCGGTGCTGTCGGACATGGCGCCCAACACCGTCGGCCACAAACAGACCGATCACCTGCGGATCGTCGGCCTGATCGAGGCCGCCGCCGACTTCGCCATCAGCGTGCTGAAACCCGGCGGCGCCTTCGTCTCCAAGGCCTTCCAGGGCGGCGAGAGCTACGAGGTGGTCAACCGCCTGAAGCGCCACTTCGCCGATGTGAAGCACATCAAGCCCAAGGCCAGCCGCGCGGGCAGCTCCGAGGTCTACCTCGTGGCGACTGGGTTCAAGGGGCGGTGACCGGGCTGGGCGTCTTAGCCCCTTCCGCAACCAGCCACTTCCGGAACTGATCCAGGGCCCGGCTCGACGCCCCCGGCGCGGCCAGTAGGGCGAAGGCGCTCTCGGCCTTGCGGAAGCCGAAGGGCGCGACTAGGCGTCCGCTGGCCACATAGTCGGCCACCAGCGGCCAGGGCATGACCGCCACCCCAAGGCCCGCAATCGCCGCGTCCAGGGCGAAGTGCATGTGGGCGAAGGGCTGTTCGGGAATGGGCGGCAGTTCCATCCCCACCAGCGCCGCCCAGATCGGCCAGCCCTGCGGATGGGTCTGGGCCGCCAGGCGCGGCGCTTTCAGCAGGTCGCCGGCGAAACGATCGGCCAGGGCCGGGGACATCACCGGCCCCAGATGGTTGGGCATGAAGGCCGTCGCGTCGGGATCGGCCAATCTCCCGCTCGGAACCATCCGCACCACGGCGTGAGCGCCCCGGTACGAGGTGGCGTGGGATGGCAACTCCGCCAAATGCAGCCGCACCTTGGGATAGGCCGCCGCGAATCTGCTCATCCGCGGGATCAGCCATTTCACCGAGACGCTAGCGTTGACCGCGATGTGCAGGTCCTCGCCGCCGCCGCGGGTCTGGCGCACCGCCGTGGCGATCTGGTCGAAGGCCGCGGTCAGGGGCGGCAGCAGACTTCGCCCGGCCTCGGTCAGCTCGAGGCGATGCTTGGGGCCGGTGAACAGGCGCACGCCCAGGGTTTGCTCCAGCGCCTTCACCTGCCGGCTGACCGCGCTATGGGTGACGTTCAGCTCCTCGGCGGCCAGGGTGGCGCGCCCGGTCCGCGCCATGGCCTCGAAGGCGCGCAGGGCGTTCAGCGAGGGCAGGGTGCTCAATGTGAGTTTTTCGAACATCACTCATCCAATATGTCGATTTCCTCCACTTCGCAATCGGCGCACAAGCTCGCCATGGTGGCTCACCTCAACCTCCCGAACCTCAGGCGTCCGGCGATCTCGCTGGCCCTGAACCTAGGATGGACCACCGTTCTCGTCGCCACGATCGAGACGCTGAGCCGCTTCGGCGAGGCCTTCGCCCCGGTGACAGGCTTCGCGGCCGTCCTCTTCCTTCAACTCATGAGCGTCGCCCTGCTGGTCCGCGCCCTGGCCGAGTGCCTGGTCGCCCTGCTGGCGCTGATCCTGGCGGTAGCCGCCGCCCAAACCCCGATTCAGGAGCCCGTGACTGCATGACCCTCCAGACTCCGCTTGCCGCATTGGGGGCCCTACCGCTATACGCGGCTCGCAAAATGGAGACTCCAATGGAGATTCGCGAAGGTCTTACCTTCGACGACGTTTTGCTCGAACCGGGTGCGTCCGATGTGATGCCCACCCAGGTGGACACCACCACCAAGTTCACGCGCGAAATCAGTCTGAACATACCGCTCGTGTCCTCGGCCATGGACACCGTGACCGAGAGCCGTCTGGCCATCGCCATGGCCCAGGCCGGCGGCCTGGGCGTGCTTCACCGTAACATGACGGCCGAAGAACAAGCCGACCAGGTGCGCGAGGTGAAGCGCTACGAAAGCGGCATGGTCATCAATCCGCTGACCATCAACCCGGACACGCCCCTGCGGGAAGTCCTCGAGATCAAGGCGCGGCGCAAGATCTCCGGCTTCCCGGTGGTCGAGCCCGGCACCGGCAAGCTGGTGGGTATCCTGACCAATCGCGACATGCGGTTCGAGGGCTCCAGCGAGGTCCCAGCCAAGGTCCTGATGACCAAGGACAACCTGATCACCGTTCGCGAGGGCTGCACCCAGGACGAGGCCAAGGCCCTGCTGCGCCAGCACAAGATCGAGCGGTTGATCGTGGTCGACGAAGCCTATCGCGCCGTGGGCCTGATCACCGTCAAGGACATGGAGAAGGCCCAGGCCCACCCCATCGCCGCTAAGGATGCCCAAGGCCGCCTGCTGGTCGGCGCGGCCTCCACTGTCGGCGACGCGGGCTACGAGCGCTCGATGGCCCTGGTGGACGCCGGGGTCGACGTGGTGGTGATCGACACCGCCCATGGCCACAACGCCGACGTCGCCAAAGCGGTCGGCCGGCTGAAACGCGAGACCAACCGCGTCCAGATCGTCGCCGGCAATATCGCCACCTATGAAGGCGCTCGCGCCCTGATCGACGCCGGCGCCGACGCGGTGAAGGTCGGAATCGGTCCAGGGTCCATTTGCACCACCCGCATCGTGGCGGGGGTGGGCGTGCCCCAGCTCACCGCCATCGCCGACGCCGTCCGCGCCGCGGCTGGAACCGACGTCCCGGTGATCGCCGACGGCGGCATCAAGTACTCCGGGGACCTGGCAAAGGCGCTCGCCATGGGCGCCCAGGTGGCCATGATGGGTTCGGCCTTCGCCGGCGCCGACGAGGCTCCGGGCGAGGTGTTCCTGTACCAGGGCCGGTCCTACAAGGCCTATCGCGGCATGGGCTCCCTGGGCGCCATGTCCACGGCCAACGGCTCGGCCGACCGCTACTTCCAGAAGGAGGTCTCGGCGTTCAAGCTGGTGCCCGAGGGCATCGAGGGACAGGTGGCCTACAAGGGCCCGATTGGTCCCATCCTCCATCAGATGGTCGGCGGTCTGCGAGCGGCCATGGGCTATACCGGCGCCGCCACCCTCGAGGACTTCCGCCAGAAGGCGCGGTTTATCCGCATCACCGGGGCGGGCCTGCGCGAAAGCCACGTCCACGACGTCATGATGACCCGTGAGGCCCCCAACTATACGAGCCCCGTCTGATGCACGGTCCCGCGCCCGAACTCCGGCTGCTCGCCGCAGCGGTGGTCGTCGGCGTGGTTCAGCTGGTCTGGGCCACGGTGGCCACGCGGGCGCAGGGAGACCTGAAATGGGCGGCCGGTCCGCGCGACGAGCCGATGCCCGCCATCGGCGGGGCCGCCCGGCTGGAGCGGTCGTTCCTCAACTTCATGGAGACCTTCCCGCTGCACGCCGCGGTGGTGATCGTCGCCTATCTGGCGGCCAAGCTGAGCGACCTGACCCTCTGGGGCGGCGCGCTCTATGTGATCGGCCGGGCCTTCCATCCGATCTTCTACCTGACCGCCATCCCCTATCTACGGACGCTCGCCTGGTTCGTGGCCTTCGCGGGCACGGTGATGGTGACGACAACGATCTTCCTGTGAGCCAAGCCCTTGCGTGACGGCGGACGCCTTTCCGCGGCCATCGAGATCCTCACCGACGTCGAGACGCGCCACCGGCCTGTGAGGCTGGCGCTCAAGACGTGGGGGGACGCCTCGCGCTATGCGGGGTCGAAGGACCGCGCCTGGGTCTCGGGCCTGGTGCTGGACATGCTGCGCCGCCGCCGGTCGCTCGGCTGGCGGATGGGCGACGACAGCCCGCGCGCCGCCGCCCTGGCCGCCCTGCATGTGTTCTGGAACTGGCCGGTGGAGCGCATCGCCGAGGCCGCCGGCGACGAACCGCACGGACCCGGCCCCCTGACCGAGGCCGAGCGCGCCGCCCTGGTCCAGCCCCGCGACCTGGCCGACGCCCCGCCCGCCGTCCGCGGCGACTATCCGGACTGGTTGGAGCCTTCGCTCGCCCGCGCCTTCGGCGATGAGGCGCCGCTGGAAGGCGCCATGCTGTCGGAACGCGCGCCGGTCGACCTGCGCATCAACACGTTGAAGACCGATCCCGAGCAGGCGCTGAAGGCGCTCGCCCCGCTGAACGCCGAGCCGACGGGCGTCCTGCCCAATGCCGTGCGGATGGCGGCGCCCGACCCGTCCCAGCGCGGCGGTTCGCTGGAGACCATCCCGGCCTTTTCTCGCGGCTGGTTCGAGGTCCAGGACCTGGCCTCTCAGATCGCAGCCCAGGCGGCCGGCGACATCAAGGGCGCCCAGGTGCTCGATCTCTGCGCCGGGGGTGGGGGCAAGACGCTGGCGCTCGCCGCGGCCATGGGCAATACGGGCCAGATCTACGCCTATGACAGCGAGGCCCGCCGGCTGGCCGACACCGTGCGCCGCTCCGAGCGGGCCGGGATCCGCAACCTGCAGATTCGCTCGCCGGTCTATCCCGACCCGCTCAAGGGCCTGGACGCCAGGATGGACGTGGTCTTCATCGATGCGCCCTGCTCGGGCTCCGGCGCCTGGCGCCGCCACCCCGACACCAAGTGGCGGCTGAAACCCGAGGCGCTTGCCCAGCGCATGGCCGACCAGGACGCGGTGCTCGACCTGGCGACCCAGTTCGTGAAGCCCGGCGGCCGCATGGTCTATGTCACCTGCTCGGTCCTGCCCGAGGAGGACGAGGACCGGGTCGCCGCCTTCCTGGCCCGCACACAGGGCTTCACGGTCCGCCCCGCTACCGACAATCCCCACCTGACCCGACACCTGACGGACGAGGGCTACCTGCGCCTCTCGCCCCGCGCCTCCGGCACCGACGGCTTCTTCGTCGCCGTGCTGGAGAAAACCAAGTGAGCGGACGATCCATCGTTCCTTCTCCCCTTGCGGGAGAAGGTGGCCCCGCGAGAGCGGGGTCGGATGAGGGGTCTCTCAGAACTCCCCGACTAGCCCGGCGCAGGTCTCGACGGATGGGGTGGCGCGACCCCTCATCCGTCGGGCTCCTCGCCCGACACCTTCTCCCGCAAGGGGAGAAGGGAACGATTGCCACGACCTCTTCTCGGTGACAGCCCAATGACCCCCACCCACGAACGCGTCCTGATCGTCGATTTCGGCAGCCAGGTGACCCAACTTATCGCGCGCCGTCTGCGCGAGAGCGGGGTCTATTGCGAGATCCATCCCTTCGACAAGGTCGAGGCGATGCTGGACGCCTTCGCGCCCAAGGCGGTGATCCTCTCCGGCGGGCCGGCCAGCGTCCACGAGGACGCGAGCCCCGCCGTCACCCCGCGGGTCTTCGAGCTGGACGTCCCGGTCCTGGGCATCTGCTATGGCGAGATGACCATGTGCGCCGAGCTGGGCGGCAAGGTCGAGGGCGGCCACACCCGCGAGTTCGGCCGCGCCGAGATCCTCATCCACCAGGAGAGCCCGCTGCTGGCCGGCCTGGGCGAGGTGGGCTCGAAGGAGACCGTCTGGATGAGTCACGGCGATAAGATCACCGCCATCCCCCAGGGCTTCCACGTGGTGGCGTCCTCGGAGGGGTCGCCCTACGCGGTGATCGCCGACGAGGCCCGTCGCTTCTACGGCATCCAGTTCCACCCGGAAGTGGCCCACACCCCACGCGGCGCGCTCATGCTGCGTAACTTCGTCCACGGCATAGCCGGTCTGAAGGGCGACTGGACCATGGCCGCCTTCCGCGGCGAAATGGTGCAGAAGATCCGCGACCAGGTGGGCGACGGCAAGGTTATCTGCGGCCTGTCCGGCGGCGTTGATTCCTCGGTGGCCGCGGTGCTGATCCACGAGGCGATCGGCGACCAGCTCACCTGCGTCTTCGTCGACACCGGCCTGTTGCGCCACAACGAGGCCGAGCAGGTCGTGACCATGTTCCGCGACCACTACAACATCCCCCTGGTCCATGTGGACGCCGGCGACCTGTTCCTGGGCGAGCTGGCCGGGGTCTCGGACCCCGAAACCAAGCGTAAGACCATTGGACGCCTGTTCATCGAGGTCTTCGACAGGGAGTCAGCCAAGATCGAGGGCGCGGCCTTCCTGGCCCAGGGCACCCTCTATCCGGACGTCATCGAGAGCGTCTCGGCCAGCGGCGGTCCCTCGGCGGTGATCAAGAGCCACCACAATGTCGGCGGCCTGCCGGACTATATGAAGCTCAAGCTCGTCGAGCCCCTGCGCGAGCTCTTCAAGGACGAGGTGCGCCTGCTGGGCGTCGAGCTCGGCCTGCCGCCGGCCTTCGTCGGCCGCCACCCGTTCCCGGGACCGGGCCTCGCCATCCGCATCCCCGGCGAGATCACCCGCGAGAAGGTCGCCGTCCTGCAGCAGGCCGACGCCATCTATCTCGACGAGATCCGCAAGGCGGGGCTTTACGACAGCATCTGGCAGGCCTTCGCCGTGCTCCTGCCCGTCAAGACGGTGGGCGTCATGGGCGACGCCCGCACCTACGAAGACGTCCTCGCCCTACGCGCGGTCACCTCCACGGACGGCATGACCGCCGACTTCTTCGAGTTCCCCTGGGAAGTCCTCGGCCGCTGCGCCACCCGGATCATCAACGAGGTGAGGGGGGTCAACCGCGTAGTCTACGACGTGACCAGCAAGCCGCCTGGGACCATCGAGTGGGAGTAGGGGAAACGGCGGCGAAATCGTAGGTTCGGCGGGTTTGTCGCCTGTCGTCCAAACATCCACCCCATCCAATGCAAATCCGTCGCGTGCTCCCTTCCGTCGCGCGAGATTGATCTGAAACGCTCCGATAGCGGGATGTAAAGCGCCACCGACATCGCGTCGAGCCAAGGCGTACAATGACGCGCAAATTGGTCGGTCTGCCTAGAATCCTGAGCGCACAGCCTGCAAATGAGGTCATCCGACGAGCTCGTTTCAGATGGCCCGATAGCCGCTCGACCATAGCGCGGCGGTGCGAGATGCCGTCGAGCCGTGCTCGTGCTAAGATTCGCGTGATGTCACGTTCCACCACCCCGAGATCATCTGCTCCCCAAGCGCCCGCGCGAATGCATGTCGTGCCCACCGAGGGCGGTTGGCAGGTGAAGCGCGACGACGCCGCCCGAGCGAGCAGTGTCCACAAGACACAGGCGGAAGCAATGGAAGCCGCGCGTGCGGCGCTGCGGAAATCTGGCGGTGAATTGCGCGTCCAATCACGGACAGGGCAAATCCTGGAGAGCCGAACGCTCGGTCGCGACCCCATGGCCAAGATCGCGGCCGTGGAGGGGATCCGCCTGTCGCCGGAAATGAAGCGGACGCTGGCAGAGTTGGATCGTCGGGGCGTCTCTGGCGAGGAACGTCGCCGCTTTGTCGCTGAACAATTCAGGACAAAGCGCTGAGCGCCGACTTCTACGACGCTGAGGCCGACCGGTACTGCTATGCCGGAACGACCGTGCTCAAGAACAAGCTCGGGCTTCGGGCGGCCAAAGATCTAGCCGACTTCGAGGCGCTGAGCGTCGCCATCAGGTCCGAAGAGCCGTTACCTCACGGGCGCTTCACGCCTTCGCACTATCGCGCCATCCACCGACACTTGTTCCAGGACGTATATCCTTGGGCGGGCCGCTATCGGACCGTGCGAATGGCGAAGGATCGGAGCCCATTCTGCTATCCTGAGAATATTCAGAGCGAGATGCGCGGCCTCTTCTCACGCCTTGCCGCAGCCGATCGACTCCAAGGTCGAGATGCGGATGGTTTCTCCGAGGGCGTTGCGGAATTCCTGGCATATCTAAATGCGATCCACCCATTCCGCGAACGCAATGGTCGTACTCAGCTTACCTTCGTCGCAGAGTTAGCCGGGCAACAAGAAAGATGACAAAAGCGCGTCCCGTTTGGCCACACTCTCGTCGATCCAGGGCGCGATTGGAGGCCATCCCGCCATCTAAGGTTTCCTCATGAATCAGGTGCTCGACATCGCCGGCGCCAGCGGCGCCAGCTACCGGTTTCGACGTCACCAAGAGAGCCAGGAACTGCCGGCCACGGCGGGGAACGTGATCTATGTCCGGCGAGATGAGTCCAGCTGGGCGCTCGTCTGCTGCGCTGAGATCGACAGCCTCCGTGAGGCCTTTCGCGGCTGGAAGGAGGCGCAAGTTGTCCACCAGGCCACGGACGTCTTCATCCGCTTGAATGTCAGCCGCGCGAAGCGCCGCGAGGAGTGCCTCGATATCGTCGAGAAGCACCAGCCGCCAATATGGACGCTCGAGGCGGACTCCTAAAGGTTTCAGCGCGGCGT
>NZ_JAUYOJ010000102.1 GCF_030697925.1 Phenylobacterium sp. | reverse complement strand
GATCGTCGACCGCGACGAGAAGATCGTGCGCGAGGTCTGGGACCGCGACGAGGCCATCAAGCACTTCAAGGAGATCGGCGAGGCCTACAAGGCCGAGATCATCTCCGACCTGCCGGCCGGCGAGGAGATCAGCGTCTATCGCCAGGGCCAGTGGAAGGACCTGTGCCTGGGGCCGCACCTGCCCTCGACGAAGCATGTGGGCAAGGCCTTCAAGCTGACCAAGCTGGCCGGCGCCTATTGGCGCGGCGACCACCGCAACGCCCAGCTCCAACGGATCTACGGCACGGCCTGGGCCAGCGAGGCCGACCTGGCCGCCCATCTGCTGCGCCTGGAGGAGGCCGAGAAGCGCGACCACCGCAAGATCGGCCGCGCCATGGACCTCTTCCACCTGCAGGAAGAGGCCAAGGGGATGATCTTCTGGCACCCCAAGGGCTGGACCTTCTACCGCACGGTGGAGGCCTATATGCGCCGCCGCCTGGACGCCGACGGCTATGTGGAGGTCAAGGCGCCCCAGATCATGGACCGGAACCTCTGGGAGAAGTCCGGCCACTGGGAGAAGTTCGGCGCGGCGATGTTCACGTGTGAAACGACGGAAGGCGAAGAGCTGGCCGTTAAACCGATGAACTGTCCGGGACACGTGCAGATCTTCAACTTCGGCCAAAAATCCTATCGCGACCTGCCGCTGCGGATGGCGGAGTTCGGCGCCTGCCACCGCTACGAGCCCTCCGGGGCTCTGCACGGCATCATGCGCCTGCGCGCCTTCACCCAGGACGACGCCCACATCTTCTGCCGCGAGGAGCAGATCGAGGAAGAGACGACCAAGTTCGTCCGCCTGCTGAACTCGGTCTATGCCGACTTCGGTCTGGAGCTGCACAGCGTGAAGCTGGCCCTGCGGCCCGACCTGCGCGCCGGATCCGACGAGGTCTGGGACATCGCCGAAGAGAAGCTGGACCGCGCGGCGCGCCAGGCGATCAACATGCCGATCGAACGTCTGCCCGGCGAAGGCGCCTTTTACGGCCCGAAGCTGGAGTTCCACCTGCGCGACGCCATCGGCCGGACCTGGCAGTGCGGCACGCTGCAGCTCGACTTCGTGCTGCCCGAGCGGTTGGAGGCCGAATACATCGCCGAGGACGGCTCCAAGCAACGGCCGGTGATGCTCCACCGGGCCATCTGCGGCTCCATGGAGCGGTTCATGGGGGTGGTGATCGAGAACTATGCGGGGTCGTTCCCGCTGTGGCTGGCGCCCACCCAGGTGGTCGTCGCCACAATTACGTCAGACGCCAATGATTATGCCTTGCAGGTCGCTCAAGAATTGAGCGCGGCGGGCCTGCGCGTCGAAACCGACCTGCGGAACGAAAAGATCAACTACAAGGTGCGTGAGCACAGCCTCGCCAAGACGCCGGTCATCGCCGTCGTCGGTCGGCGCGAGGCCGAGGAGGGCAAGGTGGCTTTGAGGCGCCTCGGATCGGACGGGCAACAGATTCTGTCTCTGGCTGACGCGGTGAAGGTGCTTGCCTTGGACGCCGACGCGCCTGATGTTGCTCGACACGCCATGGGCCAGACCGCTGCGGCTCGCGGCGCGGTCGGGGCCAGGGAGGCTGGATGAACGGCATCGCCGCACCGATCGTCGCCTACGAGCCCTCGCCGACGCAGGACTTCCTGAAGCCCCGCCGCAAGGTGTCGGTGGTGATGGTCGTCTACATGACCGGCGAGGCCCTCGAGCAGAGCCTGCATTGCGTCCTGGCCGATCCCCTGGTCGACGAACTCGTGGTCGTCGACAACGGGTCGACCCGGATCGAGGCGGCCCGCCTGAAGGGCCTGGCCGAACGTGACGGCCGAGTTCGTCTGGTCAGCGGCCACGGCAATGTGGGCTTCGCGCGCGGGGCCAATCTGGGGGCCAACCAGGCGCACGGCGACGTGCTGGTGTTCCTCAATCCAGACGCCTTCCTGCAGCCCGGCGCCATCGCCGAGCTGATCCGGGCCATCGAGGGCCGGCCGGCGCCCTGCATCGTCGGCGGGCGGGTGCTGAACGCCGACCGCACCGAGCAGCGCGGCGCCCGGCGCGGCGATATCACGCTCACCAGCGCCCTGCTCAGCCTCTCGCACCTGGCCCAGCACGTGCCGGCCTGGCGCCGCTACGAGGTGCACTGGGAGAACGAGGCCGCCCCGGACGCTGTGGCGGCGGTGCCGACCATCTCCGGCGCCTGCTTCTGCATGCGTCGCGAGGATTTCGCCGCCCTGCAGGGGTTCGACGAAGGCTATTTCCTGCACGTCGAGGACGTGGACCTGTGCTGGCGCGTGCGCGAGGCCGGGGGTGAGGTGCTGTTCCAGCCCAAGGCCGAGGTGATCCATCTGGGCCACACCAGCCACGCCAGCCCGCTGAAAGTGGAGTTCCACAAGGGCGTGGGCCTGGCCCGCTACTTCCGCAAGCGCGCTGTCAGCCTCACCGACCGCGTGACCGCCTGGGTGCTCTCCCCGCTGATCGTCTGCACGGCCGTTGTGCGCCCGGTGATGTGGCGCTTCCGCGGACGGGCGGCGTAACCGGCTACTGCGGAAACACGCCCGCGCGGCTGACCGAGGCGGCGGGCGGCTTGCCCAGGATGCCCGACATCCACTTGGCGGTCTCGATCAGCTTGCCGATGTCGTAGCCGGTCTCGAACCCCGCGCGCTCCAGCATGTAGACCAGGTCCTCGGTGCCGATATTGCCCGTGGCGTCCGGGGCGAAGGGGCAGCCGCCCAGGCCGCCGCAGCTGGCGTCCAGGATATCGACCCCGGCTTCGACCCCGGCATAGGCGTTGGCCAGGCCCGTATTGCGGGTGTCGTGGAAGTGCAGGCGCAGGGGGATATCGCCGGTCACCTTGCGCACCGCCTCGACCCGGGCGCGGACCATCCAGGGATCGGCCACGCCGATGGTGTCGGCCAGCGCGATCTCATCGACCCTGGCGGCGGCGGCCTCGGCGGCCAGGGCCACCACCCGGTCCTGCGGCACCTCCCCGTCGAAGGGACAGCCGAAGGCGGTGGAGAACGTGACCGAGATAGGCGGGCCGCCCTCGGCGGCCTTGCGCTGGGCGATCGCGTGCATGGCGGCGATCTGTTCGGCCACCGAGGCGCCCTGGTTGCGGATGCCGAAGCCGTCCGAGCAGCAGACCACCACATTGGCCTCGTCACAGGCGGCCGCCACCGCACGCTCCCAGCCGCGCATGTTCAGCACCAGGCCGATGCGCGAGAGGGCGGGGTCGGACGCCATGCCGGCCATCATCTCCTCGGCGCCGGCCATCTGCGGCACGCGCTTGGGATTGACGAAGGACACCACCTCCATGCGCTTGGCGCCCGCGGCGTCCAGGCGTGCGATGAACTCGAGCTTCTGGTCGGTGTTCAGCACCGTGCTCTCGTTCTGCAGCCCGTCGCGCGGGCCGACCTCGACGATCTCGATAAAGCGGCTCATGGACTCACAGATGGGATGGGGGCGTAGAGCCGTAAAGACGTCTCGTCGCCGTTGGAATAGTCCAGGCCGTCGATCCTGGCGATTTCACGGGCCCTGACCCGGCTGGCTTTCATCGCGGCCTCGAAGGCGGCCTGCTCGCGGCCCTCGATCACCGCCGGACGCTGCTGGGCCAGGGCTTCCACCGCCTGATCGACCCCGCCCAGGTCGGTGGGGGTGCCCAGCGCGAAGACCAGGCTGGGCTCGGCGTAACCGGCCACGGCCACCGGCGCCGGGGCGATACCCTGGCGCGGCAGCAGGCGGGCGTCGGACAGGGCCTGTTCCGTGCGGGCCGACAGCCAGAGCGGCGCCAGCCGCGGCGCGAAGAGCGCGGCGAAGGCGCCGTGGCCGAGGATGGTCAGCACGCCGGCCGCGGCGATGGCCTTGCCCGCCTGGCCGCGCCACAGCAGCCAGGCGCCGCAGACCCCGGCCCCGGCCAGCAGCAGGGCGGTGAGGACGGCGGCGGGCCAGTCGGTCGGATCGCCATAGAGGGTGGTCAGGTAGACGACGCCGATCGCCAGCACGCCGCCCGCCAGCACCGAGAGCGCGATCCCCGTCCAGCGGACCACGAACCCGAGCGGCGCGCGCAGCACTGCCGCGGCCATCAGCCAGGCCAGGGCCCCATAGGTCGGCAGGGTGTAGTGCACCAGCTTGGTCGGCGTGGCCTCGAACACGATCCAGGCCGGGATCAGCCAGCACAGGGCGAACTTGACACCGGGCTGGTGGCGCTGGTTCCAGCCGAGCGCCAGGGCCGCGGGCAGCAGCAGGGCGCCCGGAAAGATCAGCAAGGGGGCCAGCAGGGTGTGGTAGCCGGGCGGGGCGCCATGGCTCTCCTGGCCGCCGACGAGCTTCGGCGCGAAGTCGGCGCCGAAGGCGGTGGTCCAGAAGCCGCCGTCGGTGGCGACCGTCACCGCCCCGGCCCAGGGCCCGACGACGGCGGCCAGGATGATCAGGCCCCAGATCCAGCCGAGGTCCTTCAGCCAGCGCCACTTGCGGTCCCAGAGGCTGAGCGACAGGGCCGTCAGCACCACCACCATCAGCCCCACCGGGCCCTTGACCAGGATCGCGCCAGACAGGCCCAGCCAGAACAGCAGCCGGGTGACGCGGGGCGCCTTTCCGCCCTCGCGACCGGCGGCGTAGATCCGCGCCAGGGCGGCCATGGCCAGGGTCGTGGTTCCCGCCAGCACCGCGTCGGTCTTGGCGATGAAGGCCTCTGTGGAGAGCAGGAAGGTCGAGCCTAGGATCGCCCCGGCCAGCAGGCCCGTCGGGCCGCCGAAGAAGACACTCGCCCCCCAGGCGCAGGCCGCCGCCGCCAGCATGGCGCCCAGCAGCGAGGGCAGGCGATAGGCCCAGATCTCGCGGGCCTCGGCCTCCGAGAAGGCCGCCACGCTGGCGGCTTGCAGCCAGTGGATGCCCACGGGTTTCTTGAACCGCGGCTCGTCCTGGAACCGGATGACGATGAACTCGCCGGTCTCCAGCATCTGGGCGGTGGCCTGGGCGAAGCGGCTCTCGTCGCGGTCGAGCGGCGGCATGGCGAAGACGCCCGGCAGGCCGGCAAGGAAGGCGATCAGGGCGGCGATGGCGGGACCCCGCCAGCCGCGGCCGTACCTCTCAAGGACCGCTTCGAGACTCATGGCCGCGTTGATAGCACGATCCTTTCGCGCGCCGACTTTTCCGCTATGGAGAGACATGGCCGATATCAAGCCCGACATTTCCGTGGTCGTCCCCGTCTTCGACGAGGAGGGCGCGGCTCCGGAACTCGCCCGCGAGATCGCCCAGGCCTTCGCTGGCCGCAGCTTCGAGATCGTTTTCGTCGACGACCGCAGCCGCGACGCGACCCGCGCCGCCCTGATGGCGCTGAAGCCGTCCATCCCCCAGCTGCGGGTGCTGACCCATACGGCCAATTCGGGCCAGAGCCGTTCGATCCGCACCGGGATCCTCGCGGCGCGCGGCGACGTCATCGTCACCCTGGACGGCGACGGCCAGAACGATCCGGCCGACGGCCCGCAGCTCGTCGACGCCCTGATGGCCGGTCCCGACGACCTGGTCCTGGTGGGCGGCGAGCGGGTCAAGCGCCGGGACAGCCGCGCCAAGAAGCTGGCCTCGAAGTTCGGCAACGGCGTGCGCAAGTCGCTGCTCAAGGACACCGCCAACGACACCGGTTGCGGGCTGAAGGCCTTCCGCCGCGAGGCCTTCCTGCGGCTTCCCTATTTCGACCACATCCACCGCTACCTGCCGGCCTTGATGATGCGCGAGGGCTACCGGGTCGAGTTTCGGCCGGTGAACCATCGCCACCGGCAGACGGGGGTGTCGAAATACACCAATCTCGGCCGGCTCTGGGCCTCGCTCTCCGACCTGCTGGGCGTCATGTGGCTGCAGTCCCGCGCCCGCCTGCCGGGGGCGGTCGAGGAGCTATAGCGGCGCTAGCTTGCCGCGCGGGCCGAAACAGCGGAATTTCGGGACTGTCCCAATCGGGGAGGGATCACCGATGTTCGCCGCCTTGCCGCTGCTGGCCCTGCCGGTGCTCGCTTACAACCTGGTCGCCCTGACCCTGGCAGGCGGGTTCTCCTCGGTGGAGGCCAATATCCGCATGGCCGAGCCGCTGTTCAACATCGCCATGACCTCGACGGCGCAGTGGCCGGTGAACCTGGGCGACATCCTGATCGCCGCGGGCCTGATCGTGCTGTTCATCGAACTGCTGAAATCCACCACCAGCCGGCGGACCGCCATCGTCAACCACGCCTTGTCGATGCTGCTGTTCGTGGCCTGCCTGGTGGAGTTCCTGCTGGCCCCGGCCTTCGCGACCTCGACCTTCTTCCTCTTGACCCTGATGGTGCTGCTAGACGTGCTGGCGGGGTTCATCGTCACCATCGTCACGGCTCGCCGCGACGTGGGATTCGGCGTCGATCCCGACTAGGTGAGCGCCGAGAAGATCAGGGTGATGACGGCGACGTCGAGGAAGCGGATGGCGAGCGCGATCATGAAACGTCCGGTCCAGGCGGGATTCACCTGTGGTTAAGCAAGACCGGCGCCAGGACGGGTGGGACTGATGGCGCTGTTCTTCGACGCCGCCTGGTTCGAGGAAAGACTGGCCGAACGCGGTCTGACGCGGCGGGTCATGGCCGCCGCCGCCGGGTTGAGCGAGGCCGAGTTGGCGCTCGCCTTCAAGGACCAGCGGGAACTTTCCGCCGAGGAGGTGGGCATTTTCGCCGACCTGCTGGGGGTGCCTGCCGCCGAAGTGGCGCGCAATGCAGGGGTCTCCACCCCTGTGCCCGGCCAGGAGGACCTGACCGGGCGGGTCGCGGCCCTGGAGCGGCGGGTCGCGAGCCTGGAGGCGGAATTGGCGCGGCTGAAGGGGCGTTAGGCGTTCAACGTCTTCTGCATGAAGATGCGGGGGAACACCGGCGCCGGGCCGTCGATCTGTCCGAACACCGAGAATCCGAGCCGCTCGTAGAATGGCCGCGCCTGGAAGGCGTAGGTATCCAGCCACATTTGGCGGCAACCGCGGGCGACCGCCTCGGCCTCCGCTCGGGACATCAGCTCGGAGCCCTGTCCCCGGCCGCGCGCGCTTTCGGGTACGACCACGAGGCCGACATAGAACGAACCCCAGAGTGACAGCCCCCAGAGGCCGCCCAGAACCTCGGCGCTGTCCGGTTGGGTGATGGTGAGCGCGAATGGAACGCCCTGGGCGTCGCCGATTGTCTTCTGGTTGAAGGCGAGCAGCGGGCCCCAGATGGGCATGTAGGCGTCGTCAGGCCGGTCGGCCTGCTGGATGACAAAGTTCATGATGATGTCCTGAATGGCGGCCGCGAGGGCCGCTTGGAAGGGATTGGCGAGTCAAACGACATCGCGCGGACGCCTGGCGCCTCGCTTGCGACCTCGGCCTGCGACGTCCGCGTCCAGGCGCGGCGTTAGACGGCGACGAATCCCTTCATGGCCGCGATCTTATCAGATCTCGGTCTTGGTCACCCCGCCCTTGCGGGCGCGGCGGTCGGCGGGGCCGGACCATTCGGTCTTTGTGTAGACGCTGCGGGCCGCGCCCAGGGTCTCGGGGCCGCCGCGCAGGCCGCGCCGCTGGCCGTCCTGGCCGAGCAGCTGGGCGTTGAAGGCCGCGGCGCCCTCGGCGGAGCCGCCGGGCGGCGGGGTCGGGGCCGGATCGTAGATCGCCGGCACGCTGCGGTCCTCGACGTCCGGGGTGTCCTCGCGGTCGGACGTGTGCGGTCGCTGAGCGCGGCGCACCAGGTTGGATCGGCGGATGGGATCGATGGGCGAGCTCATGACGGCCTGAAGTCTAGGGCCCACGGGTTAAGCTAGCGTTTGGCGAGCTTCTCGATCTGGGCCTGCATCTCTTCCATCTGTTTTTTCAGCACGTTCAGCGTTTCGTCGGCCGCCGCGGGCGGGGCGTCCGGCTTGGCCGCGGGCGCCGCCTCGTCGCCGCGGGCGGCGTAGGAGAACGGCGAGAACATCTTCATCGCCCGGTCGAACATGGCCAGGTTCTGGCGGATGGTCTCGTCATAGGCCCCCATGCCGGTTCCGATCGGCAGGGCCGAGAACTGGGTGCGCAGGCGCTCCTGCTGTTCGGCGAAGGTGGCGAGCGACAGCTCCAGATAGCTGGGAAGGAAGGCCTGCATGGAGTTGCCGTAGAACCCGATCAGCTGGCGCAGGAACTGGATAGGTAACAGGTTCTGCCCGTCGCGCCCCTCTTCCTCGAAGATGATCTGGGTCAGGACGGTCCGCGTGATCTCCTCGCCGGTCTTGGCGTCATAGACCACGAAATCGACGCCCTGCTTCACCATCTCCGAGAGGTGGTCCAGCGTGACGTACGAGGAAGAGGCGGTGTTGTAGAGCCGCCGGTTCGCATATTTCTTGATGACGACACGTGTGTCGTCGGCCTTCCCATGTTGGGTGTCGACCATATCAAACCCTTTGCCGGGCCTCCTCCCCACGAGGTGCGCCGCACTCTTGCACCGCAGTATCGCGGATGCGAGGGCGTTGGGAAAGCGGGCGCTCCAATCAGGCGAGCGATTTCACCCCCTTGCCCATCATCCGGCGTTTATCGATAGATAGAACTGCTTATCCCAGAAGGAGCCTCGCCATGACCGACGTCGTCATCGTCTCGGCCGCCCGCACGCCGGTCGGATCGTTCAATGGGGCGCTTTCCAGCCTGCCCGCCCATGAACTGGGCAAGGTCGCCATCCTTGCCGCCCTGGAGCGCGCCGGCGTCGCGGCGGCCGATGTGGACGAGGTCATCATGGGCCAGGTGCTGCAGGCCGGCATGGGGCAGGGCCCCGCCCGTCAGGCCGCGGTCAATGCGGGCATCCCGGTGGAGAGCCCGGCCTGGAGCCTGAATCAGCTGTGCGGCTCGGGCCTGCGGGCCGTGGCTCTCGGCGCCCAGCAGATCGCCGACGGCTCGGTGGATATCGTCATCGCCGGCGGCCAGGAAAGCATGAGCCAGGCGCCGCACGCCGCCCACCTGCGCAGCGGGACCAAGATGGGCGACATCTCGTTCACCGACACCATGACCAAGGATGGCCTGATCGACGCCTTCCACGGCTACCACATGGGCCAGACCGCCGAGAACATCGCCGCCCGCTGGCAGATCACCCGCGAGGACCAGGACCAGTTCGCCGTCGCCAGCCAGAACAAGGCCGAGGCCGCCCAGAAGGCCGGCAAGTTCACCGGCGAGATCGCGCCGGTCACCATCAAGGGCCGCAAGGGCGACACGGTGGTCGACCAGGACGAATACATCCGCCACGGGGCGACCCTGGAGAGCGTCTCGGGCCTGCGCCCGGCCTTCAACAAGGAAGGTTCGGTCACCGCGGCCAACGCCTCGGGCCTCAATGACGGGGCCGCGGCCCTGGTGCTGATGAGCGCCGACGAGGCCAAGAAGCGCGGCCTGAAGCCGCTGGCCCGCATCGCCTCCTGGGCCTCGGCCGGGGTGGACCCCGAGATCATGGGCACCGGTCCCATTCCCGCCAGTCGCAAGGCGCTGGAAAAGGCGGGCTGGGCGATCGGCGACCTGGACCTCATCGAGTCCAACGAGGCCTTCGCCGCCCAGTCGATCTGCGTGGTGCGCGACCTGGGCCTCGACCCCGCGAAGGTGAACGTGAACGGCGGCGCCATCGCCATCGGCCATCCCATCGGCGCGTCGGGCGCGCGGATCCTGACCACGCTGGTCCACGAGATGAAGCGTTCGGGAGCCAAGAAGGGCCTGGCGACGTTGTGTGTCGGCGGGGGCATGGGCGTGGCCATGTGCGTCGAAGCGGTTTGACCTGAGCGCCGGATCAACCGACGCCGATTTTTGAAAGCGGGAGGCGACTATGGCCAGAGTGGCGTTCGTCACGGGCGGGACACGCGGCATCGGCAGGGCGATCTGCGAACGGCTCAAGGCCGACGGCATGCAGGTCGCCGCCGGCTATTCCGGCAATGAGGAGGCGGCCGTCGCCTGCGCCAAGGAACTTGGCGTCATGGTCGTCAAGGGCAATGTCGGGGTGTTCGACGACTGCAAACGCGCGGTCGACGACGTCACCGCCGAGCTCGGACCCATCGACATCCTAGTTAACAACGCCGGCATCACGCGCGACGGGGTGTTTCACAAGATGTCGCCGGAACAGTGGTCGGACGTTGTCCGAGTCAACATGGACTCGGTCTTCAACATGACCCGCCAGGTGATCGAGGGGATGCGCGAGCGCTCCTGGGGCCGGATCATCAACATCTCGTCGAACAACGGCCAGAAGGGCCAGATGGGCCAGACCAACTATTCGGCCGCCAAGGCCGGGGTGATCGGCTTCACCAAGGCGCTCGCCCTGGAGAACGCCCGCAAGGGCGTCACCGTGAACTGCATCGCTCCCGGCTATATCGACACCGAGATGGTGCAGGCGGTGCCTGAGAACGTGCTGGCCAGCATCATCGCCCAGATCCCGGTGGGACGCTTGGGCAAGGGCGAGGAAATCGCCGACATGGTGGCCTTCCTGGCCGGTGAGCACGCCGGTTATGTGACGGGTTCGACCCTCTCGCTCAACGGCGGCCAGTACATGGCGGGCTAAAGCTTGGCGGTTCTAGTCCAAAAAGAGCCGCAGTCGCGGAGCATCTGCTTCCCGTGATGGCGAGCGATAGACCGGCGCATGCGTACCTGCCCTTCGTCGTCGCGGCGCTCGCCGCGGCGGGAAGCCTTGCGTGCGCCTCGCCCGCCTTGGCCGGACCCGAGGTTCTGCGCCAGGGCCTGTTCGGTGATCGGCCGTCTCCCGGACGCAGCGTCAGTCCTCCTGTGGCGCGATATGTCAGCCAGGACGGCGACGGCTTCGTCCTGGACCGCAGCCAGCCCCGCGCCTTCCTGAAGTTCGACGATAGTCCCGAGGTCTGGGCCCTGCACCCGCAGCCCGCCCCGCGCGGCGATGTGATCTACAAGAACGACCTGGGTGAGCCGATGCTGCGGGCCACCCGCTTGGGTGGCCTCACCGTCTTCACCCCGGAGCGGCCCGGCGGCTCTCCCGCGGCGCTGTCGGGCGGCGGGACGACCCTGCGCCTGCCGGCGATGGGGCCGCAGGCCCTGCTGGAGCGCCTGGCCCAGGCCAGCTTCAAGGCCACCCGCGCGGCGCGGCGCCTGATCCCCTTCGAGGCCGACGCCACGCCGGCCTCCTCGGCGGTGGTGGCCGACGCGGCCATGGTTGCGGCCGAGGCCGTGGTCCGCATATCGCGCCGCCCGGACGGCAAGGGCCTGCTGGCCCGCCTGAAGAAGGTGAAGCTGGTGGAGGGCCGCAAGCCGTCGGCCGTGCTGCACGGCAATGAGATGCGTATCACCGTCTCGGCCGCCGACGGACTCGCCGGCCGCCCCTCGTCCGACAAGATCATGGTGGCGGCCGGCTCGCGGTAGCCGCGTAATCGCTGATCATATTTCGTGTTACGTCGGCGTTCGCAGCGCCTAAGATCGGGCCAGGATCCGGCGACGGGGGTATGTCAGCGTTGGGCAAGGCCGATACGTCGCCCCTGATGGCCGATCCACCGTTCCGCGCGCTCGCCGACACCATGGCGCTCGGCATGGCGTTCCAGATGCTGGTGGCGCCTGGCGGCGTCCCGCGACGCTTCATCTTCGTGTCCGAGAGCTGCCAGGCCCTGAACGGGGTGAGCGCCGCCGAGGCCCTGGCCGATCCCAACGCGCTTTATCGGCTGATCATGCCGGAGTCCCGCGAGCGCATGACCCAGGCGGAAACCCAGGCCTCGGCCCGGGGCGGCACGTTCGACGTCGAGCTGACCTTCAAGCTGCCCAACGGCGAGATTCGCTGGAACCGCATCGCCGCGACCCGCCGCGCCGTTCCGTGGCCGGATGGTTCGATCCTCTGGGACGGCATCCAGATTGACATCACCGAACGCAAGCGCGCGGAGTTGGAGCTGGAGGAGCAGCGCAGTCACCTGGCCCTGGCCGTCGAAGCCACCGGCCTGGGCTTCTGGCGGTGGGAGCCGGCGGGCGATCGGCTGATCTGGTCGGAGCGCAACCGGGCCTTGTTCGGCCTGCCGCCGGACGCGCCCGTGGATATTACGCGCTACATGGAGGCCGTGCATCCCGACGACCGTGAACACATCCGCCAGGCCTATCGCGAGGCGCGCGACCGGCCGGAGGGCGGCGATTTTTCCATGGAATTTCGAGCGGTCGCCCCGGACGGCCGCATCCGCTGGATCCTGGCCCACGCCCGGCTGGCGATCCGGCCCGACGGCTCGCCCCTGGTGGTCGGCACGTCTCTGGATGTCACTGAACGCCGCGCCGCCGAGGAACGCCAGGCCCTGCTGACGCGGGAGATGGCGCACCGGGCGAAGAATGGCCTGGCCATCGTCATGGCCATCGCCAGCCAGACGGCCCGCAACGCGACCTCGGTTCAGCAGTATGCCGATCTGCTGACCGCCCGGTTGTCGGCCATGGCCCAATCCCAGGACCTGATCACCGAGGGTGGCGGCGGGCCGCTGCGTTTCGCCGACGTGTTGCGCAAGGTCCTGACCCCGTTCGGCCTGGCGCGCTTCGACCTCGACCCCGACCTGGACGCGGTGGTGCTCAGCGCCGACGTTGGGGCCGGCGCGGCCCTGCTGGTCCATGAGATGGCCACCAACGCGGTCAAGTACGGCGCATTGAGCGTCGAGGCCGGCCGCGTGAGCGTTCGCCGGACGGCCCTGGACCCCGGCCTGGCGCGGATCGAATGGCGCGAGATCGGCGGCCCCGCGCCGCGGGCCTCCAGCAAGCCCGGCTTCGGCACGCGGCTGATGCAGGCGGCCCTGCGCAACCAGGGCGGCAAGGTGGAGCCGCGCTTCGAGCCCGACGGCTTCCAGGCCCTGCTGGAATTCCCCACCGTCGCCGGATGATCCCGCGATGCTGACCCTGCTCGCCTTCGCCATGGTGGCGAGCTTCATGACCCTGATCATGACCGGCCGGGTCTCGGCCCTGGTGGCCCTGATCGTCACCCCCGTGGCCTTCGGCCTGATGGCGGGGTTCGGGACCGAATTGGGGCCGATGATGCTGGAGGGAGTCAGGAGCCTGGCGCCCACCGGGGTCATGCTGGCCTTCGCCATCCTCTATTTCGGCCTGATGACCGATGCGGGCCTATTCGATCCCCTGGTGCGGCTGATCGTGCGCGTGGTGCACGGTGACCCCGTGCGGATCGTGGTCGGCTCGGCCGTCCTTGCCCTGCTGGTCTCCATGGATGGCGACGGCTCGACCACCTATCTGATCTGCTGCTCGGCGATGATCCCGCTCTACCGGCGGATGGGGCTCAATCCGCTGGTCCTGGCGTGCCTGCTGATGCTGGCCTGCGGAGTGACCAACATCACCCCCTGGGGCGGACCGACCGCGCGGGCGGCCAGCGCCCTGGGCCTGGAGCCCGCCGCCATCTTCGTCCCGATGATCCCGGCCATGCTGGTCGGCGCGGCCTTCGTCCTGTTCGTGGCCTGGGTGCTGGGCCGCGGTGAGCGCCGGCGGCTGCAGCATCTCTCCGCCGACGGACGGATCCATGCCCCGGGCGACGCGGAGCTGGCCGAGGACCTGGTCCGCGCCAACGACATGACCGAGCGGCCGCGGCTGATCTGGCTGAACGCCGCCCTGACGCTCGGCCTGCTCGCCGCCCTGGTGGCCGGTCTGCTGCCCCTGCCGGTGCTGTTCATGATCGCCAGCGCGCTCGCCCTGCTGCTGAACTATCCGTCGCTGGAGGCGCAGAAGGCGCGGATCGCCGCCCACGCGCCGAACATCCTGCCGGTGATCGTGCTGATCTTCGCCGCGGGCATCTTCACCGGCGTCCTGAACGGCACGGGCATGACGCAGGCCATGGCCGCCAGCGTGGTGGGCGCCATCCCGCCCGGCCTCGGTCCCCACATGGCGCCGATCACCGCCCTGATCTCGATGCCCTTCACCTTCTTCATCTCCAACGACGCCTTCTTCTTCGGCATCCTGCCGATCCTCAGCCAGGCGGCCGGCGCCTACGGGATCGCCCCCGAGGAGATGGCGCGGGCGGCGCTCACCAGCCAGGCCGTGCACCTGCTCTCGCCCCTGGTGCCTTCGACCTATCTGCTGGTGGGGCTGGTGCGGGTCGAACTCGCCCAGCACCAGAGGTTCACCCTACCCTGGGCGGCGGCGCTGAGCCTGGTCCTGCTCGCCTCGGTAATCGCCACGGGCGTGACGCCCTTTTCGCGCTAGGCTGGCGCGATGGCCGCACGCTCCCGCCTTATCCTCGTCCTTGTCGCAGGCCTCGCCAGCCTGGCGGTGACCGGTTGCAAGGCCGCCGCCCCGGCGCGCGACCCGCAGGCCCATCCCGGCCAGCTCGTGCGGCTGGCCGACGGGCGGCGGCTGAACCTGCGCTGTTCAGGCAAGGGCGGCCCCACCGTCCTGCTGGAAAGCGGCTTCGCGGCGACCTCGCTCGCCTGGTGGAAGGTCCAGCCGAAGATCGCCAAGACCAACCGCGTCTGTTCCTACGATCGCGCCGGCTATGGCTTCAGCGATGAAGGGCCCGCCCCGCGCGACGGCGCAGCCACGGCGCGCGACCTCGACCACGCCCTGAGGGTCGCCAAGATCCGTGGGCCCTTCATCCTGGTCGGCCACTCCGCCGGCGGGCTCTATGCGCGCCTGTTCGCCGACCGCCGGCCGCGCGACGTGGTCGGCATGGTGCTGGTCGACACCTCCGTCGAGTTCCAGGAGCAGAGGTTCGGCGCGGCTTTCGGAGCGGGCGCCGGCAGCCTGGCCGGCATCCGCCAGCGCGCCGCCCGTTGCCTGGAGGCCGCCGAGCGCAGGGCCCTGCCGTCCGATGATCGCGCCCTGGCCCGCTGCACGCCCAAGCCCCGCGACGGCCAGGCCGCCGACGTCGCCGATGCACGCATGGCCGAGGCGGTGAACCCCGCCAACTGGCGCACCCAGATCTCCGAACTCGACAGCCTGTGGACCACCACCTCGCGGACGGTGGCGGCGGGCCGCGCGTCGTACGGCGACATGCCCCTGATCGTGCTGACGGCGGGCGAGGCCTATGACGACGCGCCAGAACCCGGACGGACGATGGTCAGGGCTTTCTGGACGACCCTGCACCAGGAGGTGGCCGCGCGTTCGACCCGCGGCGCGCAGCGGTCGGTGGCGAAGTCATCGCACATGATGATGTTCGACCAGCCCGACGCCATCGTGGCGGCCGTCGCCGAGGTTTCGGCGACGTCCAAGGCCGGGCGCCCTTAGAATTCCTCCGCTTGCGGCGGGACCGGCCGACCCACTAGGATTCAAGCAACAGATAGGGGAGGGCGCTTGATGGCCTTCAAGCTCAACGTCAACGGCAAGTCGCTGTCGGCCGATGTGGACGGCGACACGCCGCTGCTGTGGGTGCTGCGCGACAGCCTCGGCATACTGGGGCCAAAGTACGGCTGCGGGATCGGCCAGTGCGGCGCCTGCACCGTGCACGTGGACGGGACGCCGGTGCGCTCCTGCTCCCTGCCGGTCGAGAGCGTCGGCGCCGGCAAGGTGGTGACCATCGAGGGCATCGGCGCCGACCCGGTGGGCAAGAAGGTGCAGGCCGCCTGGAGCGCGCTGGACGTGGCCCAGTGCGGTTACTGCCAGCCCGGCCAGATCATGTCGGCCACCGCCCTGCTGAAGGGCAAGGCCAAACCCAATGACGAGGACATCGACGCGGCGATGAGCGGCAACATCTGCCGCTGCGCCACCTATGTCCGCATCCGGGCGGCCATCAAACAGGCCTCCGGCCAGAAGGCGCAGGCGTAGTCATGGCCGACGGAACCTTCCTATCCGCCTCGCGGCGCGACGTGCTCAGGACCGGCGCGGCGGCCGGCGGCGGGCTGCTGCTGGGCTTTTCCATGGCCGGCAAGGGCGCGGCCCAGGCCGCGACCGCCAAACTCAACACCTATGTCTCCATCGCCCCGGACGGCGCGGTGTCGATCATGGCCAAGAACCCGGAGATCGGGCAGGGCATCAAGACCTCGCTGCCGATGATCATCGCCGAGGAGCTGGACGTCGACTGGAGTCAGGTAAAGAGCGTCCAGGCGCCCTCTGACCCGGCTCTCTACGGTCGCCAGTTCGCCGGCGGCAGCGCCGCGACGCCGCTGCACTGGGACGAACTGCGCCGGGTGGGCGCAGCGGGCCGCGCCATGCTGGTGGCCGCCGCCGCCCAGGGTTGGGGCGTGTCCGCCGCCGACTGCACGACGGCTTCGGGGGTGGTGCATCACAGGGCCTCGGGCCGCAAGGCGACCTACGGCTCGCTGGCCGCCAAGGCCGCGACCCTGCCGGCGCCGGACCTGAAGACCCTGACCCTCAAGGATCCCAGGGACTACAAGATCATCGGGCGCTCGATCGCCCAGGTGGACACCCCGTCCATCGTCACGGGCAAGCCGCTGTTCGGCATCGACGTGGTCGTGCCGGGCATGCTGTTCGCCACCTTCGAGAAGGCGCCGGTGTTCGGCGCCAAGGTGGCCAGCGCCAATCTCGAGGCCGCCAAGGCGGTCAAGGGCGTGCGCCACGCCTTCGTGGTCGAGGGCGGGACGGCTCTGGACGGTCTGCTGCCCGGTGTGGCGGTGGTGGCCGACAGCTGGTGGGCCGCCCGCAAGGGCCGCGACAAGCTGGACATCAAGTGGGCGGCGCATCCGACGTCGGGCCAGTCCTCGGCGGGATTCGCGGCCAAGGCCGTGGAGCTCTCCAAGGGCGCGCCGCTGCGCACCGAGCGCAATGACGGCGATGTCGACGGCGCCCTGAAGAGCGCGGCCAAGACGGTGGAGGCGGCCTACGCCTATCCCTTCATCTCCCACGCCAATCTGGAGCCGCAGAACTGCACGGCCCAGGTCAAGGACGGCAAGGTGGAGATCTGGGCGCCGACCCAGAACCCGCAGCCCGGCCGCGAGCTGGTGGCCAAGGCGCTCGGCGTCGCCAATGACGACGTCTACATCCATATGATCCGTTGCGGCGGCGGGTTCGGGCGACGGCTAAACAACGACTACATGGTCGAGGCGGCCTTCATCGCCAAGCAGGTCGGCGCCCCGGTCAAGCTCCTGTGGACGCGTGAAGACGACATGCGCCACGACTTCTATCGCCCGGCCGGCTGGCACTTCCTGCAGGGCGGCGTCGACGCCAAGGGCGACATCGTCGGCTGGAAGAACCATTTCGTGTCGCTGGGCGAGAACGGCCAGTTCGCCCGCTCGGCCGGCATGGCGGCGCACGAGTTTCCGGCCCGCTTCGTGCCCAACTATCGCTACGACCTGTCGCTGATGCCCTGCGGCGTACCGACCGGGCCCCTTCGGGCCCCGGGCTCCAACGCCATCGCCTTCGTGGTGCAGTCCTTCATCGACGAACTGGCCCATGCGGCCGGCGCCGATCCGGTGGCCTTCCGCCTGAAGCTGCTGGGCGACAAGGGCATGGTCGGGACCCTGGGACGCGACGCCTATGACGCCGGCCGTATGGCCGGGGTGCTGAAGCTGGTCGCCGAGAAGTCGGGCTGGGGCCGCAAGCTGCCCAAGGGCTCGGGCCTGGGCGTGGCCTTCCACTTCAGCCACCTGGGCTATTTCGCTGAGGTGGTGGAGGTGAAGGTGGCCGGCGACGGGGCCGTCGAGCTGGTCAAGGTCTGGGTGGGCGTCGACGTGGGCCGCCAGATCATCAACCCCTTCGGGGCGTTGAACCAGATCGAGGGCTCGATCCTGGACGGGCTCTCCGGGGCCATGACCCAGCAGATCGTCATCGAGAACGGCGCGGCCGTGCAGGCCAATTTCAACGACTATCCGTTGATGCGGATCGACGCCGCGCCGCCGATCGAGACCCACTTCGTGAAGTCGGACAACTCGCCGACCGGCCTGGGCGAACCGGCCATGCCGCCGGTGATCCCGGCCCTGTGCAATGCGATCTTCGCGGCGACGGGAAAGCGCATCCGCCAGCTGCCCATCGACACGGGGCTGCTCAAGAGCGTCTAGAGAGCCATAGACGGAGGCGCATGCGAGCGGGCAGTATCCAATCAAACAAGCGTTTGATGGGATGGATCCGTGAAGAAGCTTCTGATCGCCAATCGTGGCGAGATCGCCGTCCGGATCGCCCGCACCGCCGCCGAGATGGGGATCGCCACGGTGGCGGTCTACTCGCAGGACGACGCAGCCTCGCTCCACACCCGCAAGACCGACGAGGCCCTGGCGCTCAAGGGCTCCGGCCCCGCGGCCTATCTCGACGGGGCGCAGATCTTGGCGGCGGCCAAGGCGGCGGGCTGCGACGCCATTCATCCAGGCTACGGCTTCCTGTCGGAGAACGCCGCCTTCGCCCGCGCCTGCGCGGAAGCCGGCGTGATCTTCATTGGGCCATCTCCCGAGACCTTGGAGCTGTTCGGCGACAAGGGCGCCGCCCGGGCGCTCGCGGCGCGCTGCGACGTGCCGATCCTGCCTGGCACCTCCGGCGCCACCAGCCTGGCCGAGGCCCAGACCTTCCTGGCCGGCCTGGGCGAGGGCGGGGCGGTGATGGTCAAGGCCGTGTCCGGCGGCGGTGGGCGGGGCATGCGCCCGGCGCGATCGGCGGCGGAACTGGCCGAGGCCTTCGAGCGCTGCGCCTCGGAGGCCCAGGCGGCGTTCGGCGACGGCTCGCTCTATGTCGAGGCCTTCATGGCCCGCGCCCGCCACATCGAGGTGCAGATCGTCGGCGACGGCCAGGTGGTCTCCCACCTCTGGGACCGCGAATGCAGCCTGCAGCGCCAGCGCCAGAAGGTCATCGAGATCGCTCCGGCCGACACCCTGCCGATGGAGACCCGCGAGCGGCTGTTCGAGGCCGCCGTGGTCCTGGGCCGCGCGGCCCGCTACCGCAATCTCGGCACCGTGGAGTTCCTAGTGGAGGGCGAGCGCATCGTCTTCATCGAGGCCAATCCGCGCCTGCAGGTCGAACACACCGTCACCGAGGAGGTCACCGGCCTCGATCTCGTCCGTATACAGATCGAAGTGGCGGGCGGCCGCTCCCTGGCCGACCTCGGCCTGACCCAGGCGCAGGTTCCCAACCCGCGTGGCGTGGCGGTCCAGGCGCGGGTCAATCTCGAGACCATGTCCGCCGATGGCTCGGCCAAGCCCTCGGGCGGGGTGTTGTCCGCCTTCGAGCCGCCCTCGGGGCCCGGAGTGCGGGTCGACGGGTTCGGCTATGCCGGCTACCGCACCAGCACCCGGTTCGACAGCCTGCTGGCCAAGCTGATCGTCCATGCCGGGTCGGGCGGCCTGCCGGTCGCCGTGGCCAAGGCGCGCCGCGCCCTGTCGGAATTCAAGATCGTCGGGTCGGCGACCAATATCGGCTTCCTGCAAAGCCTGCTGGCGCACCCCGCGGTCGCCGCGGGCGAGGTCCATACCCGCTTCATCGAAGAAGCCATGGGCGAACTCGCCGCCGCGGCCGAGGCGCCCAGGCTCTATTTCGAGGCTGCGGCGGGGGCGGCCCAGGCCAAGCGCGCCGGGGCGGCGGTGGACGCCAGCGATCCCCTGGCGGTCCTCCACCATGGTAAGGCCGAAGCGGTCGCCCCGGACGACGACGAGGAGCCGGAAGGTCCGGAGGGCACCCAGGCCCTGCGCGCGCCGCTGCAGGGCACGGTGATCGGCCTCTCGGTGGCGGTGGGCGACACCGTCCTGGCCGGCCAGCCGCTGTTCGTCATGGAAGCCATGAAGATGGAGCACGTCATCGCCGCCGAGGTCTCCGGCGTGGTGCGCGAGATCACGGTGGCCGAGGGCGACACGGTGTTCGAGGACCATCCCCTGGCCTTCCTGGAGCCGGTGCAGATCGAGGGCGGCGGCCGGGTGGAGGAGGAGGTCATCGACCTCGACTTCATCCGCCCCGACCTGGCCGAGGTGCTGGACCGCCACGCGCGGACCCTGGACGCCGCCCGCACCGAGGCCACCGCCCGGCGGCGGAAGACCAAGCAGCGGACCACGCGGGAGAACGTCGAGGACCTGCTCGATCCCGGCAGCTTCACCGAATACGGCTCCCTGGTGGTGGCCGCGCGCCGCCGCCGCAACACCCTGGACGAGCTGATCGCCCAGACCCCGGCCGACGGCATGATCATGGGGCTGGGCTCGGTCAATGGCGCGATGTTCGCCGAGGACAGGGCCCGGGTCGCGGTCATGGCCTATGACTACACGGTGCTGGCCGGCACCCAGGGCGGGCACAATCACGAGAAGCTCGACCGGATGAGCGAGATCGCCCTGCGCTGGCGCGTGCCGACGGTGTTCTTCACCGAGGGCGGCGGCGGCCGGCCGGGCGACACCGAGGGCGGCGGCTTCGTCCGCGGCTTCGAGTTCTGGGGCCGGCTCTCCGGCGCCGTGCCGCTGGTCGGGATCAGTTCGGGCCGCTGCTTCGCCGGCAACGCCGCCATCCTCGGCTGCTGCGACGTGATCATCGCCACCAAGGACTCGGCCCTGGGCATGGGCGGCCCGGCCATGGTGGAGGGCGGCGGCCTCGGCGTCTTCCGGCCCGAGGAGATCGGCCCGATCAAGGTCATGCAGGCCAACGGCACGATCGACGTCCTGGCCGAGGACGAGGCCGACGCCGTGCGGCTGGCCAAGCAGTACATCTCCTATTTCCAGGGGCCGCTTGCCGAGTGGTCGTGCGCCGACCAGCGCCTGCTACGCCGCTCGATCCCGGAGAACCGTCTGCGGGTCTACGACATCCGCAAGGTCATCGAGCTGATCGCCGACACCGGATCGGTGCTGGAGCTGCGGCCCAAGTTCGGCCTGGCCATGGTCACCGCCTTCATCCGCATCGAGGGCCGCCCGGTCGGCGTCTTCGCCAACAATCCGCACCATATCGGCGGCGCCATCGATTCCGACGCCTCGGACAAGGCCGCGCGCTTCTTGCAGCTCTGCGAGGCCTTCGACATCCCGGTCCTGTCCCTGTCGGACACGCCGGGCAACATGGTGGGGCCCGAAGCCGAGAAGACTGGCCTGATCCGCCACTGCTCGCGGCTGTTCGTCATCGGGGCCAACCTGACGGTGCCGCTGTTCTCGGTGATCCTGCGAAAGAGCTACGGCCTGGGCGCCATCGCCATGACCGGCGGCAGCTACCAGGCTGCGATGTTCTGCGTCGCCTGGCCCACCGGCGAGTTCGGCGGCATGGGTCTGGAGGGCTCGGTCAAGCTCGGCTACCGCAACGAACTGGCGGCCATCGCCGATCCGGCCGCCCGCAAGGCCAAGTTCGACGAGATGGTCGCCGCCGCCTATGCCCGCGGCAAGGCCATGTCCCAGGCCACCAGCCCAGCCCTCGACGACGTCATCGACCCCGCCGACACCCGCCGCTGGATCGTCTCGGGCCTGAAGGCCCTGCCGCCGGTCCCGGCGCGGACCGAAAAGAAGCTGCGCTGGATCGACAGCTGGTGAGGCTGGTGACGGTCAGTTCCGTCCCAACAGCCTGGCGTCGAGGCTGAAAGGCTCGTTGGACACCAGGCGAAGGCCGACCGCCGCCGGATGCCGGGGATTGATCAGCGTGTTTCGTTCCTGAGGCACCACCACGCTCGGTACGGTGAGCGCCAAGCTCGCCATATCCGTCAGGAAGCGGTCGCCGATGGCCAGGCGCGCGCCATCATCCTCCGGTGTTTGCTCGATGTGCTCGATCGGGCCGGGGTCGGGGAGTTCGAGCGACAGCAGGCGGTAGTCGTCCGGCATCAGTTCGGGCGGCAGGTCGAGGTGGACCAACACCTCGAGGACCGCGAGGCTGGGACTGGCCGCCGCGTAGATCATCGGCCGCCCGGGACTGTTCCATCTGCCACCGAATAGGCGCGCGCCTTCGCCGTCGAGGGCCGTGAAGGCGGCCTTGGCCAGGCGGTGGACGATCAAGCCGCCAGGCCGTGGGCGATCTGCCCCAGCAGGGTCTCTACGCTACGGGCGCCGAGATCGGTGTCGGCCAGCGACAGCGGCGGCTGGCCGTCCAGGACGCGGTTTTCGCGGGCGAGCCAGGCCAGCGCCTTCCGCGGATCGCCGAAGGTTTCCTCGGCCGAGGCCACCAGCCGGACCAGCCGCAGCAAGCGGTCCGACTCGGCGGGGTCGAGCGGCTGGGCCGCGTCTTGCCGCCGCTTGAACGTCCGGCGCGGCAGCACATGGGCCTCTATGGAGCTGAAGCTCAGCTGGGAGAGTTCTAGGAAACGGTCGACCGCCTCTGTCGGGACGCCCCGGCGAACCAGGCGCACCACATCGAGGTCGCTGCGCAGCGGACCGGTGACACCCTCGCCGCCGAGCAGTTCCTGGATCTTAGCGACAGCGGCCATCAGGGGTTCCTGCAAAACGCCGGACTTCAATCGGCGTTTTGTAGGATGGGTGTGAAAGCGGCGAAAAGCAAGGATCTTCAGTGCGGCACATAGGTCCGCAGCACGTCCTCGATGATCCGTTCCAGTTGGCCCAGCGTGTTGCAGGTCTTGGCCACGTGGCAGAAGCGCTCGTAGCGGTGCATGACGCTATCGCCCTGGCTCCAGTAGCTCTCCGGCTCGGGATTGAGCCAGATCACCGAGCGGGCGCGCTTGTGGATCGTGGCCATCAGGTCCATGCGCGGGTCGGCGTAGTTGGACCGGCCGTCGCCCAGGAAGATCACCGTGGTGTGGCGGTCCACATGATCCAGGTGGTTCTCGCAGAAGTCTTCCAGCGACTTGCCGTAGTCGGTCTGCTGGAAGCCGATCTTACGCAGGACCTGGAAGATCGCCTGGTCCACATGCTCGTCGTCGAGGATGTCGTTGACGCTGATCAGGCGTCCAGAAAAGGCGTAGGCCTCCAGCCGGTCGACCACCTCGTTCAGCGAATAGAGGAAGCTCAGCAGGAACTGGGCCGCCGCCGCCACCGACTTGGACACGTCGCAAATGCAGACGATCGACGGCTTGTCGATCTTCTCGGTCTTCCAGAGGATCTCGAAGGGCATGCCGCCATAGGGCATGGATTTCCGCAGGGTCTTGCGGATGTCCATGTGGCCCTTGCGAGCCCGGTTGCGGCGGCGCGAATAGCGATCGGCCAGGCGCTTGGCCATCTTCCTGACCAGGGCCTGCATCATCGCCTGGTCGATCGGGTCGATGCCGCCCTCGGCGTTCAGGGCCTTCCGCGCCAGCAGCTCCTCGCGCAGCAACTTGCCGGAACCCGAGGCGTAGAGATCGTGCTGTCGCTCCACGTAGCGGGTCGCCTCGGCGGCCAGCCGGCGCTTGCCGGCCTCCAACCGGTCGGCCGCGTCGCCGCCGCCTTCGAGGCGCCTGGCGGCGGAGATGATCGCCTCGATCTCGGCCAGGCCCATCTCCTCCAGCAGCCGCCGGCTCATCCGCGAGCGCTGGGTGGTCAGCCGGATCTGCGAGACCTGGGCGCGTTCGGCGGCCTCTTCCATGGCCTGGGCCAGGCCCGTGGCGTCGCCCTGCATGATCATGCGGGTCAGCTCGGACTCCGCAGCCTCCGGCGGCAGGCCTTCCATCGGGTCGCCGTCGCCATGGTCCGGCGGCGGCTGGGCCGGCGTCAGGGCGTCGCGCGCGAAGAAGGTGTCGAACACGTCGTCGAACCGGACCACCTCGTCGGCGGTCTTGGCCAGCGTCGCGCAGAGCGCATCCTTGAACAGCTCGCGGTCGGAAAAGCCTACCGTCGCCACCGTGCGGTGGGCGTCGATGGCCTCGGCCGGCGAGACCTTCACATCCGCCGCGCGCAGGGCCCGGAAGAAGTCCTCCATGGCGTCCTGCATGGCCCTATCCCACCGGGCGGCGGATCAGCTCGACGATCTGCGGCTCCACCGCGGCGATGTCCTGCTCGAACTTCAGCAGGACGTTGAGGGTGTCGCGCACCACCTCGCCGTCCAGGCTCGACGCGTTGAGCAGGATCAGCGCCCGGGCCCAGTCCACGGTCTCGGAGATCGAGGGCGACTTGCGCAGGTCCAGCGTCCGCAGCGACTGGACGAAATCGACCAGCTGGGCGGCCAGTGTCGCCTCGATGTCCGGCACCCGGCTGGCGACGATCCGCCGCTCCAGGGCCGCGTCGGGCAGGGGGATGTGCAGGTGCAGGCAGCGGCGCTTCAGGGCGTCGCCCAGGTCGCGGACATTGTTGGAGGTCAGGAAGACCAGCGGCGGTGTCTTGGCCACCATCACGCCGAGCTCGGGGATGGAGACCTGGTAGGCCGACAGCACCTCCAGCAGGAAGGCCTCGAAGGCCTCGTCGGACTTGTCGATCTCGTCGATCAGCAGGACGCAGCCATTGTCCTCGCGCAGCGCCTTCATCAGCGGCCGCGGCTCCAGGAAGGGCTCGGAGAAGAACAGGTCGCCCATGCCGTGCAGCCGCTCCATGGCCGCGTCCATGTCCTTGGCGTCGGAGAGCTGCTCGCCCATCCGGTCCTTGAGGATCTGGGTGTAGAGGAGCTGCTTGCCGTACTTCCACTCGTAGAGGGCCTTGGACTCGTCCAGGCCCTCGTAGCACTGCATGCGGATCAGCGGCAGGCCGAGCAGGGTCGCCGTCGAGAGCGCCAGTTCGGTCTTGCCGACCCCGGCCGAACCCTCGACCAGGATGGGCTTCTGCAGGTGCACGGACATGTAGAGGGCCGTGGCGATGCGCTTGGAGGCGATGTAGCCGACATCGGCCAGCCCCTGGATCAGGGCGTCCACCGAGGCCAGGTGGTCGGTGGACGCGGCGGGGACCGCCACGGTCGGGGAAATGGTCAAAACCTGAAACTCTCAAATGTGGCGCGTAACCACGCCGGGACGTCTTTCAATCCGCCGAGTGTGCCAAGCGCGCGGGGTGCGGCGCAACCCCAATCCCCTGAAGGCGCTTGCAGCTATGCTTTACCGGGACTTCACACCCTTGGCCTAGCCTGCGGCCCATGCGTTTCCTCGCGACCCTCATCGCCGGGCTGCTGGCCGCCACGCCCGCCGCGGCCGGCGATCTGGCCGTCAGCCTGAAGACCGCCGCCGGCAAGCCGGTGGCGGACGCCGTGGTGATGGTCTCGCCCCAGTCCGGGGGCGCCGCGCCGAGGACGGCCGGACCCTACCGAATGGCCCAGCAGGGCATGCAGTTCAGCCCCTTCGTCCTGATCGTGCCGGTGGGCGCCGACGTGGCGTTCCCAAACTTCGACCCGGTGCTGCACCACGTCTATTCCTTCTCCGCGCCCAAGCCGTTCGAGCTGAAGCTGTACGGCCGCGACCAGACCCGCCATGTCCGCTTCGACAAGGCCGGGGTGGTGGCCGTGGGCTGCAACATCCACGACACCATGTCGGCCTTCATCCGGGTGGTCGACACGCCCTACGCCGTGAAGACCGACGCCGCGGGCGCGGCCCTGCTGACCGGCCTGCCGCCGGGCGGGGCGCGGCTCACCGTCTGGCATCCGTATCTCAAGACCGCGCGCAACGAGACGGCCCTGGCCGTGACGATCCCGGCCGCCGGCGCTGCGCGCCAGGCCCTGGTGGTCGAGCTGCGGACCCCACCCAAGCGGCATGGGACCTACTGACATGGCCTGGGTCGAGCCGATCGCGCGACGCCTGGCCGGCTTCCGTCGGCTGCGGACCAAGCTCACCGTGCTCTATGCCGGCCTGTTCGGCGTGGCCCTGCTGCTGGTCTCCGGCGCGATCTACTCGGCCATCTCCGGCGCCGCTCAGCGCCAGGTCCGTGACGAGCTGACCGCATCGGGCGCCGTGTTCGACCGGATATGGTCGCTGCGTACGGAACAGCTTCGGCAGGGCGTAGCCCTGCTGTCGCGCGATTTCGGCTTCCGCGAGGCCGTCGCCACCGGCGACGGCGCCACCATCGTCTCGGCCATGGAGAACCTGCGCCAGCGGCTGCAGCTCGACCTGGCCTTCATCGTCGGCGTCGACGGAACCATCACCGCCGCCGACCCCAAGGGCCTGAACCGCAGCGCCGACGCCCTGGTCGAGGCCATGTACGAGCAGGAGAGCCCGAGCGGGATATTCGTGCTGGACGGCATGCCCTACCAGATGATCGCCGCCCCGATCCTGTCGCCGGACCTGATCGGCTGGGTGGTGTTCGCCGCCCGCCTGGACCAGCGTGAGATGGAGGCCCTGGAGAAGTTGTCGGCCATTCCCCTCGACGCCAGCGTCATGCACCGGGCCGGCAAGGCCTGGAAATCGGAGCTGGCGGTCAGCGACCCGGCGGGGCTGGGCGGCTTCATCGACGGAGCCCTCACCGCGAAGTCCAAGGCGCCGCGGACCCTGGCGACGAAGGACGGCGCATCGCTGGTCCTGGTCAAGCCGCTGCGAACCCTGACCGGCAAGGCCGCTCTTGCCGACAAGCAGGGGGCCGTGCTGGTGCTCAGCTATCCCCTGGCCCGGGCTCTGGCGCCCTACAAGCCCTTGCTGGCCACCATTGGCGGGGTCGGGCTTCTGGGCCTGGTCCTGGTGGTGGCCGGGAGTTGGGGCCTGGCGCGCAGCGTCACCCGACCGATCTCGGCGCTCGCCACCGCCGCCAATCGGCTGCGGGAGGGCCAGGACAGCACGGTCGCCGTCGAAAGCCAGGACGAGATCGGCCACCTGGCCGAGAGTTTCAACGTCATGGCCACCGAGATCCGCGAACGTGAGCGGCGGATCACCCACCTGGCCCTGCATGATCCCGAGACCCACCTGCCCAACCGCCTGTCGCTGGAACAGGCCATCGAGACCCTGGCCGTCGCCGGGGGCGGAAGCCTCTATGTGGCCCTGCTAGGGGTCGACCGCTTCGCCCATGTGCGTGGCGCCATCGGCTACGCCCTGGCGGCCCAGGCGATCCGCGAGGTCGGCGAGCGGTTGGCCGGCCTGCAGCGCCAGGCCTTCGTGGCGCGGATCTCCACCGACGTGCTGGGCATGGCCTTCGAGGCGGCCGACGACGAGGCGGCCCAAGCGATGATGGCCCGCCTGCTCCGCGAGCTGGAGCAGCCTCTGCAGATCGGCGGTGACGCCATCGACGTGGCTCTGAGCGTCGGGCTCTCGGCCTTCGCCTCGGGCGAGCCCGGCGGGGCGGCCATCGAGCGGGCCAATATCGGCCTGGACCAGGCGCGGTCCGCCCGCAAGAAACTGGCCTTCTTCGACGCCGAGGCCTATGGCGACCCCTCCTCGAACCTGGCCCTGATGAGCGGCATGCTCTGGGCCCTGCGCTCGGGGCATATCGAGCTTTACCACCAGCCGAAATACGACCTGCGCGCCCGCGGCGTGAACGGCGTCGAGGGCCTGGTCCGCTGGCGCCATCCCACTCGTGGCATGCTGCGCCCCGACCTGTTCATCCCCATGGCCGAGGAGACCGGCCATATCCGCACCCTCACCGACTGGGTGCTGAAACAGGCTATCGCCGACCAGACCCGGATGGGCCGCGCCGGCCATCCCATCGAGGTGTCGGTCAATATCTCCGGCCGCCTGCTGGGTGACACCGACTTCGCCGACTTCGTCGACCGCACGGTGGGCGAAGCCTCGGGCAAGCTGTGCTTCGAGATCACCGAGACGGCGGTCATCGAGAACCCTGACATGGCCCTGGAGATCCTAGATCGCTTCCGCGCGGCCGGGATCAGCATCTCGATCGATGACTTCGGATCGGGCCTGTCATCCCTGGCCTATCTGAAGCAGATCAAGGGCCACGAGCTGAAGATCGACCGCTCGCTGATCACCGACCTGACCGAGAGCCAGCGCGACGCCCTGATCGTCCGCTCGACCATCGACCTGGCCCACAGCCTGGGCCTGAAAGTGACCGCCGAGGGGGTCGAGACCGCCAACGCCTTCCAACTGCTGGCGGCCATGGGGTGCGACAATGTGCAAGGCTATCTGATCGCCAAACCCATGCCGTTCAACGAACTCTTGATGTTTCTCAACGAAGATCGCGACACGGAACGCAGCTACGGCTGACGGGGGTGGATGTGTCGATTCGAGGGGCGGTTCTGACGGCGCTCGTCCTCGTGCTCGGCGCCGGAACGGCGCGGGCCGAGCCCGACCTATTCTCCAAAGAGACCTTTTCCGGCCTTGTGGAGCTGAGGCTGACGGCGGCCGACGGCGAGCGCTCGTGGCTCGACGGCGGCTTCGGCAAGACGGGAGCCTCGGGCGGCGGGTCGGACTGGGCCGTGCGGCCGGACCTTTCCCAGGCCCTGGTCGAATGGAAGCCGCGGCTCTCCTTCGCGCTCGGCGCCGTGGTCACCGCCCAGCTCCAGCCGGACGTCGAGCCGGCCCTCGACCTGGGGGAGGCCTATCTGACCTGGCGCGCGCCGCCCCACCGCCTGGCGCGGCTCTCGGCCCGGGCAGGGCTCTTCTATCCGCCGGTCAGCCATGAGCACGAAGGCGTGGGCTGGACCACCCCCGACACGCTTAGCGCCTCGGCCATCGGCAGCTGGATCGGCGAGGAGGTGAAGGTGGCCGGGCTGGAGCTCACCGCCACCCGGGCCATCGGCGATCACGAGCTGGCCGCCACCGCGGCGGCCTTCGGCGGAAACGACACCTCCGGCACCCTGCTGAGCTTCCGCGGCTGGGCCTTGCACGGCGCCCGGACCGGCGCCTCCACCGACTTCCCGCTGCCGGCGCTGAGCCCGTTCATGCGCACCCGCCAGGCGCCGATCACCACCCCGGTCTCCGAGCTGGACAACCGCGCGGGTTATTACGGCCGCCTGGCCTGGCGTCCGCCCGTTCCGGTGGAGGTTTCGGCGCTCCACTACGACAACGCCGGCGACCGCACGTCGGTGGAGGTTCAGCAATGGGCTTGGGAGACCCGGTTCACGACGCTCGCCCTGGTATGGGACGCGGACGAGGCGACCACGATCCGAGCCCAAATCCTGAGCGGCGAGACCCTGATGGGCTTCCGCTACCAGGGCAAACACCGCTGGATCGACATGGGCTACGCCTCGGCCCACGTCTCGGCCACGCGCCGGTTCGGGCCCCATGCGCTCACCGTCCGGCTCGAGGGCTTCGAGACCAACGACCGCACGCTGCGGGCCATCGACAACAACGACGAGACCGGCTGGGCGCTCACCGCCGCCTGGCGCCACGAGCTTTCGCCGCACGCTGACCTGCTGTTCGAGGGTCTGCATGTGAGCTCCGACCGGCCTTCGCGCGCCTATGGCGGCGTGGCGCCCGAGCAGGACCAGACCGTGGTGCAATCGGCCCTGAGGCTGTCGTTCTAAGGCGCGCTATCCCAGGCCATAGGGGCGGTAGGGTCCGGCGATGAGCTGCTCGAATACGCCCATGCCGGTCTGCGCGGCCTCACCTGGCAGGCTCATCGTGACCCGGCTGAGCGCCTGGATGTGGATGTTCTCCGGCGCGGCCATGTCGACGGTGGCAAGGTCGATATCCTCGCGCTCCACCACCAGCTCCCCCTTGTAGCCCCCGTGCCGCCAGGCCGGATGGCCGTAGCCGATCCCGCGCATCAGGAAGGTCAGGAAGGGTTCGAACCGGATGCAGGCCGAGCCCTGGGCCAGGGGCACCTTGAGCGTCCCGCCCTTGGCGTGGCGGGTGCCGGCGATCAGGGCCACCTCCTCCATCAACGCGTGCTCGGTCTCGTGGAAGCCGTCGGGCCCGGCGCCGTCGGGGGCGATCACCGCCCGGGTGTTCCAGGCCTTGCCGTCCGGATCGGCGTTGATGTGGAAGAAGACGCTGCGGTCGGCGAAGTTTAGCGGCGTCCACTGCCAGAAGAAGCCGCCAATGGTCTGGGGCACGGGCGGCTGTGGGTCGGGAGCGCCGACCGGCCGCACGCCCCAGGAGCGGTCGCGGGTGCCCACCGTGCCGGCGGCGAGGTCCTTGCGCACCCCGTCGATCTCGATCCAGCCGGTGGCCCGCACGTTCTGGGTCAAGCGGGTATAGTCCATGAAGGCGCGCGGCCCATTGCGGCGGATGAAGCGCGGCTCCTCGATCGGGAAGGTGCGGCCCTCGAAGACGATCTCGGCGGCGAAGCCGTTGGACGGCTCCACGGTCACTTTCAGCTTCTGCAGCGGCTCCAGCACCTCGATGCGGATCGGGCCGCAGGTGAGGTCCATGCGCTCCATGTGCAGCACGCGGCTGGCGTGCAGGCAGTATTCCACCCCGTCGCGGACCACGGCGAAGTGGGCGTCGGCGATGTTGAGGTGCGGATAGACTCCGAAGGCCGCGGCGAAGAACTCCGTTCCGTCCGGGTCGTAGCCGTTGAAGAAATAGCGGTCGTAGAAATTGCGGTCGGTGCCGGAGAAGGCGATCGGCTCGGGCGTCTGATGGATCGGAAAATCGTCGGCCTTGGTCAGCATGGGGCGTCCTCCGGAGCTGCGATCTGTGGTCTTTGTATTGGCGACGGCCTGGGCCGCTCGGCAGCGAGTGAACGACGATAACAAGACAGGCGAGGATGCGCTTCTCTGACGCCACGTAAGTTCGCGCAGAATCTTCGCACCAAGGGAGAACGACGCCGATGAGCAGCAAGACCCTTCGTGTACCGGACGATCACGCCGCCGTTCTGGTCGATCCCACCGCCTATGCCGACGGCCGCATCCACGACACCTATGCCTGGCTGCGCGCCAACAATCCGCTAGGCCGGGCCGAGATCGAAGGGGTCGATCCGTTCTGGGTCGCCACCAAGCATGCCGACATCCTGGAGATCAGCCGCCAGAACGCCCTCTTCGCCAACGGCGTGAGGTCCCCGACCCTGGTCGGCCAGGCGGTGGACGCCAAGGTCCGCGAGATGACCGGCGGCAGCCCGCACCTGCTGCGTACCCTGATCCACATGGATGCCCCCGACCACATGAAGTACCGGGTCCTGACCCAGGCCTGGTTCCTGCCGCAGAACCTGCGCAGCATGGAGGATCGCATCCGCAAGATCGCCCGCGCCGCCGTCGACAAGATGGCCGCCAAGGGCGGTAGGTGCGACTTCGTCAGCGAGGTGGCCCTGCACTATCCCCTGCACGTGATCATGGAGATCATGGGCGTGCCGGAGGAGGACGAGGGCCGGATGCTGATGCTGACCCAGGAGCTGTTCGGCGCCGCCGATCCGGAGCTGGGGCGCAAGCCGAAGGATGAGAGCCCCATCGCCCAGATCGAGACCGGCGTCCTCAGCGACTTCATCGCCTATTTCACCCGGTTCTCGGAGGGCAAGCGGGCCAATCCGGGCGACGACCTGGGCAGCCTGATCGCCAACTCTAAGATCGACGGCGAGCCGATCAGCCATTTCGAGGCGATGAGCTACTACATCATCGTCGCCACCGCCGGCCACGACACCACCTCGTCCTCCACCGCCGGCGCCATCTGGGGCCTGGCCGAAAACCCCGGCGAGTTCGCCAAGCTCAAGGCCGACCCGTCGCTGATTCCGGGCCTGGTGGATGAGAGCATCCGTTGGATCACCCCGGTGAAGACCTTCATGCGCACGGCCACCGAGGACACCGAACTGGCCGGCCGTTCGCTGTCGAAGAACGACTGGCTGATGCTCTGCTACGCCTCGGGCAACCGCGACGAGGCGGTGTTCGACGACCCCAACGCCTTCCGCGTCGACCGAAAACCCAACAAGCACCTTGCTTTCGGCTATGGCGCGCACCTGTGCCTGGGCCAGCACCTGGCCAAGATGGAGATGCGCATCCTCTGGGAGGAGATGCTGCCGCGCTTGAAGAGCCTGGAACTCGCTGGCGAGCCCAAGCAGTCGCTGGCGGTGTTCGTCAACGGCCCAAAGACCCTGCCCATCGCCTTCGAGATGGCCTGAACCCATGGCCTCGCCGCTGGAGCCGCGGCTGGCGGCCTATATCGCGGGCCGTATGCCGGACGCCACGGAGATCGCGGTCGACAGCCTGACGCGCATCTCTGGCGGGGCCTCGCGCGAGACCTATCGCTTCCGCCTGAGCTGGCGCGATGGGGAGGGCAGGCCACGCGAACGCAAGCTGATCCTGCGCCGCGATCCGCCCGCCTCGCTGATCGACACCGAGCGGCGGATCGAGTTCGAGGCCTATCGCGCCTTCTTCGGCTCGGCCGTGCCGGTGCCCGAGATGCTGTGGCTGGAGGAGGCCGACGCGGCCCTCGACCACCCCTTCTTCATCGCCGAGGAGATCGCCGGCTTCCAGGCCTCGCCCGGCCTGCTGTGGGCCGAACCCTATGTGGCGACCCTGGAGGCCCTGGCCCAGCGCAAGTGGACGATCCTGGGCGAGATCGCCAAGGCCGATCCCACCGCCGTGGGCCTAGACCAGGTGATGGCGCCGGTGGCGGCCGACGCCTGCTGGGACCGCGAGCTCTCCTACTGGGAAGGCGTGCTGGACGAGGACGAGGCCGAGCCCCTGCCGATCATCCGCGCGGCGATCCGCTGGCTGCGCGCCAATCCGCCGCCGCCGGCCCGGAAGGTGGGTGTGGTGCACGGCGACTACCGCACCGGCAACTTCCTCTATGACGAGCAGGGGGTCATTCACGGGATCCTCGACTGGGAGATGGCCCATCTCGGCGACCCGCTGGAGGACCTGGGCTGGAGCCTCAATCCCGTCTGGTCGTTCGGCCGCGGCCTGGCCGGCGGCCTGGTTCCGCGCGACCGCGCCATAGCCATCTGGGAAGCCGCCAGCGGCATGACCGCCGACCCGGCGGCGCTGCATTGGTGGGAGCTGTTCAACTGCGTGAAAGGCCAGGCGATCTGGGTCTCCTCGGCGCGGGCCTGGATCGACGGGGGCAACCGCGAGCCGATCATGGCCTACCCGCCCTGGGCCCTGCAGAACGCCCAGGATCGCGCGGCGCTGAAAGTGATGGGCCGGCTATGAAACCCGATGTTCCCGCCGTCCTGGCCGAGACCGCCGCACTGCTGGTCCGCAACGCCGCGCCCGATGTGCCCCCGGCCGAGCGGGCGGGCGCCTTGGGCCTCTCCGCGGCCCTGCTGGGCTTCGCCGCCCAGGCGTGGGACGGGGCGGCGCACAACCTCGTCCAGGAGAACCGCGCTATCCGCGCCCTGCTGGGTGAGGCCGGATCAGACGGGGACCTGCGTCTGTCGGCCCTCTCGACCGAGAACGACCGCCTGCGCGCCGCGCTGATCGCCCTGCACATCGCGGTCGAAGGCAAGAATCCCGCCAAGGAAGCCGCCATCTGGGCGGAGCTCGTGGCCTCCACCGGACGCCGGCTGGTGGCCGGCTCGCCGGTCTAGGCAGTCAATAGTCGGGCGGCGATGCGCTTCACCGCGGCCTTGCTCTCGGCGCTCGCCGTCATATTGGTCAGGATCGCGACGCCGCTGCGGCTGGCGGGATCGAGATAGGCGGCGGTGAACACGCCTGGATCGCCGCCCCAGTGGTTGGCCTTCACACCGTCGCCGAGCTTCGATTCCATCCAACCCAGGCCCTGTCCGGTCAGCCAGTCGGGCAAGCCCGGTGGGGTCTTCATGTCGAGCATTTGCGCCATGCCCTGCTCGCTGACGATCCGGGTTCCTCGCGCCACGCCGCCGTTGGCCGAGGCGGCCACGAACCGCATCAGGTCGGAGATCGAACAGCGGATCATGCCGACCGGCCAATCGGGAAAACCCACCGGCGCGACGGGCCCAAGCGCGCCGTCGACGAGGTCGTACGGCGTGGCGCGCAGGGCCTCGGGGGTTCCCGCGATGGTCCAGCTTGTATGGCGCATGCCGAGCGGTGCGAAGATCGCCTCACGGGTCTGCTCGCGCATGTCCTGTCCACCGATACGGCCGGCGAGATAGCCGAGCAGGCCATAGCCGACGTTGCTGTAGTCCCAGGCCGCGCCCGGCGCCGCCTTGGAGAAACACCCCTCGCTGGAATAGATTCGTCCGCCTGGCGCGAGATAGTCCTTGAGGAGATCGCCCAGGGCGAGGTTGGCGTCGACGCCGCTCACACGGAAATCGACCCCGTAATACTTGGCGTCCGAAATGCTTGAGACGTGCGTCAGAAGGTGGCGGAAGGTGACCGGCGCATCGCGATGATGCGGATTGACCAGCGGGAAGTCGAGGTGAGGCGCCACGGGCGCGTCCAGCGCCAGGCGACCCTGGTCGGCGAGCCGCATCACGGCGGCCGCGGTCACCGTCTTGGTGATCGAGGCGATGTGAAACATCGTGTCGCCAGTCACCGGACGGCGGTCGGCTAGATCGGCGAAGCCGTAGCCGCGCGCCAGGCGCACGGTTCCTTTCCTCGCCAGGCCCACGGCCAAGCCAGGTATGCCGGCCCCGGCCATCTCGTCTGCGAAGAAGGCGTCGAGGTCGTCCTTGCCGAAAGCGGGCGACGCGAAGGCGGCGAGTCCGGCGGCCAGGACGCCACGCCGGCCCATCCGCAACGCCGTCGGAAATTGAGAGTCTGACATGCGTTCTGCTCTTGTGAGATCGACTTGCGTTCAAATAGGTAGGCGCCTACATATATGTCAAGGCGAGGCGCGCGCAAGGAAGATCCGATGGACTACACGCGAGGTGCGGGCGGCGCGGCGATCGGGGCGCGGCTGCGGCGCGTGTCAGAGTGGATCGACGGGGACGCCACCCGGGTCTACGCCGCGCTGGGGATCGACTTCGAGCAGCGCTGGTTCGGCGTACTCAACCAGCTCGCACGCCAGGGGCCTGCGAGCGTTGGGGAACTGGCCTCGGCGCTGCGGATCACCCACGTCTCGGTCAGCCAGACTCGGCAATCCCTCGAAAAGGCCGGCATCGTGGCTTCGGAAACCGATCCGGCCGACGCGCGCCGGCGACGGCTGACGCTCACCGAGGACGGCGCCCGGCTGGTCGAGCGCTTGACGCCCCTGTGGCGGGCCTTCGAGGAGGCGGCCCTGGAGCTCAACGCCGAGGCCGGCGACGCGGTCGCCGCACTCGACCGGCTCGACGACGCCCTGGCCCGGAAATCCTTGTTCGACCGCATCATCGCGATCATGCCGTCACCGGCGTCAGGAAGGTCCGCTGCTCCGACAGGATGAAGCGCTTCTCCTGAGCCATGGCGAAGTTGGCGGCTCCGGCGGGGTCGGTCTTCAGCCGGGCGCGATAGGCCTCATAGGCGGCCAGGGTCTCGAACGAGATCATGGCATGGGCGATGTTGTTGGTTCCCTCGTGCGGTAGCCAGTAGCCCAGCAGGTCGCCGCCGCAGGCCGGGATGATGGTCAGCCAGTTTCGGGCATAGGCCTCGAAGGCGTCCTTCTGGAACGGGTCGATGACATAGCGGATGGCGCAGGTGACGGTCATGGCGTGCTCCGATGGATCGCCGCCGTTCTAGCGGTTCGGGCGCCCTGCATGCTTCGATCCGCATCGAATCGTCAGCGGCAGGCCTGTGCTAGTCTGCCGAGATGAGACTGGGGCCGGACATCGCGCGCATCGCCGCCCTGCTGGGGGACCCGGCCCGGGCCAACATGCTGGCGGCGCTGATGGGCGGCCAGGCGCTCACCGCCGGCGAACTGGCCCGCGAGGCGGGGGTGACGCCGCAGACCGCTTCCAGCCATTTGGCGAAACTCACCGATGGCGGCCTGCTCACCGGGCGACGCCAGGGCCGACACGCCTACTTCGCGCTGGCGGGCTCGGAGGTCGCCGATCTGCTGGAAAAGCTGATGGGGCTTGCCGATCGGGGCGGCCACCAGCGCGCGCGTCCTGGCCCAAGAGAGCCCGCCTTGCGGCAGGCGCGGGTCTGCTACGACCATCTGGCCGGTGAACTGGGGGTGGCCATGCTGGACAGCCTGACCGACCGCGCCTTGGTGGAAGATCGCGAGGGTTCGCTCAGCCTGACGGCCGAGGGCGCGGGCTTCATGCGGGCGTTCGGCGTCGAGACGGCGGGGCTGGCCCGTGGGCGCAGGCCGCTCTGCAAGGCCTGCCTCGACTGGAGCGTGCGCCGCAGCCATCTGGGCGGCGCGCTCGGTCAGGCCCTGCTGGATCAGGTCTATGCCAGGCGCTGGGCGCGGCGGATCGAGGGCAGCCGGGTGGTGGCGTTCTCCGCGCCGGGCCTCGCGGCTTTCAGGGCCGCTTTTCCCTCACGTCCATGATCGGAGGATCTCGAGCGTCCGGGTGTCGGGCCCCTTGAACCAGCGATCGATCGCCCTGGAGAAGGTCGGCTCGTGCGGTGCGACGGCGTCGAACAGCGTCATGCTTGAATGGAACTTGAGATGGTCGGGGCTTCCGAACAGCTCCTGAGCCGACGCCACGGGCGCCTGAATCGCCAGGTTCGTCAGCTGTATCAACCGCTCCCCAAGCACCGGGTGTCGTTGGTAGGCGACCGCCTCCGCCCGCGACCGGATGGCGTAGCGAACGGCCATGGGGCTCTGGCCCAGGCCCGCCACCTGGGGAAAGATGAACCACATCCAGTGGGAGGTCTTACGACCCGCCTTGAGCTCGTTGTACGCGTCCTCGAAGGCGTCGTGCTGGGCGTCGATGAATCGCGCGAGGTCGAAGGGGTCATCGAGATTGCTCACGCGCCCATCCTAAGAGCCGCCTCCGCGCCTCGACAAGTCGGCCCCGGTCGGCTTTGCTGCGCCGCCCTCCTATTCCGGTGGGCCACGATTCAACGATTTTGATTGGGGACGATTTCCACATGCCTAGGATGGCGCCTGAACCCACGCCCGAGACCCAGCATTTCTGGGACGGAACCGCCCGGGGCGAACTGCTCCTGCAGCGCAACAAGCAGACCGGCGAGGCCTATTTCCCGCCGCGTCCATTCTGCCCGAAGACCGGCTCGCGAGACGTGGAGGTCTTCAAGGCCTCGGGCCGCGCGACCCTCTATTCCTACGTGATCAACGCCCGCCCGCGCCCCGACATGGGAACCGAGCCGCACTCCATCGCCGTGGTGCAGCTGGAGGAAGGCCCGCGGATGATGACCAATATCGTGGGCTGTCCGCAGACCCCCGAGGCCCTGGTCCTCGACATGCCGCTCGAGGTCGTCTTCGAGAAGATCAGCGACACCATCTCGCTGCCCCTGTTCCAACCGGCCAAGGGCTGAGGCGAGACCATGAAGCAGAATTCCGTCGCGGTCGTCGGGGCCGCCGAAACCACCAAGATGGGCAAGATTCCGGACGTGTCCGTGATCGGCCTGCACGCTGACGCCGCGCTGAACGCGATGAAGGACGCGGGGCTGAACCCATCCGACATCGACGGCGTGGCCTGCGCCGGCATCTCGCCGGTGGAGCTCGCGCACTATTTGGGCATTACGCCGACCTATGCTGACGGCACCAGCGTCGGCGGCTGTTCCTTCATGCTGCACGTCCGCCATGCGGCCGCGGCGATCAATGAGGGCCTGTGCAAGACCGTCCTGATCACCCACGGGGAATCGGGCCGTTCGCGGGTCGGCGCCGGGGGCTTCGGCCGCTCGCCGTCCAGCCTGATGGGCCAGTTCGAGATGCCCTATGGCGTCACCAGCCCGCCCACCATGTTCACGATTCCCGTCCTTCGCTACATGAAGACCTATGGGGTGACCGAGCAGGACTTGGCCATGGTCGCCGTGGTCCAGCGGGAGTGGGCCGCGCTCAATCCGCGCTCCAGCTTCAAGGACCCGATCAGCGTCGACGACGTGCTCAATTCGCCGATGATCGCCTGGCCGTTCCGCATGCTGATGTGCTGCCTGGTCACCGACGGCGGCGGGGCCTTGATCCTCACCAGCGCCGACCGGGCCAAGGACTTCCCGACCAAGCCGGTCTACGTCCTAGGCACGGGCGAGAGCGTCGAGACCCCGCTGGTCAGCCAGATGGAGGACTTCACCACCTCCAAGGCCTTCAGGGTTTCGGGCAAGAAGGCCTTCGACGAGGCGGGCATCAAGCATTCCGATGTCGACCACCTGATGATCTACGACGCCTTCGCCCACCTGCCGCTCTACGGCCTGGAAGACCTGGGCTTCTGCAAGCCCGGCGAGGCCAAGGATTTCATCAATGGCCGCAACACCGCGATCGGTGGCAAGCTGCCGCTTAACACCAACGGCGGCGGGCTCTCCTACATGCACTCGGGCATGTACGGCATGTACGCCTTGCAGGAGTCGGTGCGCCAATTGCGCGGTGTCGCGCCGGCCCAGGTGAAGGACGCCAAGATCAGCGTCTCCCACGGGGTCGGAGGGATGTTCGCCGCTTCCGGGACGATCATCTTCGGCAACGAAAAAGTCTAGGTTTTCAGCCTCATACCGCACCTCATGCTGCGCAGCATGAGGTGCAGCATGAGGTGCAGCATTTTCGCCCTCTCCGGCTCCGCCGGGGAGGGCGAATTCATGGGTGTTAGCCCTGCTCGGCAAGCACCTCGGCCAGGTTCTCCAGCAGGCCGCGGCTGCCTTCTTCGCGGCCCGCGATCTCGCCTTCACCGCCGAAATAGATCCCCTGCTCGGTATAGATCAGGCGGGTGCCGGCGCCCTGCGGGACGAACTCGATGGTGGAGAGCGAGGCCGATATCGGCGTCTCGCCCACGGCCATGCGGTAGGCGATGACGATCCGGCGGTCCGGGACGATCACCTGGTGGACCATCTCCATGACGATCTCCGGCCCGCCCTGGAAGCTGAACCGAGCGGTCTCGCGACCGTCGACGCGGAAGTCGAGCGCGTAGTGGTGCAGTTCGAAGCCGTCGCCCTCGGCGAACCAGCGGCGCTTGAGGCCGATATCGGCGTGGGCGTTGAACACCCGCGCCGGCGCCTGCGGATAGACGCGTTCGATGGTGAAGCTGGCGTGGGCGGGTTCAGGAGACTCGGTGTCGAGAGGCATGGCTCGGCTCCTTGGGGGATTGCGCGGAAGACAGTGAAGCGTAGGCTTCAGTATCCCTTCGCAGCCCAACCGTCAAGCGGTCACTAAAGTATCAATCGCGACCCGCGAGCGCCCATGCGAGCGCGCCGTGCTATATGGCCCGGGATGGGGCGGAACACAGGCTTGAGAACGGGCGCGGCCCTGGTCTGCGCGATCGGGCTGCTACTGCACGTCGTGGCCGCGCGGGCTCAGACGCCGCGCGCGCCGGATCTCACCCTGACCGGGACCCTGACCGGCGCGGCGCACGAGACCTATACGGAGGTTCCGTTCAAGGTCCCGGCCGGGGTCGAGCGGATCACCGTCGAGTTCGCCTATACGGGCAAGGCCGAGCGCTCGGTCATCGACCTGGGCCTGCGCGATCCCGAGCGGTTCCGTGGCTGGAGCGGGGGCAACAAGTCCAGCTTCACCCTGGCCGAGAGCGACGCCACGCCGTCCTACCTGCCGGGACCGCTGAAGGCCGGGACCTGGCGGCTGGTGCTGGGTGCGCCGAACATCCGCAAGGCTGCGCGGGCCGACTATGTGGCCAAGATCTGGTTCGACCGGAAGGGGCAGGCCTTCGCTGGATTCTCAGCTGCGCCCCTGGCGCGCGGCGAGCGCTGGTGGCGCGGCGACCTGCACATGCATACCGGCCACTCGGACGGTTCGTGCCTGTCGCGCAGAGGCGCCAAGGTCCCGTGTCCGGTGTTCAAGACCGCCGAGGCCGCCGTCGCCCGCGGCCTCGACTTCATCGCCATCACCGACCACAACGCCACCTCGCACTTCGAGGCCATGCGCGAGCTGGCGCCCTATTTCGACGATCTGCTGCTGATCCCGGGCCGGGAGGTGACGACCTTCCACGGCCACGCCAACCTGTTTGGCCCGACGGCCTTCGTCGATTTCCAGTTGGGCGGCGCCCGTGCGCCGTCGCTGGCCACGATCCTCGACCAGGCGAAGACGGCCGGCGGAATCCTGTCGATCAACCATCCCGGCCTGCCGTCGGGCGAGGCCTGCATGGGCTGCGGCTGGACCGTCAAGGACACCGATTTCTCGCGCATCGCGGCGATCGAGGTGGTGAACGGAGGCCTCGCCGAGGGCCCGCTCTCAGGCGTCGCCTTCTGGGAGGCGCGGCTGAACGCCGGTCATCGAATCACCGCGGTCGGCGGCTCGGACAACCACGACGCCACCCTGCCGCCGGACAAGGCGCCGGCCATCGGCGTGCCGACCACCGTGGTCCGGGCGCCGGAGCTGAGCCAGGCCGCCATCCTGGCGGCCATCGCCCGGGGTCACGTCTTCCTCGACCTCGCCGGGACCCGCGGCCGGCTGCTGGAGGTCCACGCAGCCTCTGGGGGATCTGAAGCCCAAATGGGCGACGCACTGGCCGCCCCGGCCGGCGCCAGGGTGCGGGTGGAGGTCCATGTGGTGGGCGTGGCGGGGGGATCGATGTCGCTGGCGGGGGACACCGGCGCGGGCTCGAGCGACCTGAAACTGGCCGAGCCCGACACTACGAAAACCTTCGAATTCACGGCGGACGGCCGCGCCTCCTGGCTTCGCGTGGACGTCCGCGGCGCAGATGGACGCCTGCTCCTGCTGGGCAATCCGATCTACCTCAACCCCGTTCCCTAGCGGCGGTTCGACGCGCCCAGAGGGTCTGAAACTCTTCTTAACCCTATCGGGGTTATGCCAGTCCCAACCTAGTTCGTCGGGAACACCATGGGGCTGAATCCAGAATCCCGCGCCCGCTTCAATCTCGAGCGCGCCTCGGTGCTGCTGCTCGAGGACTCAACCATGGGCATGAGCATCCTGGTCCAGATCCTCACGGGGTTCGGTGTCAAGACGCTGCACCGCTGTGAGAACGTCGAAGAGGCGCAGGCCACGGTCCAGAAGGTCGAACTCGACCTGGTGATCGCCGACGCCCTGGGAGCCAGTGGCGAGGGCTATGATTTCATCAAATGGCTGCGCCAGAGCCGCATCGAACCCAACTGCTTCGCCCCGGTCCTGCTGACCGCCGGCCACACGCCGCGCGACGCGGTGTCCAAGGCGCGCGACTGCGGCGCCCACTTCATCATGGCCAAGCCCCTGACCCCGATCACGGTCCTGGAGCGGATCCTCTGGATCTCCAAGGAGGGCCGGCGTTTCGTCGAGTGCGACACCTATATGGGCCCCGACCGGCGCTTCAAGAACGAGGGCGTGCCGCCCGGAACGGTCGGCCGCCGCCGCGACGACCTGCCGGCCGTGGTCGGTGAGGCGGAGACCCCCAACATGGATCAGGACGTCATCGACGGCCTCATGAAGACGCGACGGGTGGAACTGTGAGCGCTGTCCGAATCCACATCCCCCCCGTGCGGCTGGCCAAGCTGCTGCGCACGCCGGGCGGCCTGCCGGTCGCCGAGGCGGTTCAACGGGCCGGCGCCGGCCTGGAGAGCCTCAAGGGCGAGTGCCTGACCGAACTGCAGTCTGTGCTGGACTCCGCGGAGGGCTGCGCCGCCCGCGTCGGGGCGGCGTACGACCCGGCCCTGCTGGACGAGCTCTACGCCATCGTGGCCACCCCGATCGGCATTCCCAGCGTCTGTGGCCTGGCCTCGGTGGACACCGCCCTGATCAGCCTCTCGGACCTGCTGGACTATCTGAAGGGCCAGCAACGCTGGGACGCCAACGCGGTGGCCGTCCACCTACGCGCCTTTCGCCTGCTGCTGCACACAGAGGGCGCGGCCGACGCCGCCGGGACCCAGGCGATCCTCGCCGGCCTGCGCAAGGTCAGCCAGCGCTACGCCCGGCCCGAGACCGCGGCGGAGTAGGGGTACACCGCCTCTTCAATCCGAAGCTCGTCACCCGCGGCCGCGCGGTGCGCGTGTCGGGGATCCATGCGCACGGGAAGTTCAGGCGCACGCTCGGCGAGGCGGCGTCTATGGGTGGCCGGCACTTGCGGCCGGCCATGACGAACCTGAGAGGGCAGCGCGCTGCCTGGCCCTACGGATTCAGCCTGTCGGTGATGGTCCACAGGCCGTCGACCACCGACTTCAGCGACGCCGGATCCTCGGCGTCTTTGGTCCAGAGCAGGCGCAGGGCGCTGACATGGACCCCGATGCTCGTCCAGTCGGCGCGTTTGTGCGTGCGCTGACGATCCACCAGTTCGCACAGGCTGTAGCAGGCGTCACAGAGCACGCGCTTGTTGAACAGGCCGGCGATGTCGAGGATGGTCGAACCCTCCTCATAGACGCTGTCGAGGGAGGCCGTGCGCTCTTTGCACATGACTTCCAGGCGGCCGATCATGCCGCTCAACGACTTCATGGCGTCGCCGGCGTGGGCGGCGAGTTCGCGCTGGGCGCGCTCGCTGGCCAGGCCCGCAGTCATGCCGCCCGGGCGGGCGACCTGCTCGGTGAGGCGATACTTGACCTTGACGAACTCTGGGTCGCTCACAGCTGCACCTTCGCGGGTCTCATCAACATGTCGATATCCGACTGATCGAGGTTCGGGTCCTTGGCGGCGCCGACATGGGTCGACAGGTCGTCCTTGCGGCGGCCCTTGACGCCGAGCGGAGGCCCGAGGTTCTTGAAGCGGCGGTCGGGGCCGACATAGCCCTCGGCCACCACCATCTGGCGTTCGTCCTTGGCCACCCAGAAGACCCGCTGCAGCAGCACTTCGGGGGTGAACGGCTTGGAGACCACGAAGTTCGCCCCGGAATCGCGACTCTTCTCGACCACGGTCCTGGCGGCGTGGCCGGTCAGCATGATGACCGGGGTGAACTTGGCCGCGTCCGGCGCTTCGCGCCGCAGCCACTGGACGAAGTCGTAGCCGTCCATGTCGGGCATGGTCGAGTCGATGACGATCAGGTCCAGTTCCTGGGTCTTGACCACGTGCATGGCCTCGGCGCCCGAACCGCACTTGAACTGCTTGCGCACCCCGAAACCGCGGAACATCGCCGTCAGGGCCTCGAGGGCCTGGGGATTGTCGTCGACCAGCAGGACCACCGAACGGTCCAGGTTGATGCGGATCTGCGAGTCTAGGGCCATGGGGGATTGGCCTTGCTAAAAGAGGTCCAGGTCGCCGGCGTCGGCCTTGATGCGCGAGGGGGCCTCGCGCGTCGACTGGGCCAGCCGGTTGGCGAGGTCGCCCAGGGTGACGCCGGCTACGGCGTCGGTCAGGTCGTAGTCGCCGCTTTCGGCCTGGGCCGAGAGCTTGCGGGTGAAGGTGGCTAGCGCCGCCAGGTGCTGGGTCAGGACGTCGACGGTCTGGGCCTCTTCCAGGGCGATGGCCAGCGGCTCGCCGCGGCTGGCGCGCACGAGCAGGGTGACAAGCGTCTCCAGCCGATCGCACAGCTCGCCGGCATGCTCCAGCTCGACGGCGATGGACGCCAGGACCTCGGGGGTCTGAATGGCGGCGGCGGTTCGCGTCATCAAAACAGCTCCACGGACCCTTCGTCCTCGACCGGCTCGGGCTTAATCCGCACAGGATCGCGCAGACGGGTTAGCTCGGCGTTATCAGTGACGGTTCTTTGTTGCGCCCGTCCCGTGGTCGGCCAGTACTGGACCCGCCGGGCCTGTAGGCCGCCAAGACTGGAGCCCACCACCGGAATCCCTTCGTCGCGGAGGAATTTCTCGGCGAAGGCGGCGTTCGAGGCGCCGACGTCGGAAAGGCCGCCGAACATCCGCGCCCCACCAAAAAGTTTTGCTTCCAGCCGCTCGCGCCGCGCGCCGGAGCGCAAAAGCTCGTTGATCAGCAGTTCCATGGCGTAGGCGCCGTAGCGGCGGCTCTCATTGTCGATGCCGTCGGCCTTGCCCTCCGGCAGCAGGAAGTGGTTCATCCCGCCCACGCCGGTCTTGCCGTCGCGCATGCACACGGCCACGCACGAACCGAGGATCGTGGTCAGCAGGACATCGGGATCGCAGGATATGGCGTGCTCACCCTGCACGACATGGATTCGCTTGCCTGGCCGTTTGGAGACGTTTTCAACGATCATGTGAGGGGGCCAAACACCGCTTCGATTTTTTCTTTTAGGGTCTGGGTGGTGAATGGTTTCACCAGGTAGTTGTTGACGCCGAACTGCACGGCCCGCTGCACCAGCTCGCGGTCTGCGCGGCCGGTCAGCATGATCACCGCGGTCTTGGAGGTCGGACCATGGGCGCGGATGGCGCGCAGCAGGCCCAGCCCGTCCAGCTTGGGCATGTTGAAATCGGTGATCACCAGGTTCACCGGAGCGCTCAGCAGGTTGCGCAGGGCCTCTTCCCCATCGGGGGCTTCGCGCGTCTGAGTGATGCCCAGGGCATGCAGGCTCGTGCGGATCAGCGAGCGCATGGTCTGTTGATCATCGACAATCAGGGTCTTGATCGTGACAGCGGCGGGCATCAGGAAGCGCTCCTCTGGGATTCTGCGGCCGCGCAGAGGTTTAGTATGGCGGGGCCCATTCTCGACAGGCCCACTTGTTTGTCGACCGCGCCGAGCTCGAAGGCGACGCGGGGCATGCCGTAGACGACGCAGGACGGTTCGTCCTGGCCCAGGGTGCGGGCGCCGGCCTTCTTCATGGCCAGCAGGCCCTGGGCGCCGTCGCGGCCCATGCCGGTGAGAATGACCCCGACCGAGCGGCGGTTCAGCTTGGCGATCGACTCGAACAGCACGTCGACCGACGGGCGGTGGCCGTTCACCGGCTCGCCGTCGCGCAGTCGGATCACCGGATGCGAGGACGAGGCGATCTCCATATGCGCGTCGCCGCCGGGCGCGATGTAGACGTGGCCCGACTGCAGGCGGTCGCCGTCCTGGGCCTCGGTCACATGGGCGCCGGAGATGCGGTCCAGCCGCGCGGCGAAGCTCTTGGTGAAGGTGGCCGGCATGTGCTGGGTGATCACGGTCGGCGGACAGGTCTCGGGGAAATTGCCCAGGATGGTCATCAGGGCCTCGACGCCGCCGGTCGAGGAGCCCAGCGCCAGGATCACGTCCGAGGCGCGATAGGAGGCGTCGCGCTCCACCGGCGCCGTGGGGCCGCCATAGGGTTTCACCCGGGCCTTGGCGGCGGTCTTCACCTTGGCGGTGAGGTCTGCGAAGGCCTGCTGGACGGTGACCCCGCCCACGGGCTTGGCCACGCAATCCACCGCGCCCAGCTCCAGGGCCTGGAGGGTGATCTCGGCGCCCGACTGGGTCAGGGTCGAGACCATCACCACCGGCGTGGGCCGCAGGCGCATGATCTTTTCCAGGAAATCGAGGCCGTTCATGTGCGGCATCTCGATGTCCAGGGTCACCACGTCGGGATTGAGCTTCTTGATCTGCTCACGCGCCTCGATGGCGTCGTTGGCGAAGCCCAGGACCTCGATGTCGGGGTCACGCCGCAGCGCCGCCCCGATCAGTCCGCGCATGGTGGCGCTGTCGTCGACCACGAGAACGCCAATGGTCATCGCCCGGCCCTCAGCGAATAGGTGGTGAGGCCCGTGGTCTCGAAGATGTTGGTGGCGGGCCCGGTGACCCGTTCGGAGTGGCCGATATAGAGCGTGCCACCCGGCTCCAGCATGGGCGCGAACCGCGTCCAGATGCGTTCCTGGGTGGGCTCGTCGAAATAGATCACCACGTTGCGGCAGAAGATGGCGTCGAACTTGCCGCGCATCGGCCAGTCGCCGATCAGGTTGAGCTCGCGGAACGAGACCAGCCGGCGCAGTTCGTCGGCCACTTCCCAGCCGCCGTCGGCCTTCTTGAACCACTTGCGGCGCAGTTCCAGCGGCACCGGCGCCACGGCGTCCTCGCGATAGATGCCGGCCTTGCCCTCCGCGACCATGTTGGGATCGATGTCGGTGGCCAGGATCTTCACGTCCAGGTTGGCCGCCTCGGGCAGGGCCGCCAGGACCGTGATGGCCATGGAATAGGGTTCCTGGCCGTTGGAGCAGGCCGCCGACCACAGGCGGATGCGTCCGCCCTTCCGCGCCTTGTCGATCAGTTTGGGCATGACCACGTCGCGCAGGTGGTCGAAATGGTGCGGCTCGCGGAAGTAGCGGGTCACGTTGGTGGTGAGCGCGGCCATCATGGCCTGGCGCTCGTCGACGCCCTGGGCGCCCTCGACCAGGGCGCAATAGTCGCGGAACGAGCGCAGGCCCAGCGAGCGCAGGCGCTTGGCCAGGCGCGAATAGACCAGCGCAGCCTTGCCCTCGGCGAGCGCTATGCCGGCGTGGCTGTGCAGGATCTGGGCGATCTTGTTGAAGTCGTCGGTGGTGAACAAGAACTCGCCCTCGACGAGTCCGGATCCGCCCCTGCGGGTGTCTGGCGAAGTGCTCATGCGGCCTCCGCCTCGGTCTCGGGCAGCACGCGGTCGAGGGAGATCAGGCTCACCATGCGCCCGTCGATGGCGAACAGGCCCTTCACGAAGGTCTTCACCTGGTCGCAGGCGACGTCCGGCGTCGGCTGCACCATGTCGTCGCTCATATTGATGATGTCGCTGACCGCCTCGACCAATAGGCCCAGTGTGCGGCCGCCGACGCTAACCACCATGATCACGTGGCGGGCGGTGGGTTCGGTGGTGGCCAGGCCGAGGCGCGCGCCCAGGTCGACGATCGGCAGCACGGCGCCGCGCAGGTTGATGACGCCCTTCATATAGGACGGGGTGCGGGGCAGGGGCGTGCAGGCGGTCCAGCCGCGGATCTCGCGCACCTGCATGATGTCGACGCAGAATTCCTGGTCGCCGATGCGGAAGGCGATCAGTTCGCGCCGGGCGCCGGCGGTATGGCTCAGGGTGTCGATCATGCTCATCCAGCCATTCGCTTCTCGGCGCGCGGCGCGGGTTTCCGTCGGTGTTGGGTCGTGACGAGCGCGTCGACGTCGAGGATCAGGGCGACGCGGCCGTCGCCGAGGATGGTGGCCGCGGCGATGCCGTCGATCTGCTGATAATTGGCTTCCAGGCTCTTGATCACCACCTGGCGCTGGCCCTGGATCGCCTCGACCAGCAGGGCGGCCTTGCCGCCGCCTTCGCTCTCCACCAGGACGGCGACGCCCTGGCCGGGGGGCAGGGCGGTCTCGCGGAACCCCAGCGCCACGCCGACGTCGATCAGCGGCACGAAGGTCTCGCGGATGCGAATCACCGCGTCCTTGCCGCCCACGAAATGGACGTCCTCGGCGCGGGGGGTCAGGCTCTCGATGATCGCCGAGAGCGGGGCGACCAGGGTCTGTTCGGCGGCGGTGACCACCATACCGTCCAGCACCGCCAGGGTCAGCGGCAGGGACATGGTGAACTTCGAGCCCTTGCCGGGCTCGGACGAGATGGTGATGCGCCCGCCCAGGCCCTGGATGGAGCGGCGGACCACGTCCATGCCGACGCCGCGGCCGGAGATGTCGGAAATGGTCTCGGCCGTGGAGAAGCCGGGCTGGAAGATCAGGTTGTCGATCTCCTCGTCGGACAGCACCGCGTCCTCGGAGATCAGGCCGCGTTCGACCGCGATTCCGCGGACCCGGGGACGGTTGATGCCGCGGCCGTCGTCCTGCAGCTCGATGACGATCCGGCCGCCGCGATGCAGGGCGCGCAGGCGCACCACGCCCTCGGCCGGTTTGCCCGCGGCGATGCGGCCTTCCGGATCTTCCAGGCCATGGTCGATGGCGTTGCGCAGCATGTGCGTGATCGGGTCGGTCAGCCGCTCGATCACGGTCTTGTCGACCTCGGTGCCCTCGCCTTCCATGACCAGCTTGACCCGTTTGCCAGTCATGTCGGCCACTTCGCGGGCCAGGCGCGGCATGCGCTGGAACACGCTCTTCACCGGCTGGGCGCGGATGGCCATGACACTGTCCTGGATTTCCCGGGTCAGCAGTTCGAGGTCCTCCAGGCCGAGCGCGACGTTCGACGAGCGGGCCAGGCCGCTCTCCATCACCTGCTGGGACAGCATGGCCTGCTGGATGACCAGTTCGCCCACGGCGTTGATCAGGCGGTCCACCCGGTCGAGATCGACGCGGATGGTCGCTGTGGGGGTGATGGCCTGGCTGCTGCCGGCGGGCGGGGCGGCCTTGGCGACGGGCGCGGCCTCGACCTTGGGAGCGGCTGGCGCGATCGGCGCCTGGGCCTTGGCGATCAGGGCCGCGACATCCAAGTCGGCGGGGGGCTCCGGGGCCGAGGCGGGCTCTCGGGCGGCTTCGGAGGTGGGCGCCTCGCCGGCCACGCGGGCCAGGAGGGCGGCGATATCGAGCGGGGCGTCGGCGCTGGCCGCGGCCAGGGCGTCGTCGGACAGGTCGGACGAGGGCGGCGGCGGAGAGGCCTGGCCGTCCGCCGGCTCGATGGTCAGGACGCAGTCGTCCTCCACGAATTCGAAGACCTCGCGGATCGTGGCCTCGTCGGCCTCGGTGGTCAGAAGGACGGTCCAGTGGAGATAGGCCGTCTCGGCCGAGAGCTGGTCCAGCGGCGGCAGGGCGTCGGCGTCCAGCTTGACGTCCATCTCGCCCAGCCGGGCCAGTTCGCGCAGCACCAGGCCGGATTCGTTGGCCTTGGCGTACATCTCCGACTTCGGCGCGAAGCCGATGCGCCAGACACGCGCGCCGGAGGCCGGCTCGGCCGCCAGGTCGGCCATGGGTTCGAAAGCAGCCGGCGACTCGTCCAGGGCGGGGGGATCGAAGGCCGGGGCGTCGTCGCCCTCGATGGCCACCGTCATCGGCACGAAGCCGAAGTCCTCGTCGCCGCCGAGATCGTCGTCGTCCAGTCCCTCGCCGCCGATCAAGGCCTTCATCTCGGAGAGGATGGGGGCGGAGCGGCCCTCATCGACGGCGCCGCCGTCACGGGCGGCGGCCACGTGGTCGGCCAGGACGTCGATGGCCCGCAACAGGGTCTTGGCGACCTCGTCGGTCAGCTCCATCTTCCCCGACCGCAGGTCGTCCATCACCGTCTCGAAGACGTGGGCGAAGCGGATCAGGTCCTCGAGGCCGAATGCGCCGGCGCCGCCCTTCACGGAGTGGACGGCGCGGAAGACGGCGTTGATCGTCTCACCGTCGGCGTCGCCCGCCTCCATGGCAAGCAGACCCTGCTCGGCGTCGGTCAGGAGTTCGTCGCACTCCTGAAAGAAGGTCTGCTTGATGCTCTCGAACGGATCCAACGGAACGCTCCGACAGGTGGCTTGGACTAGGCGGCGACGCGGCGGACGGCTTCGACCAGCTTGACCGGATTGAACGGCTTCACGATCCAGCCAGTGGCGCCGGCCGCGCGGGCCCGTTCCTTCTTGGCCGCGTCGCTTTCCGTGGTCAGGACCAGGATCGGGGTGGCGCGGTGATCGGGATTGGCGCGAACGCCCTCGATCACCCCGAAGCCGTCGAGCCGGGGCATGTTGATGTCGGTGATCACCACGTCGGCGCCGTTGGCCTTGAGGACCTCGAGGCCTTCGATACCGTCAACGGCCTGGATCACGGTGTAGCCGGCCTGAACCAGGGCGTGGTTCAGCATTTCTCGCATCGTACGGCTGTCGTCGATGGTCAGTACGGTCTTGCTCACGAGAGTCCCCCTTCGGGCTGGAATTGCAGCTCGGGGCCGCCAAACGCAGCCAACTGCTCTGAAAAGCCTGAAGACGGTTGATCCACCGTTAAGCAAACCCCGTCTTCGACCCAGATTTTTCGCGCCGACATCAAAACCTGCAGGCAAAGCCCGCCCAGGCGCGTGACCTGGGAGGCGTCCAGCGCCATCGGGCGGCCTCGCAGGGCCATCAGTTCGGCGCGCAGCGGCTCGGCCGCCTGCAGGTCGAGGACCGGTGGCAGGCTGACTTGGGCCGTAACAGCTAGCTCAGACATCATACGCTTCCCTCTCAGACCGCTGACCTGCGGCGACCTAGAACTCTTCCCAACCATCCACGCTCGGCTCGACCCTGCGCGCCGCCGAACCCTGACGGCTCGTCCGCCGCATCTGCGGGGCGGGCGCCTGGGCGCGGGGCGCTGCGGCCTGCGGCTGGCCGATGCGGAACCGGGCGATGGTTCCCGCCAGGGCCTCAGCTTCCGTGGCGAGCGAATGACTGGCGGCGGTCGACTGCTCGACCATGGCGGCATTCTGCTGGGTAACCTGATCCATTTGGTTAACAGCGGTATTGACCTGTTGCAGGCCGACGGCCTGCTCCTGGGCGCTGGCGGCGATCTCGGTGACCAGGCTGTCGATCTCGGCCACGCGGCCGACGATGCGGTCCAGGGCCTGGCCGGTTTCGCCCACCAGGCGCACGCCCTGGCCGACCTGCTGGGTCGAGGCCGAGATGAGAGCCTTGATCTCCTTGGCGGCTTCCGCCGAACGCTGGGCGAGCGCCCGGACTTCGGAGGCCACGACCGCGAAGCCCTTGCCGGCTTCACCGGCCCGGGCCGCTTCCACCCCGGCGTTGAGCGCCAGCAGGTTGGTCTGGAAGGCGATCTCGTCGATCACCCCGATGATCTGGCTGATCTGTTGCGCCGACTTCTCGATCTCGCTCATGGCGGAGACGGCGTGACGCACGACTTCGCCGGAGGTCTGGGCGTCGCCGCGGGCGGCCAGCACCACGTCGGAGCAGGCCTTGGCCCCGCCGGCGGTCTTGCGGACCGTGGCGGTGATCTCGTCCAGGGCCGCGGCGGTTTCTTCCAGGCTGGCGGCCTGCTGCTCGGTGCGTCGCGACAGGTCGTCGGCCGCGGTGGAGATTTCGCCCGCGCCGGTGCGGATGCCGCCGACATTGGTGACCACCACCGCCATGGCCTCCTGGAGCTGGCCGATGGCGGCGTTGAAGTCGCTCTGCAGCTTGACGTAGTCGGTCGGGAAGGCGCCGCCGATGCGATGGGTCAGGTCGCCCTGGCTGAGATGGTCCAGCCCCTCGGCCAAGCCCTGGACGACCAGGGCCTGGTCCCGAGCCGACGCGGCGCGAGCAGCCTCGTGGCGGTTACGCTCGTCCTCGGCGGCCTTGCGTTCCTGGGCCGTCTGGCCTTCCAGGCGCAGCTTCTCCAGGCCGGCGGTCTTGAACACGGACACGGCGTCGGCCATCTGGCCGACCTCGTCCTTGCGACCCATGGCGGGGATGACGGCCTCGAAGTCGCCCTGGGCCAGCCGGCGCATGGCGGCGGTCATGGCCGTCACCGGCCGGGCGATGGTGCGGGTCAGGAGCCCGCCAAGGGCCACGGCGATCGTCATGGCCAGACCCAGGCCGAGCATCAGCCAAGTGTAGGCGCTGCGGCTCGAGGCGACCTGCTGGGTCTGCAGGACAGCCAGCTTGGCCGTCTCGGCCTCCACCACGGCGTCCATGGCGTCCTCGGCCGGGGTGATCACGGTGTCGGCCAGGCCGTCCGGTCCGACCATCTCGATGGCGCGGGGCAGGGTCGCCGGATCGGCGCTGAGCGCCATGCCGGCGCGGACCACATCGGTGAACCACTTGTCGGCGGCGACCTCGGCCTCATCGATCTTGGCGGCGAGCTCGGGGCTGTCGGCCAGCAGCGGCCGGACGGCGGCGAGACGCTTCTTGAAATTGGCCCGGTGCTTGTCGATGCGCTCGGCGTAGTAGGCGTCCTTCGACAGCAGGTAGCCGCGATAGCTGTTCTCCTGGCGGGTCAGGTAGAACTTGGCCTCGCCCAGGGCGGCCAAGGCCTCCTGGCCCTCCCGGGTCTCAAGCCGCGCCGCGTCCAGGGCGCGCAGGTTCATCAGCATGGCGCCGCCCATGCCGGCCATGGCCACGGCCACGGCGGCGAACCCTGTCGTCAGCTTGCGTGAGATCTGCAGATTGTTGAACGACACGGGCTTTCCTGGGTGCTCGGGTTTTGGGATGGCGCGCGGCAAGCATCGCCAGGTTTCGGAATGGACATGGGGTCGGCGCGGAGTCGGGCGGGGCGTTGGCCGGGGATTGCAGGTCGCAGAATCTCGCCCTGACCTTGGGTCGAGCTGTTCTTCCGACGCAATACTGTCAAGTATTCCCCCAATTACTTCGACGTTGTGCCGAATTATTGCTCGGCGAAGCCCCCGCTCACCGATCATCGAAACATCGTCAATGCCTTGGTTAACGAGCGCGTCTTGAAGAAAGAGTTACCGGAAGGGAAAACCGTCGTTCGGTGGAATCGGAGTTCATCAACGAAAGCCGATATTTGCCGATATCATGCGACAATCTGGCGCTGACCCTCGCCGCGCCCGGAGGGCTGAATGCGCCAGGCTTGGAGGTTGAGCTGTACAGTCTAGGGTGGTCCTGGCCGAAGACTGCACAGGGCTGGCCAAGTTCAGCGAACCCGTTCTTCCAATCCTCCGCCGCAATTGGCGACCGCCGGGCTTCCGCGAGGTCATACTTGCCCCGGCGCGCGCCCGGTGCTGGCCTTAGGCGAGACCGTGCGGAGGACGCCATGGACCTGAAGCTGACGCCCGAGATGGAGGCCTTTCGCGACGAGGTGCGCGGTTTCCTGCAGGCGCACAAGGACCGCTACGCCCCGAACGCCGGCGCCGAACGGCCGCGCGAGGCGGCCCTGGAATGGCAGGCCCTGCTGATCGACCACGGCTATGCGGCGCGGACCATCCCGCGCGAATACGGCGGCTACGGCGCCGAGCCCGACATCCTGAAGTCCCGCATCATCTCCGAGGAGTTCACCGCCGCCGGCGCGCCCCGGGGCTTTGCCAACCAGGGCATCTCCATGCTGGTCCCGACCCTGCTGGAGGTCGGCTCCGAAGAGCAGAAGAAGCGCTGGATCGCGCCGACCCTGCGCGGCGAGGTGGTCTGGTGCCAGGGCTATTCCGAACCAGGCGCTGGCTCCGACCTCGCGAGCCTGCAGACCAAGGCGACGGAGGACGGCGGGGACTTCCTGATCTCGGGGTCAAAAATCTGGACGAGCACCGCGGCCCAGGCCGACATGATCTTCTGCCTGGTGCGCACCGAGCCCCAGGCGCCGAAGCACGACGGCATCTCCTACCTGCTGTTCTCGATGAAGACGCCGGGCATCGAGGTGCGGCCGCTGAAGACCATGACCGGCTCGGCGGAGTTCAACGAGGTGTTCTTCACCGACGTCCGGGTTCCGCAGAGCGCGGTGGTCGGCGGCCGGGGCCGGGGATGGTTCGTGGCCAATGCGACGCTGAAGCACGAGCGGGGGATGCTGGGCGATCCCAACGCCACCGAGGCCAGGCTGCATTCGCTGATCGAGTTGATGAAGACCGAGACGGTGGATGGCCGCAGGCTGATCGACGATCCGGTGATGTGCGATCGGCTGATGCAACTCCAGGCGCGAGTCATGTCGATGAAATTCAATGGCTTGCGGCTGATGACCGCCTCAATGACCGGGGAATCCGCCGGCATGGCGGGCCTGGTGGTCAAGCTGCAGGGCTGCGAGCTGAACCACCAGATCGCGGCGCTGGCCATCGACGCCCTGGGCGAGCTGGGCGTGCTCTATGAGGACGGACCCTACCTGCGGTCGAAGGGAAGTTGGCAGAGAAGCTATATGTTCGATCTGGGTTTGATCATCGGTGGGGGCACCGCCCAGATCCAGAAGAACATCATCTCCGAACGGGGCCTCGGCATGCCGCGCGAACCCAAGCTGGCGAGCGTCTAGGTCATGGATTTCTCGATCACCCAAGACCAGAAGATAATGGCCGACAGCCTGTCGCGCACCCTGGCCGACAGCGTTCCCCTCGATCGCGTGCGCCGCTATGCCGGCGATCCCAGCGATGCGGGCGCCGACATCTGGAGCGCCGTCGCCGACTTCGGCCTGGCCGGGGTGGTGACCCCCGAGGCCCATGGCGGGCTGGGCCTCACCCTGCTGGACGCCGCCCTGGCCGCCCAGGCCCTGGGCCGGTCCGTGACGCCGGGTCCCTTCCTGGGCGGGGTCGCCGCGGCCATCGCGCTCAACGAGGCCGGGTCGGCTGACCAGCAGACCCAGTGGTCGCCAAAGCTCGCGTCCGGCGAGGTGACGGCGGGCCTGGCGATCTCCGAGCCGGTGGCCGGGGCGCGGGACGGGGCGGGCGTCACGGCGGCGGGCGGCAAGCTCACGGGCAAGGCGCTGTTCGTCACCGACGCCCTGACGGCCGACCTGTTCATGGTCGCCGACCGGAGCGGGAACCTGCACCTGGTGACGGGCGACGCGGAGGGCCTGACGCGGGCGGCCATGACCACCATCGACCAGACGCGGCGGGTGGGCGAACTGACCTTCCACGAGACGCCGGCCGAGCCGCTGGGCGGGCCCGAGACCCTGGCCCGGCTGCGCGACGCGGCCTGGGTGCTGCTGGCCGCCGATACGCTGGGCGCCTGCGAGGTGATGATCGAGAAGGCGGTCGACTACGCCAAGGACCGGCGGCAGTTCGGCCGGGTGATCGGCTCGTTCCAGGCGGTGAAGCACATGTGCGCCGAGATGGCCGCCGAGCTGGAGCCCTGCCGGGCGCTGGTGTGGTACGCGGCCTACGCCTTCGATGAGGCGCGCGACGAGTCCTCGCTGACCGCCGCCCACGCCAAGGCCCATACTTCCGAGATCGGCCGCTTCATCGCCCGCACGGCCACCGAGGTGCATGGCGGCATGGGAATCACCGACCTGCTGGGCCTGCACTTCTGGTTCAAGCGGGTGGGGCTGAACCGCCAATTGCTAGGCGGTCCGGAGCGGGTCCGCCGCCTGGCCGCGCAGATCCAGGGCCTGGCCGCCTAGGCGCAACCTTGACCGACGATCCGCCGTTGAAAGGTGTCGGCGACGGCGTAGCGTTCCACGAGCCGCGAGGTCGCGTGGTCGAGCGCATCCCGATCCAGACCACCACTCCGCCGATCCAGGGCGACTGGCATGTCGCCCGTTTCTCGATGCTGACGGATTATCTGCGTGGGCTGAAGGCCCGCCTTCAGCGCATCCGAATGCGGCATCAGTCTCCGCGTTCCGCTAGCCGCCCAGGATCCAACCGTCGGTCAAGGTCGACAGCTGCACGCCCTGCAGCACCATTCGACCACCGCCGGTCAGCGTAACGACCGTGTCGCCGCCTACCTGGGCCACGGAGTATTCGGCCCCGGCATCCAGAAGCACCCGGTCGCCTTCGGCGGCGTCGAAGTCGATGACCAGGTCCAGGCCAGCCTCGCCAAAGATGTGGAACAGGTCGGCGCCGTCTCCGCCGGATACGGTGTCATTCCCGAGGTCGCCGGAGATGAAGTCGTCCCCGCCGCCCCCGAACACTTGGTCGTCGCCTTGGCCGCCGCGGACGCTATCGTTCCCGAGGTCACCAAAGACCAGGTCAGCGCCCGCGTTACCCTGGACCAGATCGCCGTCCTTGCCGCCTCGCACAATGTCATCGCCGAGGTCGCCATAGACCGTGTCCGATCCGACATTGCCCTGGACCAGATCGTTATCCCTGCCACCCAGAACGGTGTCTGAACCCGCGCCGCCCGAAAGAGTATCGGCGCCGACATTACCTTGAACGAAGTCATTGGAAAGGCCACCGGTCACCTGATCATCGCCTCCCCCCGCGGAGACACTACCTCCGTTATCTGGGACCGTGATGATATCGGCCGCCTCTGTGGGAGTTCCGGGTTGCGGCGGCGGCGGCGCCACCGTCGTGTCGATGGCGTAGTTGTTGGAGTCGGTGGTTCCGGTCCCGGCGTTGCCGGCGGCGTCGGCGACGCCGGTGTTGTCCAGGGTGATGAGGTTGGTGGTGTCGGTGATCGCCGCCGTGGGCGTCAGCGTCGCGGTCCAGGTGATCCCGCCGTCGGCCGAGGAGACGGCGCTGAGGCTTCCGTTGGCGATGGTCAGGTCGGCGTTGGTGAAGCCTGTGACCGCCTCGGAGAAGGTGATGGTGACCAGGGAGGTCTCGCCGGCCGCCAGGGCCGTGTCGGCGACGACCAGGGTGGCGGTGGGCCGCGCGGTGTCGATGGCGTAGTTGTTGGAGTCGGTCGTGCCGACGCCCGGAGTGCCGATGCCATCTGTAACCCCGGTGTTATCCACCGTGATCAGGTTGGTTGCGTCCGCAATATCGGCGGTCGGCGTTAGCGTGGCGGTCCAGGTGATCCCGCCGTCGGCCGAGGACACCACGCTCAGGCTTCCGTTGGCGACGGTCAGGTCGGCGTTGGTGAAGTCCAGCACGGCCTCGGAGAAGGTGAAGGTGACCAGGGAGGTTTCCCCGACCGCCAGGGCCGTGTCCGATACGAGGACGTTCACTGTGGGAGCCGCCATGAGATCTTTCCTCTACTCGGGTGTTCCAGATCCGCGGCCGATGGACCGCACGCGGGTGTCGAACGGCGTTGCGAATTGCCGAGCGACAAGTCCGGGCGTGATTGGAGCCTTCCAGCAACAGGGTGGCCGGAGTGCGTTACCCGCCTGTGAAGAGGTGGCGCGCGAGGGCGCGCCGAGACAGGATGCCGCAGGCTACGGAGGCCAATCGATGCAAATGGCGCACGGCTTCCGCCCCGGGCAAAACCGGACGCCTATGCCGTCCGCAGGCCATCCCGCATGTCGGGATGCACCAGCTCGAGCAGTTCCGGACGCTTGGTGATGTAGGCGCGGAAGAAGCTGCAGGTGGGTTTCACCCAGAGCTTGTTATCGCGCGCATAGGCCAGGCCCGCTTCCACCAGCCGCTTGCCGACACCCTGGCCGGCGAAGGCGTCGGGCACGACCGTGTGCGGGAACACGATGGCGTCCGGCTCCAGGCGGTATTCGGCGAAAGCCACCTCGTCGCCCAGACGGATCTCGAACTGTTTGTCGGTGCGGACGACGTCGGGCAGGTCGGTCATGGGCGCTCCTCTTCCAGTCCGAGATAGTCGCTCGTCCGTCGCGTGGCTACTTGTGACACCGGTGTCAGGAGTTCTAGGGTGTGAGTGGGAGGACGACCCATGGACCACCTCAATCGGCGCGCCCTGTTCGCCGCGGCGGGGCTGCTGCTGCCCGGCGGCGCGTTCGCGGCGAGTGCCTCGCCCACCGCGCGGACGACCCACGGACCGGTGCGCGGCTATGCGGACGGGGCGCTCAAGGTGTTCAAGGGCGTGCGCTACGGCGCCGACACCGGCCCCCGGCGTTTCCGCCCGCCCGTCCCGCCCGCGCCCTGGACCAGGACTCTTGAGAGCGTCGCCTACGGCCCGGCCTCGCCGCAGGCCGGCAAGGCCGACGAGCCGCGGAGCGAGGACTGCCTGTTCCTCAACGTCTGGACGCCAGGCCTGCGCGACGGGGCCAGACGGCCGGTGATGGTCTACCTGCACGGCGGGGCCTATGCGTCGGGCTCGGGAAGCTCGCCGCTCTATGACGGAACGCGGCTCTGCCGGCGTGGCGACGTGGTGGTGGTGACGATCAACCACCGGCTCAATGTGTTCGGCTACGGCTTCCTCGCCAAGCTGGCGGGACCTGAGTTCGCGGACTCCGGAAACGCCGGGATGTTGGACATCGTGCTGGCCCTGAAGTGGGTGGCCGACAACATCGCCGAGTTCGGCGGCGATCCGGGCCGGGTGATGGTGTTCGGCCAATCCGGAGGCGGGGCGAAGATCGCCACCATGATGGCCATGCCGGCCGCCAAGGGCCTGTTCCACTCCGCGGCGACCATGAGCGGCCAGCAGGTGACCGCCTCGGGGCCGCTGCACGCCACCGAGCGGATGGCGCTGTTCCTGAAGACCATTGGCCTGACGCCTGACCGCGCCGCCGAGGCCGCGACCCTGCCGACCGCGCGTCTGATCGAGGGCCTGGCCGCGGCCGACCCCTTCACCCCGGGGCGGCTCTATTTCGGCCCGGTGCTGGACCAGCGCAGCCTGGCGCGGCACCCCTTCTATCCGGACGCCCATCCGCAGGGGCTGAAGGTCCCGATGATCCTGGGCAACACCCACGACGAGACCCGGGCTTTCCTGGCGGGATCCAGGCCCGATCCTTTCGCCATGCGCTGGGAGGAGGTGGCCGCCCGGATCGCGCCGGAGATGCGGGTCGACATCGATCCCGATCATGTGGTGGCGACCTATCGCCGGCTCTATCCGCGCTATTCGCCCACCGATGTGTTCTTCGCCGCCACCACGGCGGGACGCTCCTGGCGCGGCCAGGTGATCGAGGCCGAGGAACGGGCGCGGGCCGGGGCGCCGGGCTGGGTCTATCAGCTCGACCTGAGGACCAGCGCGCAGGGTGGACGGCTGGGGGCGCCGCACGCCGCCGACATCGCGCTGGCCTTCGACAATATCGCCGCCGCCAGCTCGCCATATGAGCCGTCACCAGCCCACCAGAGGGTCGCCGACCAGATGAGCGAGGCGTTCATCGCCCTGGCGCGGAGCGGCGATCCCAATACCGCCGCCTTGCCGACCTGGCCGCGCTACGAGCTGGACCGCCGGGCGACCATGGTCTTCGACGTCGAGACCCGGGTGGTCGACGATCCCCGCGGCGACGAGCGGCGGCTGTTCGAGGCCGTACCCTATATCCAGCCGGGGACGTAGCCTGCCTAGACTTCAGCTCCTCCTCTCCACCCGTCTTCGGGGGAGAGGGTAGGGTGAGGGGGCCTTGACGCCGCACCGAGTTGGCTGAGTGGCCACAGTGCGCCGCTGCGCGTTGTGCAACCGGGATGATGGCTGACAGTTTGGACCGGGTTGATGCCTGACAGAATCTGCTGGTTTGGGTCTTCCGGCGCGTAGCGCAGCCTATGGCGGAGCGGAGCGAAGCGCCGGAAGAGTCCCTGGCGGTCGATGAGACC
>NZ_JAUYOJ010000099.1 GCF_030697925.1 Phenylobacterium sp. | reverse complement strand
GGCAAGCCCCCCGGCCCAAAGACCATGGCCAAAGGCTGGGAACGCTTCACAGCAACCCTCACAGGCTTCGTCATCGCAAGGGCCGACGCAGTTGTGTGAATCCCGTAGCCCACCGGGGGAGCTGTCGGCGAAGCCGACTGAAGGGGACTTTGACTCGTCCCGCCGTGGATGAAACCCCCTCCGTCTCGCCGCCAAGAGGCGACGATCCGCCTCCCCCAGATCGCGCTTCGCGCTGGGGGAGGATCTAAGAGGCCCTAGGGCCTTGCCGCCCGCCGGAGCGCCTGAGGCGGCTGGCCGAAGGCGCGCAGGAAGGCGCGGCGCATCCGCTCGGGGTCGCCGAAGCCCGAGCTCTCCGCCACCCGGTCGATGGGCTCCGACGAGCTCTCCACCCGCTCGCGGGCGGTCTCCAGCCTTAGCCGCTCCACCGCCTTGGCCGGGGTGAGGCCGGTCTCGGCGGCGAAGGCGCGGGCGAAGTGGCGCGGGCTCATGGCCGCCCGGTCGGCCAGGCGCTCTACTGGCAGGTGCTCGGAAATGCGCTCGCGCATCCAGTCCAGCAGGACGGCGAAGCGACCGCCCTGGCAGCCCATCTCGATCAGGGCCGAAAACTGCGACTGGCCGCCCGGCCGGCGGTGATAGACCACCAGCTGCTGGGCCACCGCGCGGGCGATCGGCTCGCCCAGGTCTTCGGCGATGAGGGCGAGGGAGAGATCGATCCCCGCGGTGATCCCGGCCGAGGTCCAGATATCGCCGTCGCGCACGAAGATGCGGTCGGGCTCCATCCTCACCTGGGAATAGCGCCGCGCGAAGTCCGGGCACCGCTGCCAGTGGGTGGTGGCGCGCCGGCCGTCCAACAGGCCGGCCTCCGCCAGCAGGAAGGCGCCCGAGCAAACGCTGGCCGTGCGCCGCGCCTGGCCCGAGGTCGCCCGGATCCAGTCGAGCAGCGCGGTTTCGAACATCGCTGCGCGGGTCCCGTCGCCGCCGGCGACCACCAGGGTGTCCAGCGGGTGGTCGGCCAGGGCCTCGGCGGCCATGACGGCCCGCGACGAGGAGGTCACCAAGCCCGGCTCCATCGCCATGACCCGGGTGTCGTAGCTGCCCGGGGCGTAGCGCTCGGCGATCTCGAAGGCCGCGATAGGCCCCGCCGCATCGAGGATTTGGAAGTTCGGGAAGATCAGGACGCCCAGTTTGCGCGGCATGGCAGTTTCCGAGGGAAGATTGTCATTTCAGCCGCACGCTATGCCGCGCACCATGGCTCGTCAAATCGGAGGAGGCTTCCATGGCCGAACTGCAGATCGTCATCCCGCTCTATCCGGACGTCACGCACCTGGACTTCACCGGGCCGCACCAGGTGCTGTGCCGGTTGCCCAATGCGAAGGTGACGGTGGCCTCGATGGGCGGCCAGGACATCACCGCCGATGGCCTGACCTTCGGAAACCTCGCCGACCTCTCCAAGGTCGAGCATTGCGACCTGCTGTGCGTGCCGGGCGGCTTCGGCACCACCGACGCCATGCTGGACGAGGCCTTCATGGCCGAAATCCGCCGTCTGGGGACGGGGGCCAAGTACCTGACCAGCGTCTGCACGGGTTCGCTGATCCTGGCGGCGGCCGGCTTCCTGCGCGGCAAGCGCAGCGCCTGTCACTGGGCCTGGCGCGAACTGCTGCTGCCGTTCGGCGCGATCGTCGACGAGGGCCGGGTGGTCCGCGACGGCAATATCATCACCGGAGGCGGGGTGACCGCGGGGCTCGACTTCGCCTTCGTCATGGTCGCCGAACTGGCCGGGGAGGCCTTCGCCAAGACCCTGCAACTCAGCCTGGAATACGCACCGGCGCCGCCTTTCCAGTCGGGCCGGCCGGAGCTGGCCAGCCCCGAGATCCTGGCGACGGTCCGGGCCTTCTTGGATCGCGGCAAGCAGGCTCGCGCCGAGGCGGCCCAGAAGGCCGCCGAGCGCCTGCAGCCGGCCTAGTCCCCCGCCGACCTACGGCTTGCGCCTCTGCTCCGAGTTCTCCTCAGTGTCGCGCTTGCCTTCCACGTCATGGGCATGGTGGCGGTCGCGTTCGCCGCCGCCGCCCGAGACGTGGCTGTAGGGTGTGTTGGTGGGCTCGCCCGGCGCCCTGGGGTCACGCTTCGGCGGTTGCGGCTTGGTGGCGTCCTCGTGGCTCGCGCCCGGGCCGCCCCAGCGTTCGGTGTTGGGATGCTTTTCCGGCATGGCTCAGCGGTCCTGGGTCTTGGCGTGAACGGTGTCGACGTTCTGGTGGATGTTCCCCTGGCGGCCCTGCTGCTTGAGGTTGACGTCGCCGTCGCCGGGTTCGGTCGATTGCAGGCCGGTCTTCTCGTCGCGCCGGCCCTGGGTTGAGCCGGTGATGTCGGGCTTCTCGCCGCGGAAGGACTGTTGTTCCTTCGGGATCGGGGGCGCCTTGGAGGTCATGTGGGGCTCCTTCCATGTGGGGAAGGAACCCGCCTCGCCGGGCGCGGTTCCTACGGCTACGCCGCGTCCAGGCCGATATCGAGGACCGGGGCGGAATGGGTCAGGGCGCCCACGCTGATCACGTCGACCCCGCTCTCGGCGATCGTGCGGACGGTCTGCAGGTTGACCCCGCCGGAGGCCTCCAGGACCACGCGGCCTGCAGTGATCGCCACCGCGCGGACCAGATCCTCGGGGCTGAAATTGTCCAGCATGATCACGTCGGGGTCGAGGGGCAGAGCCTCTTGCAACTGGTCCAGGCCGTCGACCTCGACCTCGATCTTCATCAGGTGGCCGGCCGCGGCGCGGGCGCGCTTGAGGGCCTCGCCGACCCCGCCGCAGGCCGCGACATGGTTGTCCTTGATCAGGATGGCGTCATCCAGGCCGAAGCGGTGGTTCAGCCCGCCGCCACAGCGCACGGCGTATTTCTCCAGGTGGCGCAGGCCCGGCGTGGTCTTGCGGGTGTCGGCGATGCACGCCTTGGTCCCGGCCACGGCGTCCACATAGGCCCGGGTCAGGGTCGCCACGCCCGAGAGCCGGCCCAGCAGGTTGAGCGCCGTGCGCTCGGCCGAGAGGATGGCGCGGGCGTTTCCCTCGACGCGGGCCAGGACGCGGCCGGCTTCCACCCGGTCGCCGTCCGCGGCCAGGGTCTCGAAGCTGGCGGTTGGATCGAGCGCCGCCACCGCCAGGCGCGCGCAGGCCAGGCCCGCCACGACACCCGATTGGCGGACCGCGAACACCGCCGTCAGCCGCGCATCGGCCGCGATGCAGGCCTGGGCGGTGACGTCACCGGCGCGGCCGAGATCCTCGGCCAGGGCGGCGCGGACCACGGGTTCGATCAAGAGGTCTGGGATGGGCGGGATCATTCGGCGGCGAGCGCGGCGGCGGCGTTCAACGCTGGAAGGGTGACGAAGGTGCGGCGGCGCTCTTCATTCGCGACTCCGTCGGCCCGGAAATGCGCGCCCAGGCTGGACGCCCGCGCCAAGGCGGCGCTGGCCACCAGCCGGGCGGCCACCAAGGCCGGGGCGCGGCCATGGGCGGCCTCCAGGGCGTCTATCTGGGCCAGCAGGCGGTCGAGGCCCGCGGCGTCGCGCACCACGCCGGCGTCGCGGCTCATGGCGATGCGCAGCTGGGCCACGGCGGCCTCGGGCAGATCGGGCGCGGCCGTCGGGCGCAGGGGACGGGTCCCCGGATCGCGGGCGTCGCGGGCGGCCTCGCCGGCCCGGGTCCCGAATACGGCGGCCTCCAGCAAGGAGTTCGAGGCCAGGCGGTTGGCCCCATGCACCCCGGTCGAAGCGCACTCGCCCACCGCATAGAGGCCAGGCAGGCTGGTGGCGCCGTGAGCGTCGGTGACGATACCGCCCATGTGGTAGTGGCAGGCCGGCGACACCGGGATTGGCTGGACGCGGGGATCGATGCCGCCAGACAGGCAGGCGGCGAACACCGCGGGGAATTGTTCCGGGAAGTGGTCGCCCACCGCCTCGCGGGCGTCAAGGAAGGCGCCGCGGCCGGCCTCGCGCTCGGCGTGGATGGCGCGAGCCACCACGTCGCGCGGCGCGAGCTCGGCGTCGGGATGGTAGCCGGCCATGAAGGCCTCGCCCGCCGCGTTGATGAGCTTGGCGCCCTCGCCGCGCAGGGCCTCAGTGGCCAGCGGCGCGGGATCGCGGCCGATGTCGATGGCGGTCGGGTGGAACTGGACGAACTCGGGATCGGCGATCTGGGCCCCGGCCAGGGCGGCCAGGCCCAGGCCCTCGCCCCGTAGCTCCGGCGGCGTGGTGGTGATGGCGTAGAGTCCGCCGACACCGCCCGTGGCCAGGATGGTGGCGGGGGCGGTGATCTCCACCAGCCGGCCGTCCTGCTCGACCACGACGCCGCGCACGTGGCCCGCGGCGTCCTGCAGCAGGCCGCGCAGCCGCGCGCCGGCCCGGACCTGGATGTGGCGGGCCGAGAGGGCGGCCTTGACCACGGCGTCCATGATGGCGCGGCCGGCCTGGTCGCCCTTGACCCGGGCGACGCGCGAACGGCTGTGGGCGGCCTCCAGGCTGGTGGCGAACTCGCCTTGGGCGTCGCGGTCGAAGGGTGCGCCCATGGCCGCCAGCTTGCGCACGGCGGCGGGGCCTTCCTCGGCCAGCAGGCGGGCCATGTCGGGATCGACCAGGCCGGCGCCGGCGGCCACGGTGTCGGCGGCGTGCAGGGCGGGCGCGTCGTCGGCCGACAGGGCCGCGGCCATGCCGCCCTGGGCCCAGGCAGAGGAACAGCCGTGGTTCAGCGGCGCCCCGGTGAGCACCAGGACCTTGCGCGGCGCGGCGGCCAGCGCGGCCGAAAGGCCGGCGAGCCCGGCGCCTACGATGAGGACGCCGTCATGCTGGATGCGGTCCATGGGGACCTCCTATCCGCTGAGCTAGATCAGCTCGACGTCGACATGGTGGCGCGCCTTGATCAGGTCGTAGCGCGCCGGGACGAGGGGCGGGGGCAGGTCGATCATGCGCTGGACGGACAGGCGGGCGCGTTCGGCGATGTCCGGATCGACCAGCACCTCGTGCTGGTTCATGACCAGGGCCTCGTAGATGTTCTCCAGGCTGATCCGCTTCATGTGCGGGCACAGGTTGCAGGGGCGCACGAACTCGGTCTCGACCGCGTCGATGGCCACGTTGTCGGCCATGGAGCATTCGGTGATCAGCACCACCTGCTTGGGCTTGCGGGTCAGGACGTAGTCGTTCATCGCCGCCGTGGAGCCCGCGAAGTCGGCGACTTCCAGCACCTCGGTCGGGCATTCCGGGTGGGCCAGAATCTGGGCGTCCGGATAGGCGGCCTTGAGCTCCAGGATGTCGGCGGCGTTGAAGCGCTCATGCACCTCGCAGCGGCCCTTCCAGGCGATGATGCCGACCGTGGTCTGGCGCGCGACGTTGCGGGCTAGGAACTCGTCGGGGATCAGGATCACCCGGTCGACGCCCCATTCGCGAGCCACGTGCTCGACCACCTGCACGGCGTTGGCGCTGGTGCAGCAGACGTCGGTCTCGGCCTTAACGTCAGCCGTAGTGTTGACGTAGGTCACGACCGGCAGGCCCGGATAGCGCTGCTTGATCAGGCGTACGTCGGCGCCCGTGATCGAGGCGGCCAGGCTGCAGCCGGCGCGCAGGTCGGGGATCAGCACGGTCTTGTCGGGCGAGAGGATCTTCGAGGTCTCGGCCATGAAGTGCACACCGGCCTGGATGATGATCTTGGCGTCCGACTTGGCGGCTTCCTTGGCCAGGCCCAGGCTGTCGCCGACATAGTCGCCGACCCCGTGGAAGATCTCCGGCGTCATGTAGTTGTGGGCCAGGATGACCGCGTTCTTCTCGCGCTTCAGGCGGTTGATCTCGGCGATCAGCGGGGCCTGGAGGCGCCACTCCATGGGCGTGACGTGGCGCTTCACCTTTTCCCAGAGGGGAAGGGTGGCGGCTTCGACAGCGGGCGTGAACGCGAATTGCGATCCGTCAGCCATGGCGTCCTCCTTATGCTCACATTGAGCATTTCATCGGCCTCAAAAAACGCCGCGGGATGTCTGCAGCGCCCCGTCGGCGTCGTGATTATGCTCAAAAGGAGCAAAACCGATGAGAGACATATAGACCCGTGTTCGGCCGGGGGCAAGTCACGCATTGTCACGAAATTGTTTCGG
>NZ_JAUYOJ010000096.1 GCF_030697925.1 Phenylobacterium sp. | reverse complement strand
TGGTTCCCGCTCTATGACCGCAACCCGCAGACCTATGTGGAGAACATCTTCTTCGCCAAGCCGGGCGACTACCGCAAGGCGACCCAGAAGGTCTTCCACGGCGGCGCCAGCGCCAGCTTCATCGAGCTCCCCGTGGTGGAGAAGCCCTGACTTCGCCGCCACGTCACTCATGAGAGCAGACGCATTTTACTCTCCCCTGAATTGCATAACCCGGCCGCCGGTGATTAGCTCCGGGCTGGGATAATTCGGGAGGCTGAAATGGCTACGGGTATGTCGCTTCATTTGGGTCTGAACGCCGTGGACCCCGTTCACTATCAGGGTTGGGCCGGTGAGCTCTCGGCCTGCGAGTTCGACGCCAACGACATGGCGGCGATCGCCGGGATCAAGGGCTTCAAGACAAAGACGCTGCTCACCAAGGCCGCCAAGATTCAGCCGGTGGTCGCCGGGATCGCGGCGGCCTCCAAGGCCCTCAAGGCCGGCGACATCTTCATGCTCACCTATTCCGGCCATGGCGGTCAGGTGCCCGACATCAATGGCGACGAGGGCGACATGATGGACGAAACCTGGTGCCTGTTCGACGGCGAGTTGCTTGACGACGAAATCCACGCCGCGCTGGGCGGCTTCGTCGCCGGAGTTCGTGTCCTGGTGTTCTCCGATAGCTGCCACAGCGGATCGGTGGTGAAGAACAACGCCGTCGTCGACGCGGTGACCAGCGAAAGCACGGCGCGCTATCGCGCCATGCCGAACGAGGTCGCCCAGCGCACCTATTTCGCCCACAAGGCCGCCTATGACGCGCGGCAACAGAACAAGGCGACCCAGAAGGCCAAGGCCGCAGCCAAGGCTTCCGTCCTGCTGATCTCCGGTTGTCAGGACAATCAGCTTTCCGCCGACGGCGTCTTCAACGGCCTGTTCACCGGCACGCTGAAGAGCGTCTGGAACGGCGGAGCCTTCAAGAGCGACTATCGGGCCTTCCACAAGAAGATCGTCAGCCGCATGCCTCCCGATCAAACACCGAACCTGTTCTGGGCTGGGCTGGTCAATCCTGCCTTCCTGGGGCAGGAGGTGTTCAAGGTCTGACGCCCGTCGACGAAAGGGCCGGCGCGTGGCGGCGTCGGCCCTCTCTCTCCATTGCGAGCAGCGATCCTGCAGGATTCGCCGCCCAGGGAAGTCCGTCAGCGGTCCACGTCGTCCTTGCCGCCTTGCTCATCGGTGCGACCCGATTGGCCGGCCTGGCCTTGCTGGCCCTGTCCGCCTTGCTGCCCGCCCTGACCACCTTTTTGGCCCTGTTGGCCTTGGCGATCACGATCCTGGCCCTGCTGTTGCTGCTGGCCGGGATTCTGCTGTTGCGGGTTCTTCTGCTGCTGTTGCGGATCGCGATTCTGTTCGTTGCCCATGTCGTTTTCCCATCATCCTTAGCTGCGCGCCGCAGCGGCGCCGGCACCACGTAAACAACTGTTCTTTTTGGCGAATGTTCCGCGCTCAAGCTTGTCACCCTCGCGTGATTCCGGTTGAGCTTCATAAATTACCCTTGTAATTCCCTGGAAACTTTACGAACGTAAATCACGGGCGCGAACGGGCGACCGTGGAGGAAGAACATGCTGCGTCCGGTCACGGTCGAAACGCCGCCCGCGCCGCCATTGGCGGCGGCGGGTCGTCCAGCTAACCGGCTGGCGGCCCGCCAATCTTCGCAGGCTCGGCGATGAGCCGGCTGGCGCTGGGCGTCCTGGCCGCCTTCGCCTTGATCGGCCTGGTCTTGGCGGCGGGCGGCGACCTGCTGCGCCCCGATCGCCCCGGCCTCATCGCCCGCCGCGCCGCCGCCCATCCGCCGGAGCTCTGGCTGGCCGAGGCCCTCGACGAGCGGGGGGCGGTGCGCGGCGCCGTGCAGGTCTGCGCCGACAATGTCGTCCGCGCCGGCTTCCTGACGCCCTTGCCGAAACTCAATGGCCAACCCTGCCGGCGCATGGGCCAGGCGGTGGCGAAGCCGAACCTCTACGCCGTGCGCTGCGAGGCCTTCGACCGGCGCTACAGCGTCAACGTGACCCGGACCGGCGACCCCGCCCGGGACGTCACGGTTCGCTTCGCCCTGCGCCCCCTCGAGACCCCCGACCCGGGCGTGCGCCAAGCCGTCCGCTACCGCCTGATCGGCGCCTGTCCGGCCGGCTGGCGGATCGGCGACACCGCCCGGCCGGGCGCCGTGCGACGGATCAACGCGCTGGCCGGCTGATCGCCCTATCGCGCGGGCCGGCGAGTCCGGGTAGAAGGCCCGGCATGAGCGCACAGCCTGCCAAGACCCTCCGCGAGACCGCCGCCGAGTACGGCCTGAAGTCGGAGGAATACGACGTCATCCTCCAGCGCCTGAACCGCGAGCCCAGCGCCGTGGAGCTGGGGGTGTTCTCGGTGATGTGGAGCGAGCACTGCTCCTACAAGTCCAGTAAGATCCACCTGGGCAAGTTCCCGACCACAGGCCCCCGGGTGATCTGCGGCCCCGGCGAGAACGCCGGGGTGGTGGACATCGGCGATGGCCAGGCCTGCATCTTCAAGATGGAGAGCCACAACCACCCCTCCTATATCGAGCCCTATCAGGGCGCGGCCACCGGCGTGGGCGGCATCATGCGCGACGTCTTCACCATGGGCGCCCGGCCCATCGCCCTCTTGAACGCCCTGCGGTTCGGCGACCCGAGCCATCCGAAGACCAAGCGCTTGGTGGCCGGGGTGGTCAGTGGCATCGGCGGCTACGGCAACTGCGTCGGCGTACCCACCGTGGCCGGCGAGACCAATTTCCACCGCGGCTATGACGGCAACATCCTGGTCAACGCCATGTGCGTGGGCCTGGCCGACGCCGACAAGATCTTCTATTCCGCCGCCCCCTCGCCCGGCCTGCCAGTGGTCTATTTCGGCTCCAAGACCGGCCGCGACGGCATCCACGGCGCGACCATGGCCTCGGCCGAGTTCGACGACGCCTCCGACGAGAAGCGCCCCACCGTCCAGGTCGGCGACCCGTTCGCCGAGAAGCTGCTGATCGAGGCGACGCTTGAACTGATGGCCTCGGGCGCCGTGGCCGCCATCCAGGACATGGGCGCGGCGGGCCTCACCTCCTCCTCGGTGGAGATGGCCGGCAAGGGCGGGGTCGGCATCGAGCTCGACCTCGACATGGTGCCCCAGCGCGAAGAGGGCATGAGCGCCTACGAGATGATGCTGTCGGAGAGCCAGGAGCGGATGCTGGCCATCCTCAAGCCCGGCCGCGAGCATGACGGCGAGCGCATCTTCAAGAAGTGGGGCCTCGACGCCGCCACCATCGGCTGGACCACCGACACCGGCCACATGGTGCTGAAGCACAAGGGCGAGGTGGTCTGCGACGTGCCGTTGGCGCCGCTGTTCGACGACGCGCCCCTCTATGACCGCCCCTGGGTCGCGCCGGACCTGCAGCCCCGGCTGTCGCCGGCCGACGTGCCCCAGCCGGCCGACTACGCCCAGGCGGTGCTCAAGCTGATGAGCGCGCCGGACATGGCGTCGAAGCGCTGGCTCTGGGAGCAATACGACCGCCACGTCATGGCCGACACCCTGGAGGACAGCGCCACCGGCGCCGACGCCGGGATCGTGCGGGTTCACGGCACGAAGAAGGCGCTCGCGGTCACCTCCGACTGCACGCCGCGCTATGTGCTGAACGATCCCTATTCCGGCGGCAAGCAGGCGGTGGCCGAGGCCTGGCGCAACCTGACCGCCGTGGGCGCAGACCCCATCGCCATCACCGACAACCTGAACTTCGGCAATCCCGAGCGGCCCGAGATCATGGGCCAGATCGTCCGCGCCATCGACGGCATGGCGGAGGCCTGCCGGGTGCTCGACTTCCCAGTCGTGAGCGGCAATGTCAGCCTCTACAACGAGACCAACGGCGCGGCCATTCCGCCGACCCCGACGGTGGGCGCGGTGGGCCTCTTGAAAGACTCCAGCCTGCGCGCCGATTTCTCCGGCATGAAGGCCGGCGACGCCCTGGTGCTGGTCGGCGAGACCCGTGGCGAGTTGGGCGCCAGCATGTATCTGCGCGAGATCCTCGGCCGCGAGGACGGCGCCCCGCCGCCGGTGGACCTCGCCCTGGAACGCAAGACGGGCGACTTCATCCGGAAGCTGATTCTATCGCGTCAAGTCGTTGTGGTGCATGATCTTTCCGACGGTGGCTTGATCGCCGCGGCGGGCGAGATGGCGCTGGCCTCCAAGGTCGGCGCGCGCCTGACCATCTCCGCCGAACTCCCGGCCCATGCGGCCCTGTTCGGCGAGGACCAGGCCCGCTACCTGCTGGCCGCGCCCAATGGCTATGAGCTGCTCTCGGCGGCCAAGGCCGCGGGCCTGCCGGCCGCCATCGTCGGCCAGGCCGGCGGCGAGGACCTGGCGGTCGATGGGGTTTTCACCCTGCCGCTCGCCAAGCTGCGCGAGGCTCACGAGGGCTGGATGCCGGCCTATTTGGGCTAGGCCGGCTCAGTCGCCGCTTCCAGCATCCGCAGGCAGGCGGCGGCGAAGGCCTCCATATTGGCGGCGCGGTCGTCGGACTCGGTCTCGACGGTGACCACCATCTCCACGGGGCCGGAGATAGCCACGCAGGTATGGCCCGCGGCGTCGCCATAGGGATTGCCGGTCGGCCCCGCCGCCCCAGTCTCCGAGAGGCCCCAGGTGGCCCCGTAGCGCTCGCGGGCGTTCCGGGCCAGCAGCAGGGCGTAGGGCTCGCTAGAGGAACGTACGCCGGCCAAGGCCTCCCGCGGGATGTCGGTCAGCAGCACACGCGCCTTGGCGGTGTAGACCACGGCGCCGCCCATGAAATAGGCTGAGGCTCCGGGCACCGACAGCAGCGCCGCCGAGACCAGTCCGCCCGACGAGCTCTCATTGACCGCCACGGTCTCCTTGCGGTCCTTCAGGCGCTGTCCCAGCACCGCGGCCTGCGCCATCAAAGCCTGCATCCCGATCGTCCTCCATCCAGCGGGCGGCGTGTTTTTCTTGGCTTCCGTATGCCGCCGCGCTCATGATGCCCGCCAATTAGAACGACCGCCATTCTCGGGAGGATATTTATGGACGCCCAATCTCAATGGACGGGGCTCGACGCCGGCCGTCTGGAACGCATTACCGAGCATCTCGAGCGCAACTATATCGGCCCGAAGAAGATCATGGGCTGCCAGGTGGCGGTGGCCCGCCACGGCCATGTGGCCTATCAGAAGTCGTTCGGCTCCATGGATCTAGAGCGGAACAAACCGATGGCCGACGACGCCATCTTCCGCATCTATTCGATGACCAAGCCGATCACCTCGATCGCGCTGATGACCCTGTATGAAAGGGGCTATTTCCAGCTCAACGACCCAGTCAGCCGCTTTGTGCCGTCCTGGAAGGACCACCGGGTGTGGATCTCGGGCGAGGGTGCGGACATGGTCACCGAGGCTCCCAAGCGCCCGGTCTCGTTCCGCGACGTGCTCTGCCACACCGGCGGCTTCACCTATGGCGGCGGCCTGCCTGGCGTGGGCATCCAGCACCCGGTGGACAAGATCTATCGCGAGCTGAAGATCCGCAGCGCCGGCTCGACCGACAGCATGGCGCAGTTCCTCGACAAGCTGGCCCAGGTGCCCCTGCTCTATCAACCGGGCGAACGCTGGATGTACTCGCTGGCCACCGACATCTGCGGCGCCCTGGTGGAGGTGATCTCCGGCAAGCCCTTCGCCCAGTACCTGCAGGAGGAGATCTTCGGCCCGCTCGGCTTGGTGGACACCGCCTTCTTCGTGGCGCCCGACAAGGTCGACCGGTTCTGCGCCAACTATCAGCGCGGCCCCGACAAGCAGCTCAAACTGATCGACGACGCCGCGACCAGCGCCTTTACCCAGGATCCCGGCTTCAAGTCCGGCGGCGGCGGCCTGACCGGCGCCACCGCCGACTACCTGCGCTTCTGCGAGATGCTGCGCCGGGGCGGCGAGTTGGACGGCCATCGGGTCATCGGCCCGCGCACGCTCGAGCTCATGCACATGAACCACCTGGCGGGCGGCAAGGACCTCTCGACCATGGCGCTCGGCACCTTCTCCGAGACCGCCAATGACGGGGTCGGCTTCGGCCTGGGCTTCGCCTCCACCATGGGGCAGGTGGAGACCGGCTCGCTGGGAACCGGCGACTACTATTGGGGCGGCGCGGCCTCGACCATCTTCTGGGTGGATCCGAAGGAAGACCTCTGCGTGGTGTTCATGACCCAACTCATGCCGTCGGGGACGTTCAACTTCCGCGGCCAGTTGAAGAGCCTGATCTACTCGGCCATCGTCGACTGACGGGAATCTGGCGCGGGGACGTCGATGGATCTGCTGGTCAATATCGACGTCCCCGACCTCGCGCGGGCCATCGCCTTCTATTCGGACGCCTTCGGCCTGAAGGTGACCCGCCGCTTCGGCGATGGCGGGGCCGAGCTCTCCGGCTGGCCCGCGAAGATATATCTAATTGAAAAACCTGAAGGTTCAGTCGGCGCCGGCCAGGATGTTCGCCGCTATGCCCGCCACTGGACGCCGGTCCATCTGGACGTGGTGGTCGCCGATATCGAGGCCGCCTTCGTCCAAGCCGTGGCCGCCGGGGCCCGCCCTGAGAGCGAAATCCGCACCGAGACCTGGGGCAAGATCGTGGTCATGGCCGACCCTTTCGGCCACGGAATCTGCCTGATCGAGTTCCTGAACCGCGGCTACGACGAGATCGCGCCCCGTCTTTGAATTTCCGGCGCTCGCAAACGCCTCTTTGGGGGTCGGCGAACCGTCTGGGAATCCAAGGGTTGTTAAGCTTTATGGCACACAAAGTTTCTTCGACCGGAGCAATCCCATGCCCATGCCCATCGCCGAACTGGAGCGAAGCCTCCGCGAGGCGTTTCCAGACGCCCAGATCCAGGTGGACGACCTGGCCGGCGACGGAGACCACTACAAGGCGCGGATCGTGTCCAAGGCCTTCGCCGGCCTGAACCGGGTCAAGCAGCACCAGCTGGTCTATAGCGCCCTGAAGGGTCGCATGGGCGGCGAGCTGCACGCGCTGGCGCTCGAAACTTCATCCCCGACCTAGAGGAGCGCCATGCGCTATCGACCCTTCGGCGTAGCAGGCAAGGCGGTCTCAGCCGTCAGCCTGTTGCTGCGCGAAGCGCCGAACATGAGCTCGCCCCAGGCCTGGAGGGCCCTGGTCTTCTCGGCGATGGAAAGCGGGATCAACTGTTTCGAGGTGGCCGCCGGCCTGGAGGTCGCCGCGCTCGGGCTCGGCGAGGCGCTGAAGTCGGTGGAGCGGCGGCTGCTGTTCCTGAGTTGGCGCCTGCGCGGTGATCCGCGCGGCGTCCTGACCGCCCAGGCGATCTCCCACAGCATCCGCGGCGGGCTGCAGAAGACCGGCGCCGGCTATTTCGACCTCGTGATGATGGACGAGACCGCCTACGAGACCCTGGCGCCCGACGCCCTTGAACACCTGGCCCAGCTGCGTTCCGCGGGGCTGTGCCTGCAGGTCGGCGTGGCCGGCGACGGCGCGGCGGTCGACGAAGGCATCCGCAGCGCCGCCTTCGACGTGGCGACGACGCCGTTCAGCATCACTTCCGACTGGCAGGCGCGCCGCCGAATCCGCGAGGCGTCGGACTCCAACATGACCCTGGTGGGCTGCGAGCCGTTTCCCGGCGCCCTTGGTCGCACCAATCAGGCTGCGCCGGTGCGCAGCGGCCTGCTCGGGCGCGGCCGGGTCGAGCCCCTGGCGGGCGCCGGAACCTACGCATTCCTGAACGACACGCCCGGCTGGACGCCCGACGAGATCTGCCTGGCCTATTCCCTGACCGAGCCCTCCTTCGCCACCGTTCAGCTCGAGATCTTCCGCACCGAAGCCATCGCGCGGATGGCCGAAGTCACCGACAAGGACCTGCCCACGGGGGTCGCCGCCCAGATCGAGATGGCCCGCTTCGGCGAGGTCGCCGATCGTCGCAGGGCCTAGGGTCACGGCTTGCGCGTCTTGACCGGAGGGCCGGCCATCCCTAGCTCTCTTGCGACATATCCGCCTCGAAGGCCCGTGACGCCATGACCGACACCACCATCGCCAATCCCGCCCACGACTTCATCGCCAAGACCGTGGCCGAAAACCCGGTGGTGCTGTTCATGAAGGGTGTGCCCGAACAGCCGCGCTGCGGCTTCTCGGCCCTGGTGGTGCAGATCCTTGACCATCTGGGCGCCGACTTCATCGGCGTCGACGTCCTGCAGGACGACAGCCTGCGCGACGGGATCAAGACCTTCACCGACTGGCCGACCATCCCGCAGCTCTATGTGAAGGGCGAGTTCGTCGGCGGCGCCGACATCATCCGCGAGATGTTCCAGTCGGGCGAACTGAAGCCCCTGCTGATCGAACAGGGCGTCCTGGCTGCGTGAGCAGGCTCCTCGAGCCGCCGCCCGGCCGACAGGTCTTCACCCGCGATTTCACGCCGTCCGCGTCGGATATCGACGAGAACGGCCACGTGAACAATGTGGTCTATGTCCGCTGGATTCAGGACATGGCCACCTCGCACTGGCGCGCCCTGCAGCCTGGCGAAGAACAGACCCGATGGGCCTGGATCGTCCTGCGCCATGAGATCGACTACCGCCGCGCCCTGATGCCCGGCGAGACCGCCAGCGCCGTCACCTGGGTGGCCGAGGCGCCGGAGGGCCCGCGCTTCGACCGCTTCGTGCGCATCGACGGTCCCGACGGCGCCATGTGCGCCCAGGCCAGGACGGTCTGGTGCCTGGTCGACGCCCAGACCGGCCGTCCCAAGCGGGTCACGCAGGACATCGTGGCGCGGTTCACCTAAGAGCGAGGAGGCCTGGCATGCCGCTGACCACCGAAATCCTGCCCCTGCGCTGCGGCACGATCCGCGCGCCCGCCAACGCCCTGGAGGTGGACGCGCCGGGTGAGGTCGTCCTGCCCGTCTATGCGTTCCTGATCACCCATCCGAGCCGGCGGTCCGTCGTCTTCGACGCCGGGCTGGCGCGGACGGATCATGGACGGATCGTCGGAAAGACCTTCCACAACGACCTGCCCCAGGGCCATGACGTGGCGGCGCGGCTGACCGCCGCCGGGGTCGATCCGGCCCAGGTCGAGGGGATCGTGCTGTCCCACTCGCACTACGACCACATGGGCGGGGCGGCCCTGATCCCCAACGCCAGGATCTTCATCCACCGGCAGGAGGAGCTCCGCACGCTCGACGCGGGCCACGACCTGATCCGCACCGAGGACAGCCACGACCTGTTCGGCGACCGATCGGTGGAGGTGTTCGCCACCCCCGGCCATACCTGCGGCCACCAGTCGCTACGGGTCCGGCGGGAGGGCGGCGCCGACGTGCTGGCGGGCGACGCCTGCTATTACTGCCACTCGCTGGATCGCGACGACGCCGACCAGCCCTACGCCTTCGACAAGGACCAATACCTGGCGACCAAGCGTCGCCTGGTGGCGATGCGCGCCGCGGGCGACTTCATCATTCCCGGCCACGATGAGAGCTTCCTGGATCGCATCCCGAAGGGAAGCGCGGTCCGAGCCAGCGGCCTGAGCCGCCTCTAGTTCCCGGGTCCGGTCCAGGCGGCGAAGGGGTTCAGCAGGAACAGCGGCGTCCTCTGGCCCACCCCCAGCTCCTCATAGGTGAAGGTAAGGTCCGTGTGGCCCATGGCGAAGGACCGGCAGGGGTCCAGGCGCTTGCGGCCGAATGCCAGGGTCACCGCCTCTCCCCTCCGCTCCACGAAGAATGAAAAGTCCTCCTTCCTGGTGCAGCCGTTGGAGGACACCCGGATGGTCAGGGCCTCGCGCCCGGCGCTGGCCGAATAGAGCGGCTCCAGTTCCGACAGCGCCGAGCCGGCCGGCGCAACGATCGGCGGGGCGGCGGTGGCGCAGCCCGAGACCAGGGCCAGGCCCGCGACGAGGAATAGTCGGCGATTCATCGCGCCACTCCGCCACAAACCCTTGCAAAGCAAAAGGCCCCGGATCGCTCCGGGGCCTTCGCAAATCTCGGTCGGGTTCGGCGGCCGGTTAGGACGCGTAGAACTCGATGACCAGGTTCGGCTCCATCTTCACCGGGTACGGGACCTCGGAGAATTCCGGCGCGCGGATGAACTTGGCGGTCATGGCCTTGGCGTCGACCTCGACATAGTCGGGGGTGTCGCGTTCGCTCGACTGCAGCGCTTCCAGCACCAGGGCCATGTTCTTCGACCGCTCGCGGACGGAGACGATGTCGCCGGCCTTCACGCGGTAGGAGGCGATGTTGACCCGATTGCCGTTCACCAGCACGTGGCCGTGGTTCACGAATTGACGGGCGGCGAACACGGTCGGCACGAACTTGGCGCGGTAGACCACCGCGTCCAGGCGGCTTTCCAGCAGGCCGATCAGGTTCTCGGAGGTGTTGCCCTTGCGACGGGCGGCCTCGGTGTAGGTGCGCGAGAACTGCTTTTCGGTCAGGTTGCCGTAATAGCCCTTCAGCTTCTGCTTGGCGCGGAGCTGCAGGCCGAAATCGGAGACCTTTTGCTTACGGCGCTGGCCATGCTGGCCCGGGCCGTAGGAGCGTTGATTGACGGGGGACTTCGGGCGACCCCAGATGTTCTCGCCCATCCGCCGGTCGATCTTGTACTTCGCCGAGTGGCGCTTCGACATACGTCGTCTCTCTTCATAGTCGACCCGGGCCGGCGCCCCCAATAGTGGAGGCGCGATCTCAACGGCGGCGATCAGGTCACCCGTCATAGGTTCGCTGACCCGCACGGTTTCCCGGCGGCGCGAAGGGGCGGTGTATGACGGCCGGGCGGGCGAAAGTCAATCTCGCGCCCCAGCCACGCCCCTGAAGCACGTCAGAGGGGAGAGCGCTTTACGGCCCAGCTGGCCGGCGGGATAGTCGGCGTGGTTCGGAGTATCCCATGATCGGCGCCCTTCGCCTCGCGACCCTATCCGCCCTGCTCCTGGCCCTGGTCGCCCCCGCGGCCCAGGCGGCGACCTCGCGGCCGGACCTCGCGCCCGGCGTCGAGGTGGAAGACGCTTGCATGGCCGAGGCCCTGCTGGAGACCGGTTTCCAGGGCGCCATCAGGGTCTCCACCCCGGCGACGCGCGACCACTCGCTGGAGACCTGCGATCTGGAGGCCGAGGCCCTGCTGGTGGCCGAGTACCGCGCGGTGGCCGGTCCCTGCATGGCCGAGGCGCTGCGCGACCAAGGGTTCTTGGGACGCTTCCGCGAACCGCGCGGCGGGCTTGGCCGGGACGACCTCGCTTGCGTCGTCGCCGAGGCGCCCGCCGTCCCGGCTCCGGTCGAGGACCTGGTGACGTTCCGCGGCGCGGACGGGCGGGAGATCACCACAATGCGTCCGATCCCCAACCCGGACTAAGCAGTATTCGGGCCGAACTGCACCACGAGTGCGGTAGTCTGCCCCAGCTAGTCCGCGTAGCCCTGTGCGCCTTGCCAACTGGGGGTCTCCATGCGCGCGTTCCTGTTCTCCACCGTCTTCGCCATCGGCGTTCTCGCCCTGCCCGCAGCGGCGCAGGACCACACCGGCCACGCCGCGACCGAGGCTCCGGCCCCGGCCATGAACCATGGCGCCATGCCCATGCCCGGCGCGATGCCGGCCATCTATATGGGCCAGGCCGATAAGCCGGGCGCCCCGGTGTTCGCCGGGCTGGGCGACCACCGCCATCCGATCTCGACCCGCAACGCCCAGACCCAGAAGCTGTTCGACCAGGGGGTCAACCTGCTGTTCGGATTCAATCACGCCGAGGCGATCCGCTCGTTCCGCGAGGCCGCGCGGCTCGATCCGGACTGCGCCATGTGCTGGTGGGGCGTGGCCTTCGCGCTGGGCCCCAACATCAACCTGCCCATGCAGGCCGACGCCGTCGCCCCGGCCTGGGAGGCGCTATCGCGCGCCAAGGCGCTGCGCTCGAAGGCCTCGCCACGGGAACAGGCCTGGATCGACGCACTCGCCACCCGCTACGCCGCCGCTCCGCCCGCCGACCGCAAGCCGCTGGACCTGGCCTTCGCCAAGGCCATGGGCGACCTCGTCCGCGCCGATCCGTCCGACCTGGACGCGGCGGCCTTCTACGCCGAAGCCATGATGGACACCCAGCCCTGGGACTACTGGGAGGCCGACGCCAAGACCCCCAAGGGCCAAGGCGCGCAGATCGTCGCCACCCTGGAGGGCGTCCTCGCCAAGGCGCCGAACCATCCGGGCGCGCTGCACCTCTATATCCACGCGGTCGAGGCCTCGACCACGCCCGAGCGGGCCGAGGCCGCGGCCGACCGGCTGCTGCCGCTGATGCCCAAGGCCGGGCACATCGTGCACATGCCCAGCCACATCTACTACCGCGTGGGCCGCTACGCCGACGCCGCCAGGGCCAACGAACTCGCCGCCCTGACGGACGAGGAATACATCGCCGCCTGCCGCGCCCAGGGTTTCTATCCAGCCGGCTATTACGGCCACAACATCCACTTCCTGTGGACCTCGGCCGAGATGGAGGGGCGGTCCAGGACCTCGCACGACGCCGCTCGGCGCCTGGTGAAGGCGGTCAAGGCGGAGGAGACGGCGGCGAACCTGCCGCTGGCCGAACTGTTCGTCTACACGCCGGTGGTGAACCTGCTGCGGTTCGGCCAATGGGACGCGGTCCTGGCCGAGCCCCCGCCGCCCGCAGGGCTCAAGCTCGACACCGCCATCTGGCTCTACGCCCACGGGATCGCCGCGGCCAATAAGGGCGACCGCGCCACGGCGCTTGCCGACCGGGCCAAGCTGGAAGCGCTGACCCGCGCCGACCTCTCGGCCTTCGACGCCTTCGCCATCCCCGCCAAGCCGATGACCGAGCTGGCGCTGGCCCTGCTGGACGGGGAGATCGCCCGCAAGGACGGAGTTCTGGACGCCGCCATCGTGCGCTTCCGCGCCGCCTCGGACATCGAGCGCGCCCTGCCCTATACCGAGCCCGCCTACTGGCATTCGCCGGTCAGCCACTATCTGGGCGCGGCCCTGCTGGAGGCCGGCCGGGCGCAGGAGGCCGAGGCGGTCTACCGCGAGAGCCTGAAGCACTACCGCCGTGACGGCTGGGCGCTCTACGGCCTGGCCCAGGCCCTGGACCGCCAGGGCAAGAAGGACGAGGCGGTCGCCACCCGCAAGGCGTTCGACGAGGCCTGGAAGATGGCCGACGTGAAGCTCACCGCCTCGCGGTTCTAATCCTTCCGCGCGGCCTTCTCGCGGGCCAGGCGGTCCAGCACCCGGCCGCGGCCCTGCGACAGGGCGGTGACCACGCCGCGGAAGGTGCGCACCTCCTGGTCGGAGAACCGCGCCCGGGCCAGGGCCGAGCGCAGGTTCTGGACCATCGAGGGCCGCTTCTCCGGCGGATGGAAGAAGCCGGCGTCGTCCAGCTCCCGCTCGAAATGCTCGTAGAGGCCCAGCATGGCCGCGGCGTCGGCCGCCGGCGGCCCCTCCCGGAAGGCCGGCGGCGCCCCGGCCTGGGTGGTCATCCGCCACTCATAGGCGTTGATCGCCACAGCCTGGGCCAGGTTCAGCGAGCGGAACCGCGGATCAATCGGCAGGGTCACGACGGCCGAGCAGAGCGCGATATCGGCGGTCTCCAGCCCCGCGCGCTCACCGCCGAACAGCAGGCCCACGGCATGGCCGGCCCCCACCTCGCCGGCCAGGTTGGCCGCGGCGTCGCGCGGGGTCAGGATCGGAAGCTGCAGCTCGCGGGGCCGGGCGGTGGTCGCATAGACCAGATGCAGGTCGGCGATGGCCGCCTCGACGCTCTCGTAGATCCGCGCCGCGTTCAGCGGCCACTCGGCGCCGGACGCCGCCGCCCAGGCGTGCTCCTGGGGCCAGCCGTCGCGCGGATTGACCAGCCGCAGGTCGGCCAGGCCGAAATTGGCCATCACGCGCGCCACGGCGCCGATGTTCTGAGCCAACTGCGGCTTGTCGAGGATGATGCAGGGCGGGGCGGTGGTCGTCATGCCGCGTTTTCAATCCGATGCGGCGCCAGATGCAAGGGTGGAGGCGCGGGCGAGCCCCCAGGCCGTCCGATTTCCGGGATGTACCCGGTGGGCATGCCCGAGCCGATCACCATGCGGGCGACACGGCGAGGGAAATCGCGCATCGCCGCCGCCGATGCGCGCGCGGAACCTTCATAGGGCTAGCAGCAACGCTGGATCCGACGTCACTTTCCGGTTCTGCACGTGGCAGGCTTTGCGTCCTGGCGCGGGCCTAGTATACGGCCCCCAACCCTGCCGTTACGCCCTCGGAGCGCTTCGCCCTCATGGCCAAGAAGATCAAAGTCGCCAACCCCGTCGTCGACCTCGACGGGGACGAGATGACCCGCATCATTTGGAAGTGGATCAAGGACAAGCTGATCTTCCCCTATCTCGATATCGAGCTCGACTATTACGACCTCGGCATGGAGCATCGCGACGCCACCGACGACAAGGTGACGATCGAGGCGGCCGAGGCGATCAAGCGCCACGGCGTGGGCGTCAAGTGCGCCACCATCACCCCGGACGAGGCGCGGGTCGAGGAATTCAAGCTCAAGAAGATGTGGAAGTCGCCGAACGGCACCATCCGCAACATCCTGGGCGGCGTCGTCTTCCGCGAGCCGATCATCTGCAAGAATGTGCCGCGCCTGATCCCCGGCTGGACCCAGCCGATCATCATCGGCCGTCACGCCTTCGGCGACCAGTACCGCGCCACCGACTTCTTGGTCCCCGGCCCTGGCACGATGACCATCAAGTGGGTGGGCGACAACGGGGAGACCATCGAGCACGAGGTGTTCAAGTACCCCGGCTCCGGCGTGGCCATGGCCATGTACAATCTCGACGACTCGATCCGCGAGTTCGCCCACGCCAGCTTCGCCTACGCCGTGAAGCGCAAGTATCCGCTGTACCTGTCGACCAAGAACACCATCCTCAAGGCCTATGACGGGCGCTTCAAGGACATCTTCGCCGAGGTCTTCAAGGAGTACGAAGCCCAGTTCAAGGAAGCCGGCATCGTCTACGAGCACCGGCTGATCGACGACATGGTGGCCTCGGCGCTGAAGTGGTCCGGCGGCTTCATCTGGGCCTGCAAGAACTACGACGGCGACGTGCAGTCCGACGAAGTGGCCCAGGGCTTCGGCTCGCTGGGCCTGATGACCTCCGTGCTGATCACCCCCGACGGCAAGACCATGGAGGCCGAGGCCGCCCACGGCACCGTCACCCGCCACTTCCGCCAGCACCAGCGCGGCGAGAGCACCTCGACCAATTCCATCGCCTCGATCTTCGCCTGGACCCAGGGCCTGAAGCACCGGGCCAAGCTGGACGGCAATCCGGAACTCGACCACTTCGCCGACACCCTGGAGAAGGTCTGCGTCTCCACCGTCGAGAGCGGTTCGATGACCAAGGACCTGGCCCTGCTGGTCGGCGACAGCCAGGGCTGGCTGACTACCGAGGGCTTCATCGACAAGGTCGCGGCCAACCTGGAGAAGGCCCTGGCCGAGTCGCCCGTCGCCTAGGCCCCATGGACCCGCGCGCACCCTATGGCTGGAGCCTGGGACGCGCGGTCTTCCGGCTGGTCCTCACCCTGATCGTGGGAACGGCGCTGGTCTTCGTGGCCGCGCCGTTCTTCGCGTTCCGGGCCCTGAAGGCCGCCGCCCACGACGGCGACGCCCACGCCCTGGCCGAACTGGTGGACTACCGCGCCGTCCGCGAGGGTCTGCGCCCCCAGGTCGCCGCCAAACCCATCGCCGCGCCCGCCCCGCCCGACATCTGGTCCGACCCGATCGGCGCCGTGCGCCGGGCCATCGAGCCCCTGACCCCGGCCCCTCCGGCGGTCGAGCCCTATCTGGACACCCGCGGCCTCTACGACCTCACTCGCGGCTACCCGCCCGGCAAGGCGCCGGCCGACGCCAAGGGCGACTTGCCCCGGTTGCGGTACTGGGGCCCCAACCGCGCCCGCTTCGCCGTGGCGCCTCCGGGGGCCGAGACCCCCGTCATATTCAGCTTCCAGCGGCGCGACCTGTTCGCCTGGAAGCTGGTGCAGATCCGCGTGCCTCCGCCGGCCTAGACATCAATGTTCTTGATTCGTTCTCTTGGCTGCGCTAGCGTGCGGCCACTGGCGAGGGAGCAAGACCAATGATCGGATATGTCACTATCGGGGCCCTGGACGTGGAGGCGGCGACGCCGTTCTACGACGCCGTGCTGGGCGCCATCGGCTATGAGCGCAAGTTCCTCGACGGCGGCTGGGCGGGCTATGGCCCCAAGGAGGCCGACGCCAACACCTTCATCTGCCCGCCCTTCGACGGCAAGCCGGCGCGGAGCGGCAACGGCATCATGATCGCCTTCAAGGGGCCTGACGTCGGCTCGGTGGACGCCGCCTACGCCGCGGCGCTGGCCAATGGCGGGGCCGATGAAGGCGGGCCGGGCCCGCGACCGCCGGAGTCCACCAGCTTCTACGCGGCCTATATGCGCGATCCCACCGGCAACAAGTTCGCGGTGTTCGCCAAGCCCTGAGGCCTGGTGGCGCTGGACGGCGGACGACAAAAAGGCCGGGGCGAACCCCGGCCTTTTCCGTATTCGAGATCGTGATCGCTTAGGCGAACACGGCCGTCTCGCGGCGGCGGCGCAGGGCCGCGCCGGCCAGGCCGAAGCCGGCGATCATCATCGCCCAGGTGGCGGGCTCGGGCACGGCCGAGGGCAGCTGGGTCAGGGTGAAGTCGGCCTTGATCTTGGCGCCCTTCGCAACGCCGGGGTTCAGGTCGACCCAGCCGCCATTGAAGTCGGCATCGTCGAGATCGACCAGCAGCTTACCGCCGTTGCCGAAGTCGAACGTGTGGCTGCCGCCGTTGGCCCAGGTGACGATCCCCTTGTCGAAGATGCCGTAGAAATACTGGCCGACGGTCGTGCCGCCGACAGCGCCGCCGAACACCTCGGGAACCGTGAAGGTGAAGCCCACCGAGATCGGCTTCGGGGCCAGGTCGTCGGGGTTCACGGAACCCTCGGTGGTGTAGAGCTTGAACAGGTTGATTGTGGCGGTCTCGCCGAGCTCCAGCGCGAAGTTCAAGGTGGCGGCCATCTCCTGCGTCTGCAGCACCAGGCCCGGATCGGTCTGGTTGACGGTGACGCTGTGGTCGCCAGAGAAGATGATGGCCGCCTGGGCCGGAGCGGCGATCATGGCGAGGGTCGCAGCGGCGGCTGCAACGGTCAGGAAACTTCGCATTTGAACTACCCCCAAGGATCAAAAGGTCCGTGACGCCAGTGTCCCGGAGCGACGAATCATCGAACGGAACGGAGCCCGAATTCGATTTCGATGCGGGTACCTGACCGCCATCTTGGGTTTAGTCTACTAATTTCCCTTAACAAGCGAAAAATCCCTTGTGGGGTAAGCGACATAGCTTGGCCCTGGCTCGATTTCTCACCATCTCTAGATGTGTTTTTCCCGAAACAGCACGCCTCGGCCGCGGCGCCGCTTGATCTCGCGCACGGGCGCCTTGACCGCCGCTCACCGCCCGCAGCATCGTCGCCGCGCCGTCACCCCCTGGAGCCTGCCATGCGCGCCGCCGCCCTTCTCTGCGCCCTCATCCTCGCGAGCCCCACCGCCGCCCAGAGCGGCGTATGCCCGGCGTGGGGCAAGGCCGAACCCTTCGGCGCCCTGGACGCCAAGCTGGTCAATGAGGCCAGCGGGCTGGAGGTCTCCGACCGCTTCGGCGACCGCCTCTATCACAACAACGACAGCGGGGACGGCTTGCGGTTCTACGTCTCCGGCCTGAAGGGGGAAGCCACCCGCGCCATCGATGTCGAGGGACCGGATCCGCGCGACATCGAGGAGCTGTCTCTGGGTCCCTGCGGCCGGCAGACCTGCCTCTATCTCGGCGACATCGGCGACAATCCCGGCAAGCGCGACGGGGTGGTCTTCACCCTGGTGATCGAGAAGAAGGCGTTCAAGGACAAGGTCAAACCCCTGCGCACGGTCCGCGCCCGCTATCCCGACGGGGCCCACAATGCCGAGGCCTTCGCCGTGCATCCGAACGGCGACCTCTTCCTGGTCACCAAGCCCGTCGACGCCAGGATGGCGACGCCGGGTCCGGCATTGGTCTACCGCCTGACCGCGGCCCAGCTGCGCAATGGCCGCGACGTGCAGACCTTCGCCAAGGTCGGCGAGATCGACCTGCCGACAATCATGGCCGAGTTCCCCTTCCCCGGCTCGATCGCCACGGCCCTGGACATCTCGGCCGACGGCAGGCGGGCGTTGCTGCTCACCTATGTGGCCGCCCTGGTGCTGGACTTCGACCTGGCCGAGGGCCTCAGCGGGCCACACCAGGTCGTGCGGCTCAACACCATGCCGCAGCAGGAGGCCGGCGCCTGGCTGCCGGACGGCTCGGGCTTCCTCTACGACACCGAGCTGACCCGGGGCGCCAAGGCCGCGCGAATCGACCGGGTGGTCTGCAAGGACGCGCCTTAGGCGCCCAGCAGGCCCTTGATCGCCGCCAGGCCCTCGGCCGCCTTGCCGCCGTCCGGGGCGCCGCCCTGGGCGAAGTCGGGACGGCCGCCCGCGCCCTGGCCGCCCATGGCCAGCACCGCGGCCTTGGTCAGGTCCACGGCGTTGAACCTCGAGCCCGCCTCGCCGGTCACCGCCACGGCCACCGCGCCCTTGCCGTCGGCCGAGCCGATCAGGGCGATGACGCCGCTCGGGACCTGCTTGCGGAACGCCTCGACCATGGGACGCAGGTCCTTGCCGCCGACCCCGTCCATCACGCGGGCGATCACCGCCACGCCGCCGATCTCCTCGGGACCCGCGGGCGCGCCGTGCGAACCGCCACCGCCCATGGCGAGCTGGCGCTTGGCCTCGGAGAGCTCCTTCTCCAGCTTGCGGCGCTGGGCGTCGAGCGCGTCGACCCGGGCCAGGACCTCGGAGACCGGGGTCTTGAACTGGTCGGCGAGGGCCTTGGCTACGGCCGCCTGCTCCACCAGCCAGCGGCGCGCCGCCTCGCCGGTCAGGGCCTCGATCCGCCGCACGCCGGCGGCCACGCCCCCCTCGGAGACGACCTTGAACAGGGCGATGTCGCCGGTGCGCGCCACATGGGTGCCGCCGCACAGCTCCACCGAATAGTCGCCCTCGCCGTCCAGGGCCTTGCCGAGGGCCAGGACGCGAACGCTGTCGCCGTACTTTTCGCCGAACAGGGCCATGGCCCCGGCCTCGATCGCCTGTTCCGGCGCCATCACCTTGGTGTCGGCCGCGAGGTTTTGGCGGATCACCGCGTTCACCTCGGTCTCGATGCGGTCGATCTCGTCGGGCGTGACCGGGCCGCCGTGGCTGAAGTCGAAGCGGATGCGCTCGCCGTCGACCATCTGGCCCTTCTGCGAGACGTGCGGGCCCAGGACGTGGCGCAGGGCCGCGTGCAGCAGGTGCGTCGCCGAGTGGTTGGAGCGCGTGGTCGTGCGGATCTCCGCGTCCACCGCCAGGCGCGCGTCGGTCCCCGGGGTCAGCGACCCCTCGAGGATCTCCAGCTCGTGGACGAAGAGGTCGCCGGCCTGCTTCTGGGTGTCGAGCACCCGGGCCTTGCCGGCGGCCCACTCGACCTCTCCGACATCGCCGGCCTGGCCGCCGCTTTCGGCGTAGAAGGGGGTGCGGTCGAACACCGCCAAGACGGTCTGGCCGGCTTCGGCCTCGGCGACTTCCCCCCGCGACGCCACCAGGGCCAGAAGCTTGCCGGTGGCCTCGGTGGTGTCGTAGCCGAGGAACTCGGTGGCGCCGAGGCGCTCGCGGATGGCGAACCATTCGGCGCCTTGGCTGGACTGGCCCGAACCGGTCCAGGCCTCGCGGGCCTGGTCCTTCTGGCGCTTCATGGCCGCGTCGAAGCCGTCCAGGTCGACGGTCAGGCCCTTGTTGCGCACCGCGTCCTGGGTCAGGTCCAGCGGGAAGCCGTAGGTGTCGTAGAGCTTGAAGGCGGTCTCGCCGGGCAGCACGCCGCCTTCCGTCATCTTGGCCGTCGCTTCGTCCAGCAGGGTCATGCCGCGGCCGAGCGTGCGGCGGAAGCGTTCCTCCTCCTGGCGCAGGGTCTCGACGATCACCGGCTCGGCGCGGCGCAGCTCGGGATAGGCCCCGCCCATCTCGGCCACCAGGACCGGCGCCAGGCGGTGCATCAACGGCTCCTCGGCGCCCAGCAGGTGGGCGTGGCGCATGGCCCGGCGCATGATCCGACGCAGGACATAGCCGCGGCCCTCGTTGGAGGGCGAGACCCCGTCGGCGATCAGGAAGCTGACCGAGCGCAGGTGGTCGGCGATCACCCGGTGCGACGGCCCGTTGGAGCCCCCGGCCACCAGTTCCTTCGACGCCGCGATCAGGGTGCGGAACAGGTCGATGTCGTAGTTGTCGTGCACGCCCTGCATCACCGCGGCGATGCGCTCCAGGCCCATGCCGGTGTCGATCTGCGGCTTGGGCAGGTCGCGGCGGGTCCCGTCGGCGAACTGCTCGAACTGCATGAA